>JBKQRT010000133.1:0-3696 GCA_052143895.1 Acidimicrobiales bacterium | reverse complement strand
GGTCGCTCTCCTGGTCGGGTCTCCGAGATCCTGACTGCGCTCCGGCGTCAGGGACTCGTCGGGGCGGACAACCTTCCGATCATCCCCGAGCTGTTCTGGGCGGTTGCGGAAGAGTGGAAGCCCCGCTGGACGCCGATGCCCTCTCCACCGCCTCCCGAGCCGCCGGAGCGCTACCGGCTGACCGGTACCTTGGGTGCCCTGGCTCTCGGGGTCCCTCTTGTCGCCGGAGCGGCGGGGACGTGGCCACGTCTCTACGTGTCCGACGACGTGGACCTTGTCACTGTCGTCGGCGCCTACGGCTCGGATTCAGGGTGGACAGGGTCCGAGGTGGCGGTATGCCCGTCCCGGTACGGCTTCGCCTGGAGGTCGCCGGCCCATCGGGACGGGTACCCGGTGGCGAACGAACTCGTCGTAGCCCTCGACCTCGCCCAGGACCGGGCGCGCGGTCACGAAGTCCTCGAAGGTTGGGATCCGAAGGAGTTCACACGTGTCTGGTGAGCTTCGCTTGGAAGGTCCAGGGACCGGCAACCTGGTGGCGTCGCTGGCTGCCCTGACCGAGGCGGCACCGAGCGCCGACTTCGCCGTCATCGGCGGACTGGCTGTCCTTGCACGCCTCGGAGGAGCACATCGGGTCACCGACGATCTCGATACCGTGGCCACCCAGCACGGCGACGAGCCGACCGTCGTGGAGGCGGTGGTTGCCGCCCAAGGAATTGAAGGTTCGCTGAAGGGAACGAAGGTCGACTGCATCGCGGTGGGTGACGTCCCGGCGGCGGAACTCTCGGCGGAGCATCTTCCCGACGCGGAAGAGGACCGCATCTTCGTGCTCGCCCACCGTTGGGCGCAGGATACCGCGGATGAGCTCACCCTCATCGCTGAATCGGACGGCACGATCGTTGCTCGGGTGCGCTGTCGGTTCGCCTCCCCTGCGAGCCTCGTGGCCATGAAGCTCCAATCCGCACCACGGCGAAGGGGAGCGCGGGCAGACAAGGCCGGGGGTGACTATCTCGATCTGTTCCGGTTGGTGTCCCACCCGGCCATGACCCGTTCGATCGCCGTCTCCTTGCGCGCCGCACCGCACGACCTCGGCTCGTGGTGCTCACTCGAGATCTCGAGGTGCATGATCGAGGACGCTGACCGGACCGTGGGCCTCATCGTCCGGTCGGGCGTGGCGGAATCGAGCATTCCAACGGCGGCTCAGCTCCGCAGGGCGGGGGAGCTTCTGATCGACTGGATCCGCCGAGCTCCTTGAGCGTGGCCACGAACTCAGGATTCAGAGCGCTCGGTGCGCATGCTGTTGATCACCGGAACGTCTCAGATTCGTCGGGACGCTCACAGAGGGGAGCGGCGATCCACGGGTTGATGCTGTGAAGACGTGCGACGAGGTGGGAGAAGAAGCCAACAGTCGAACCAACAATTCGGTCTCATCGTGTCCACGATCGTCCCGCAGTGTTTCGTGCCCCTCTGAATGCACCACCGATGACCTGCAATTGTGCGACGAATTGGGATTCCCGGGGAATGGCCAGGACGACTCGGGCTCTCCCTACGGATCAGAAGGTTGCAGGTTCGAATCCTCCTGTACCCTTCATCACCGCAGGCTTCGATGTACGATTCTTGCGGCCGACCCCGTTGGGACCACCTTTGTCGCTGCGAGCCGAACCCGTAGAGATCTCGGAGAAGGCCATTGTCGTAAGTGCCGAACTTGTCGTTGACAACAAGACGCGAGCAACGCTGCTCGCCAACTGGTTGAGATTCGATCCACGCTGACTTCCATCGACAAGCAAAGCGCTGGGTCAGGGGCTGCTCAGTGGTTGGTTGCCTGGGTGACCTGGCTCATCGAGAGGGGTTCGAACAAAGCCCCTCTTCTTCCCAAGGCAGCCATGGCTTGTGTAACGCGAAGGTGACAATCGATCCCTTCGACCGACTGTCATGCCGTGTTCTCCCTGGCCAGAAGACGCAAGAGGGGATGCTCCTATGTCAAGCGGCAGCGAGGGCGAGGGTTGATAGGACCTCGTGCCGGGCCAATTCGTCGGTCATGAGGCGCCGGTAGACCTCGTCGGAGATCTTGCGGCGGAGGGCTCGGATGGCCTCGGTCTTGGTCTTTCCTTCGGCTATTCGGCGATCGACGTACTCCTTGCCGGCGCCTCCGCGGAGTTGGGTGACGGCGATGCGGTGGAGACCGGCGTTCACCTGTCGGTTCCCTCCTCGGTTGAGCCGGACCCTCACCTTGTTGGAGGACCACACCGGGATGGGAGCGGTGCCATTGAAGCGGGCGAACTTGGCCGGGTCCGAGAAACGCTGCACACCTGCCGTCTCGCCGACGATCTTGGCGGCGGTGACGGCTCAACATCCATGGAGGGCGAGTAGGGTCGGTGCGAGCTGCTCGACGAGTCCGACGATGCGCTTCTCCAGCTCCTTGATGCGGACGGTGAGCTCCCGCACACGCTCGACGACCTCCGTGGCGATCTCAGCCACGGTGCCGTCATGGCCAGCGCACACCTGAGCGATCCGGTCGAGGACCACGTAGCGATCGAGCGACCCCGGAACCATTTCCAGGGTCGGGTCGAGTTCGTGAAGGTGCCAGTCAATTGGCCGCATTGTGTAGGATCCGCAGATCCCCGACCCCGTCCGACATCCCTTGCTCGAAGCCTTCGTCACGTACTTCCAGCGAGTCATGGACTGCGATGATGGCGCCATCTCCTTGATTGATGACCAAGGTTCCACTGCATTCTGTGAAGGAACAACCATCGGCATCGCGGCCGGTCGACTTCGGCGTAAGGCCAAGAGGCGAATCACGCTTTCCGGCCTGAGCCTCCAATTCACAGGGATGATGGTCCCCGCAGAATGCTCAGCCGAGTCCATGCCGGTCCACATCTTCGACCGCTGGGACCGTCATGAACTGGCACCTCGAACTAAAGGCTTGGACGTTCTAGCGATAGTGCCCGCGTATAACGAGGCCGACATTATCGATCAGCTGATCGACTACCTGCTTGAACAAGGGGTCCGTGTCCACGTAATCGATAACTGGTCTACGGACGGCACTTTCGAGACCATCCAGAGCAGGACCCATGACAGTCGAGTGACACTTGAGCGATTCCCCTCAGCAGGGCCCACGGAGATCCATTCAACAGAGGAGCTTTACCTGAGGATTGAGCAGGTGGCCGACTCGTCCAATGCCGACTGGTTGATGATCAACGACTGCGACGAGATACACGAAGCTCCGTGGCCCAGAATGACGCTGGCTGAGTCGTTTTCGATGGTCACTGACTGGGGATTCAATTGCGTGGATCATACGATCGTCAATTTCCGCCCCATCGCTGATAACTGGCGACCCGGTCACTCGCTTGTCGATGCCATTCCATGGTGCGAATTTGGAAAGGAGCCGGGAAGCTTCATCAAAATGAATGCTTGGAAGAATCAAGCCGGACCCGTCTCGCTTGCCACCTCGGCGGGACACCAAGTCATCTTTCCAGGACGAAGGGTCTTTCCGTACAAGTTTCTCCTCCGGCACTATCCTATTCGCTCACAGGAGCATGGGAGTCGGAAGGTGTTCAAGGAGAGGATCGCTCGTTGGAGTCCCGCCGAGCACGATCGAGGCTGGCATACGCACTATGACGAGTATACACCTGGCGATGCTTTCATTTGGAATCGATCTGATCTTTTCCGTTGGGATGATCAGGGTCTCGACCTGCTAAT
>JBKQRT010000132.1:0-2729 GCA_052143895.1 Acidimicrobiales bacterium | reverse complement strand
GTCCTCGAGATGCCCGACAGCATGGCTGGCGACGGTTAGTAGGAACGACCAGGGGACCGGGACTCCGGAAGGTGATTTCGGCGGGCCGTGGCGACAACGTTGTTGGAGCGATCCAGGGAGACCTCGGTGGGTCCCAAGTAGTCCTCGCATACGACGCCAGCCGCAGCTCTGGGTGATCGGTGGTCCGTGATGGCCCGATCGGCTGTTCGGTGGTGGTCGGGCCATCAAACGTGCTCGGGGTGGTGCGGATGACCCAGGCCGCCATCCCGGTGCTCCGGGCCAACCGGCCGTCGGTCGTCTGCAACGTGACCTCGTCGTCGATCATCGCCAGCGTGCCATTTTACTCGGCCTACCGGGCCACAAAGGCGGCCGTCTCCGCCTTCGGAGACAGCCTGCGCGTGGAGGTCGCCGGGTCCGGCATCCGGGTGGTCGAGATCCTGCCCGGTCCGGTCGACACCGACATGTTCCAGCTCAGTACCGGCGAGCACCCCGCCGCCCGGTTCGACCGGTACCGGTCGCTGGCGGTCGAGGCCAGCCGGCTGCGCACGGAGCATGCGGACCCGCAGGTGTCCAGCCCCTCGGACGCGGCGGTGCTCATCGTCGACGCCATCCTCGACGACACGGGGCCGATGCGGTACGGGTGCGACCCGCTCTCCATCGGGCTGCTCGACCTCTGGCGGCAGGCCGACGACGAGACGGTCTTCGCCCTGACCGGTCAGTCGGTCCTCGACCAAGTGGCGTCGGCCAGTCGGGAACGCGCCGGTCGATCGGAGTGAGCCACCCGCCCGGACCGGCGGGTGGAGGGCGAGGCTACCGGCTGCCCGGCTGGTGGGCCTCGCGCAGTTGGCGCTTACGCACCTTGCCGTTGTGGTCGCGCGGGAGCTCTTCGACGACCTCCCACTCGCGAGGGACCTTGTACTTCGCCAGGCGTCCGGCAACGTGGTCGGCCAGTACGGCCGTGTCGACCTCCTCGCGCAACTGCACCATCGCCTTCAGCCGCTCACCGTCGCGCTCGTCCGGGATCCCGAAGACGGCGCAGTCGACGACGGCCGGATGCTCGAAGAGCACCTCTTCGATCTCCCGCGGGGCGATGTTCACCCCACCCCACAGGACCATGTCCGAGACCCGGTCGGTGATGGTGAGGTACCCGTCCTCGTCGAGATAGCCGATATCCCCCACGGTGAAGGCGTCGTCCCGCCACGCCCGGTTGGTGGCCTCCTCGTCGTTGCGGTAGCTGAACCGCTGCGGACCGGCGGGCCGGATGTAGACCGACCCCGGCTCCCCGACCGGCACCGGGTGCCCGTCGTCATCGAGGATACGGATCTCGACACCGGGCCACGGCCGGCCCACACTTCCGGGTCGCTCCCGCCACTCGTCCGGTGAGATCTTGGTGGCGCCGCCCTCGCTGGCACCGTACAGCTCGTGGATCTCGGCGTCCGGAAACGCCGCCATCATGCGGAACTTGACCTGGACCGGGCACGGGGCGGCCGCGTGCACGATGAGTGAGAGGCTCGACACGTCGAGGTCGGCGCGCTCCTCCTCGGGGATCTCGAGGATGCGGATGAAGTGGGCCGGCACCATGAAGGAGCGGGTGCCCCGCTGGCGGCTGACCTCGGCCAGCCAGGACCGGGCCTCGAACTGCTCGGTGACGACGGTCAGGGCGCCGACGTAGAGGGAGCACAGGGCCCACCCGAGATGGGACGCGTGGTAGGCCGGGCCGCTCATCACGTAGACGTCGCCGTCGGTCCATCCCCACAGCGCCACCTGACCCTCCATGCCCCGCACCCGACCCTCGGCCGCGGCCAGGGCGCCGTGCACGACCCCCTTGGGCCGGGCGGTGGTGCCCGAGGTGTAGAACATGAGCTCCGGTCCCCCGCCACTGTCCCCGTCCGGCAGCGGCGCGGCCGATCCGATCTCCTCCTCGTAGTCGACCCCGACCCGCACCACACCGGCGGGATGGTCGTCGATCGCCCGCAGCAGCGCGTCGTCGTAGCCGTCCTGTCCGACCACGACGGCCACGTCGGCGTCGGACAGGATGTAGGCGAGCTCCTGGGACCGGAGATGCCAGTTGACCGGGAGGAACGGGGCGTTGAGCATGGCGGCGGCGGTCGCCACCTCGAAGATCTCGATGCCGTTGGGCAGGACGGTGGCGACCGGTCGCCCGGGCCCGGCCCCCCGGGCGGCGAGGACAGTGGCCAGGCGCCGGGACCGCCCGTCGAGTTCGCCGTAGGCGCGGACCCGGTCGCCCACCGCCACGGCGGGGCGCCCCGGGTCGGCCCGGGCATGACCGGTCACCCCTCGTACCGGGCCCGACGGACGTTCTGCCATCGCCGTCGATGCTAGCGAGTCCAGGACGGCCCGGCTCGGTACGGTGTGGCCGGGGGATCCGACGCCGGCACCGGAGTGAAAGTCACCGGCATGGTGGCCACGCCGGCCAGTGAGGGGTCTCGCTCGTAGAAGGTGGTCGCCTGCCGGTCGACCCGGTAGTCCGGGGCACGGTCCTGGCCGACAACACCCTGCTCATCACCGCATCGGGTGCCGAGCGCCTCACCCACCTCAGCTACGGCCCCGTGGACGAGCGCGCCTGATCCGGCGTCACTCAGCGCCGGACCACGTCCCGTACGGCTTCGGCCAGCGACGCAACCGACGGCAGGACGGACGCCTCCAGTGTGGGGGCGGACCCGATGGGCGCGAACCCGGCGCCCACCCGGCGGACCGGTGCGTCGAGC
>JBKQRT010000131.1:0-18812 GCA_052143895.1 Acidimicrobiales bacterium | reverse complement strand
TCTGCGTCCCGAACGCAGCGCGCTAACCAAGCTGCGCCACAGCCCGCTCATCGGATCCGGCCCGCTGTGGTCGGATCCGAGGCAGTCAGATGCTACCCGACGGTGGTCCGCTCGTTGCCCGCCACGTCGGACGGACCCGCTCCCTCCGAAGGGGCCGGGGTCGACCCGAGCCGCTTCGCCACCACCTTGGCGATCCGGCGCTTGTCCATTTCGGTGACCCGGAGCTCCCAGCCGTCGATGTCGAGCGACTCCCCTTCGGCCGGGATGTGCCCGAAGCCGTCGAAGAGGAGCCCTCCGAGCGTGACGTACTCGCCTTCCGGCAGGTTGATGTCCAGCTGGTCCTGCACGTCGTCGACGCTCATCCGGCCGTCGACCAGCCAGCGGTTCCCGTCGACCCGCACGACGTCGGGCTCGTCGTCCGAGTCGAATTCGTCGGGCAGGTCGCCGACTAGGGCACCGAGCAGGTCCTTGACGGTCAGGACCCCTTCGACACCGCCGTGTTCGTCGACGACCACGGCGAAGGCTCTGCGCTGCCGCCGCATCTCGGCCAGCACGTCGAGCACCAGGTGCGACTCGGGAACGAGGAAGGGCTGTCGGAGCCGCCGCGAGAAGTCGATGGGCCCCGGCGTCGGGACCGCCTCTCCGGCATCTGCCGGCCCGACGGAGCCCGACGGCCCCCCGCCCACGCCACCATTGGTCTCACCCATCTTCCATCCGGCCCGGAAGAGATCGTTCACGAACAGCACGCCGATGAGGTCATCGAGGTCCTCGCCGCAGACCGGAAAGCAGCTGTGTCCCGATTCGCGCACGGCCCGGGTCACCTCGTCGACCGTCAACGGGATGGTCAGCGCCACCACATCGACCCTTGGTGTCATCACCTCCCGGACGACCGTGTCCCGGAGGTCGTGGAGCGCATCGATGATGAACTGCTCCTGCGCGTCGGCTCCCCCGTCAGCTCGGGCGGCCGAGCCCTTCTGCCGGCCCTCGGACGCGCGTCGCCTCAGTCGGCTCCGCCCTCGGGCATCTGGTGGGGGCTGATCGTCTTCGTGGCGTCGGAACACGGACACGGTGGTGACGCTGTCTATCGGGTCGGCGCCGTCAGGCGCCGGCGGAGGCGGGCGTGGACACGACGGAGAGGGGTTGGTAGGACTCGTCGTAGTAGGTGCCTCCGTCCAGCAACGCGGTGACCGCCCGTCGCAGGCGGATGGGATCGAGGGGTTTGACCACCCACCCCTCTGCTCCCGAGCGCCGGGCCAGGAACACATCGGGTCGCCGGTCGAGCAGCATCAGCACCGGCACATGGTCGAGCTTGCCGTACGAGGCCTCGAGCCGCAGTTCGAGGCACACGGCCATCCCGCCCATGTTCCCCATCTGGAGGTCGACGACCACCAGGTCCGGAAGGGAGTCGGCGACCTCGGCCATTACCGCCGGTCCGGATCGGGCTTCCCGGATGGTGATGTCAGGGCGCCCCGCGATGGCCGCGACCTCCGCCCTGACCGATGGGGCGTCGCTGGCCACGAGGATGGTGCGCACGCCGACAGGTTAGCGCCCCTACGGTGCGCCACCCACGGAGGCCGATGCCCCCGTCCCGGTGCCGGCCGTACCGGTCTCGGCCGTACCGGTGCCGACGCCGGCCGACCCGGTGCCGGCTGACCCGGTGCCGGCTGACCCGGGTGCGTCCAGCGCCGCCGGTGCGCCCCCCGCCTCGGAGGCACCGCCGCCACCGAAGAGCAGGTCGGCGATGTGGGCCAGGCCTTCGAGGTCGTGGACGTCCGAGTTGAGGAGCGGCACCCGGTAGACGGGGGCCGGCTTGACCTTCGAGACGAGCGCGGCAAAGGCCTGCTCCTCGCGGTCGGAGGCCGCGGTATAACCCTGCAGGTTCTCGACCAGCTGGGCGAGATCGGCCGTCGGCCCCGAGGCGTCGAGTGCAGGCACGGTCGCCAGCTGGGCGTCGCTGGCGAACCTCGGCTGGACCCGGTTGACCACCAGAGCGGTGACCGACATCTCGGACTCCGCCAGCTTGCCGGCGAAGTGGACCGCTTCGTCGACCGAGTCGGAGCGCGGCGAGGCCACCAGGATGAAGGCGGTGTCCGACTGGACCAGGAGCTCGCGCACACGGGCGGCCCGGTCTCGGAAGCCCTCCTCCATCCCCTCGAACGCCTGGAAGAAGGCCACGGCGTCAGCCACGATGTCGGCGCCCGCCACCTTGGAGATGGTGCGCAGCAGTGCCTGGGCGGCCACGCCCATGATCTTGAGCCCGACCCGGGTCGGCTTCATGAGCGCCTGGAACAGGCGGTTCTCGAGGAAGTGGGTGAGCCGCCGGGGGGCGTCGAGGAAGTCGAGTGCGTTGCGTGTCGGAGGAGTGTCGACCACGACCACGTCGAATCCGCCCTCCTCGACCAGCTCGTAGAGCTTCTCCATGGCCATGTACTCCTGCGTGCCCGACAACGAGCCGGTGAGGTTCCGGTAGATCCGGTTGACCTTGATGTCCTCGGCCTGCTTGGCGCTGTCGGAATAGCGCTTGACCAGGTCGTCGAAGGTCCCCTTAGAGTCGAGCATGAGTGCGTGGAGCTGGCCCGACCACGGACCGTCGATCCGGGTCGGCTGGTTGGAGAGTGCGTCGAGCCCGAGCGAGTTGGCCAAGCGCCGTGCCGGGTCGATGGTGACCACGCACGCCTTGCGTCCGAGGCGGGCCGCCTCGAGCGCGACAGCGGCTGCCGTGGTCGTCTTCCCCACTCCTCCCGACCCGCAGCAGATGATGATGCTCCGGGTACGCGCCACCTCGCGGATGGCGCTCGGTCCCGAGTCCGCCCGGCCGGGCGGGCTCGGGACCGGGGCCTGCGACTGGCTCACGACCGGGCTCCTGCCGGGTCGTGCAGCGCCTCGACCCCGGCTGCCAGGGCGCCGCTCAGGATATCGAGCTCCTCGGGCCCGATGGCGTCGGAAAAGAGGTAGGGAACCTGCAGCTGCGGAAGGGGGAGCTCGTGGCCCAACCGCTGGAGCTGCTCCTCCTGGAGCCGTTCGCGGGTGAGCCGGAACCGGCGGGCCGCGTCGAGTGACGTGACCAGCTCGGGCGGCAGGTCGACCCCGGCGGCGGCCGCCGCGTCGGCGGCGGGGACGGCCAGGCCCGCCGCCGGCAGGTAGCAGCCGTTCACGATGACCGGGCCGAGGGCGATACCCACCCGGTCCTCGAGCTGGTAGGCAGCCTCGATGACCTCGTTGACGGGCATCTCTTCGGGCAGCGTCACCAGAACGACCTGGCACCGCTCGGGATCGGAGAGGAGGTCGACCACTTCGGCAGCCTGTGTGCGGATGGGGCCACCGCGTGCAGCGTCGAGCAGACCGCCCGCTGACGACAGGAACGTCATGGTGTGGCCGGTGGCCGGGGCGTCCACCAGGACCACGTCGGCGATGCGGTTGCGTTCGATCTGCTTGACCTTGCCGAGCACCAGGATGTCCCGGATGCCCGGGATCGCACCGGCCACGAGGTCGATGATCCCCGAGGACAGCAGCCGCTTGGACACCCGCTTCAACCCGTGGTCAGCGAGATATTCGAGGAGCGCGTCGTCGGGCGTGATCGTCCGCGCCTGCACGGTGCCCCGGGGGATGGTCCTGGCGTCGTCCGCGTGGGCTTCGTCGACCTGCTCGGCACCGGCGGCCCGGAGCACGGCCCCGTCGTAGTCGAGGGGGGCGGAGCTCCCGAAGGCCGTGGCCACCCCTGGCCGGCCCTCCAACTCGACGACCAGGACCGACAGGCCGCTCTGGGCGGCGAGATGCGCGAGCGCGGCCACCATGGTGGTCTTGCCCACCCCACCCTTGCCGGCGACGATCAGTACCCGGCTCTGGCTGCAGAAGGCGCTGATCTCCATGACCCACAGGAGCGTAGTGTCCGACCCCCGGCCACGCCCCATGCCGGCCCAGGGTCGGCGGTCCCGGTCGACCGGACCCTCTCTCGGCGTGACGGCGCTCTCACCAGGGGTGTTTCCCCGGTGAGAAAACCTGGTCAGACCCCTTGTTTCCCCCGACAGGCGCGAGTACGTTCGCTGGCGGGAGGAACCCAGAAGGGTGTGAAGGGGGAGTTGGGCAGTGGAGCAGGCGCTTGATACATGGCAGCTCAAGGCGTCGTGTCGTGGACCCCAGGCGGAGATCTTCTTCCCGCCTGCCCACGCCGAGCGGAAAGACGAGAAACTCGAGCGTGAGGACCGGGCAAAGGCGATCTGCCGCACCTGCTCGGTGCGGGTGCAGTGCCTCGACTACGCCATCCGCATCCACGAGCCTCACGGCATCTGGGGTGGCCTGAACGAATTGGAGCGCAAACAGATCGTGGATCGCCGGGCCGGGTGATCCGACCGACCCGGGGCTGACGCCCCTCCGCACCGATCCCGGGGTGCTCGCCCCGGGGTGCTCGCCCCGGGGGTCAGCCGGTACCGAGCGCCTGGGCGGCGGTGCGGACTCCCTTGCTGGTGCAGACCTCCGCCGGCCGGCCGCCGGTGGCCGCGCACATCCCCGCCGTCAGCTGGTTGGCCGAGGCCACGATGGCCCGACCTGCCGACTGGCCCGGTTGGGCGGGTTCGGCGAGCTGGCCGGCGACGGTCGCCTGGGACAGTCCGACGAGGACGGCGGGGCTGAACCCCGAGGTCGAGGTGACCATCCGGTTGGCGACGTCCACGAAGGGCAGGGAGCCGGCGCCCGTCCCCGGGCGCGTCCCGTATCGCGCCACCAACGCCGCCTGCGACGGGCTGAGCCGGGCAATCGGGGTGTAGGCCCCGCCCGCGTCGGGCGCGTCGGAGTAGAGCTCCACGCCGGTGAACGCGAGGTAGGGGCTGGCGTACGAGGCGTCCACGAATGTGAAGGTCTGGATGCCAGGGAAGACCGAGGTGTTCGAGGACTGCATGTCGCCGAGGCCGGTGAAGTGGCCGAACCGCGACATCGCCACGATGAGCGGCCAGCGCTCGGCACCGCAGAACGGACAGAACTCCGCACCCACCCAGAGGACCTCGGGCCGTCCGTCCGCCTGCAGCGGTGGTTGCCCGGTGAGCACGGTGGGGGATACGAGCGGGGTGCCAGCGTCGGTCGCACCGGCGGCGTCGAAGGCGGCGGCCGGCACGTGGGACACTGCCGCGACCACCGCGCCGGAGGCAGGCGTCGGGCGGTTCGACCGCTCCGTGGCCGGAGAGCCGGTCAGGGCGTAGACGACCAGTCCGATGACGCCAACCAACAGCACGGCGATGGCCGCCCATGCGAACCGGGCGGTCCGGTTGCGAGACGGGCGCCCGGCCTGTTCGGGGCCGGGCGCGGTGTCGGGACCGGGTGGGCTGCCGGGCGCTCCGGGACCGGCGGGTGCGCCTGCGTCCGTGGCGCTCACGGTGCCGTCCACCTGGGGATGCAGCTACTCCTCGTCTTCGGAACCGGCGTCGTACCCGTGCCCGGCGTGGTCGAGCTCACCGCCGTCGAGCCCGTACCCGGGTGCCAACACGATCGGCGAGGCGGTCACGATGATCACGAAGAGGATGAACGTGATCAGGTGGACGGACGAGCACCAGAGGCAGATCGCCTTGATGACGAAGAGCTCGGCGATGATCAGGTAGATGATCATCCCGACCCCGGTGATCGAGAGGGCCAGCCGGGCCAGGTGGACGCGCCGGTCCGCCGATCGCCAGGAGACGGGGAGGCAGAGCGCGAGCATCGGGAGGAAGAAGGCGAGACCCAGGACCGCCACCGGGATCCCGAAGATCACCGACTGGGGGCTGGTGGTCACCTTCTCGCAGTTGATGGCCCCGTTGTCCGAACAGACCAGGGCCACGTGGGTGTCGAAGTGGGTGATGGTGAGGTAGGTGGCCACCCCGAGCCCGGCCAGGCTCAGGAGGAAGGTGGCAATGGGCTGCCAGCGCAGCGACGGCATGGTCTCACTCCCCGGGTGTCGGAATCAGCTCAGCTTGAGTGCCTTGGCGGCCGCTTCGACACCCGAGCTGGTGCATACCGAGCTCGGGGCGTCCTTGGTGCTGGCGCAAATGACGGCAGTGATGTAGTTTGCCGTGGCCACGATGGCCTGGGTCACCGCACTGGTCGGATCGTCGAGGCCGCCGGCGATGTCGGTCCACGAAAGGCCGGAGAGGACCCCCGGGCTGTAGCTTGGCCCGGAGATGAGGGCCAGGTTGTTGATGTTGATGAACGGGAAGCCGATCTGGCCGGCGGTCGCTCCGGGGATGAACTGCGGTGAGTCGTACTTGGCGAGGATGTCCTGCTCCTCCTTGGTGGGATTCTGCAGCGGCTTGTAGTAGGAGGTGGTGGGCACGTTGCTCACCGCCTCGACACTGCCGAACTCGAGGTACGGACTGGTGAGGCTGGCACCGTAGTAGCTGAAGGTATTGGTGGCGGGGTAGACGTCGGTGTGCGACGAGGCGGTGACCTTGAGGCCCGACCAGGTGCCGAACCGGGACAGCGCAGCGGTCATGGCCCAGCGCTCTGCGGCGCAGTAGGGGCAGTACTCGGCGCCGTAGTAGAACATCGCCGGCGATTGTCCGTTCAGGGTCATCGGGGGCTGGCCGCTGATGACGATCGGAGGCGTCACCTGCACCGTCGGGGAGGTGACGCCGACCGTGTTGTAGACCGAGAGTGGGATGTTGGCGACGTCGTGCACCACCGAGGCGGGGGCCGGGGTGACCGGCGTGTAGGGGGCGTTGGCGTTGTTGGTCGAGCCGGCGGTGAGCTTGACGATCACCAGCACGGCGATGACCACCACGACCAGGCCCACCGCGCCCCAGGCCATCATGGCCCCGGACAGCCGGCGGGGTTCGGGCGCGGCGGCCGGAGCCCGACCCGGACGGGGCGTGTTCCCGCCCCTACCACCGGCCCCGCTGCCCTTGCCGGCCTTGCTCGTAGGAGCGTTGCCCGACACCGGCCGGCTCTGGGCGCGGCTCTGGTCCTTGGCGCTCTGGCCGCCAGGCGAGTTGCCGGGCTTGGGCTTGGGCTTGTTCCCCCCGGATGGGGTGTTGTTCTGGTCCTGTGCCATGGTTCCGCAGTCCCCGATTCGTGGAGTGGTCGGAGTGAGCGTAACTGGTCGACCAGGGCCTGGGTGGTCGGGCCGCCCCTGGCCGCCATGGTCGGGTGGAGGAGAGCCCGCTCCCGGTCGGGCGGAGTCGGTGCCGTCACCGCCGGCCAGGCCGGTCGGCCGGAATCGGGCCTACACTGATCGCCCATGTCGGGAGAACCTGTGGGGCAGGGAGGCTCGGAACCGGGTGGCGGGCCCGCGTCGGCCGGCAGCCCGGGGGGAGTCACCTGGAGCTCGGTGGTCGTGGAGGGGCACCACGTCCGGTACGGCGCCACCGGACGCGGCCCGGCCGCCCTGTTCCTCCACGGCTGGGGGCTGAGGCCCAACGCCTACCGGCGGCCGATCCGGGCGATGAGCGCCGCCGGGTGCCGGGTCTACGCACCGTCCCTGCCCGGGTTCGGGGGCACCCCCGAGCTGGACTACGACCGTCGGACCTTCGCCGGCTACGCCACCTGGGTCGGCCGGTTCCTCGACGCGGTCGGCGTGCACGAGGCGGCCCTGGTGGCCGGGCACTCCTTCGGGGGCGGCGTGGCCACCGCGTTCACCTACGAGCAGCCCTGGCGGGTGTCCACCCTGCTGCTGGCCAACGCCATCGGCAGCCCCACCTGGGCCTTGTTCCCCAATGAGGTCCGCACCATGGTTCAGCGCCCGATGTGGGACTGGGGCCGCCACCTCTCGACCGACCTGCTGCACTCGCCCCGTCACCTGCGGATGCTCCCGTCGCTCCTCGAGGACTTCATCCCGAACCTGTTGCAGAACCCCCTCGGCATGTTCCGGACCGGCGAGTTCATCCGCCGGGCCGATCTGGTCGGGGAGGTCCGCTCGGTGGCCCGGTGGGGAATACCGGTCACGGTGGCCTGGTCCGACCGCGACGGACTCGTGCCCCGGTCCGCCTTCGACGACCTCCGGCACGCGGCCGGCGTCGACGGGGTGGTGGTCGACGGGGCGCACTCCTGGCTGATCGCCGACCCGGACGGCTTCCGCGAGCTGGCCATCAGCGCGCTGGTCGACTCGGGGGTGTTGACCTCGCGCTCGACGCTTCCCACCGCCTGACTCCCGGAAAAGTCCCGGCGCTAGCCTGAGCCCATGAACGTGCCCGTCCGCGATGCCGCCACCGTGATGCTGATCCGCGACGCCGTGGACAGTGCGGCCCAGCCGGTCGTCGAGGTGTGCATGCTCCGCCGCAACCTGGACTCCGAGTTCGTGGCCGGTGCCTACCTCTTCCCCGGCGGGTCGGTCGATCCCGCCGACCGGGGAGCCGAGGCCGAGGCCCTGTGTCGCGGCCGGACCGACGCCGAGGCGAGCACCATCCTCGGCATCGAATCCGGCGGGCTGGCGTTCTGGGTGGCCGCCCTGCGGGAGTGCTTCGAGGAGGCCGGAGTGATGCTGGCTCAGCACCGAGGCTCGGTGGCCTCCGGCACCGGTGCGCTCCTCGACACGAGCGACCCCGAAGTGGCCGCCCGCTTCTCGACCTACCGGGACGCGGTCAATCAGCAGCGCACGAGGCTGCTCGACGTGTGCCGCCAGGAGGACCTCGTCCTGGCGGCCGACAACGTCCACTACGTGAGCCACTGGATCACCCCCGAACTGGCCCCCCGGCGCTACGACACCCGGTTCTTCATCACGTCGGCACCGCCGGGACAGGTCGCCCGGCACGACGACCGCGAGACCATCGATTCCATCTGGATCCAGCCGGGGGACGCCCTCGAACGGGAGGCAGCCGGCGAGTTCGAGCTGCTCCCGCCCACCATCACCAACCTCGCCGCCATCGGGTCGTACCGGACGACCGACGAGGTCATGGGCTGGGCCAGCCAGGTGACCGACGTCCCCACCGTGCTGCCCATCGTGCTCTTCGAGGACGGGCAGCTCGTCATCCTGCGGCCCGGCGACGACGGGTACGACGATGCGCTGGCCGATCGGCTGACCTCCGGCTCGGACGTCGACCCGGCATTGATCGCCGCCGCGCGGCAGGCCTGGGGGCCGAAGGTCTGACCCCGCCGCGGACCGCCGGGCAGGCACTCAGGCGGGCGGACCGGCGATGACCGCCGCCTCGACCCGTTCGAGCAGCCGGACGCTGCAGCCGTCCATGGGCACCACCGGAGCGATGGAGGTGACCACCGTGTCGGCGATGCCTTCGAACACGGCCGCCAGGGGCTGGCTGGCGTCGAGGGCTACCGGTGCGCCGGCGTCCCCGCCGGCCGCCATCGACGGGTCGAGCGGGATCCGCCCGATGAGGGGCACGCCGACATCGGCGGCCAGTCGGTCCCCGCCACCCGACCCGAACAGGGCGTAGGTGGTGCCGTGCTCGCACGTGAAGTCGCTCATGTTCTCGATCACCCCGGCCACCCGCAGGTAGCCCTTCCGGGCCATGTCGGCGGTGCGGGCCGCCACCTTCTGAGCGGCCACCGGGGGTGTGGTCACCACCACGACCTCGGTCCTCGGCAGCATCCGGGCCAGGCCCATCTGGATGTCGCCGGTGCCCGGGGGCATGTCGATCAGGAGGTAGTCGAGATTGCCCCAGTGGACATCCTCGAGGAACTGCTGCACGGCGCGGTTGAGGATGAGCCCCCGCCACATGATGGCACTGTCCTCGTCGGCCAGGAACCCCATGGAAAGCACCCGCAGCACGCCGTCGCCGACCTTCCGCTCGAGGGGGACCATCTTCTTGTCACGGGCCTCGACCTCTCCCTGCATGCCGAGCAGGCGGGGGACGGAGAACCCCCAGATGTCGGCGTCGAGCAGCCCGACGGTCAACCCGCGCCGAGCCAGGGCCACAGCCAGGTTGACGGTGACCGAGCTCTTGCCGACGCCTCCCTTGCCCGAGGCGATGGCGATGACCCGGGCCGTGTCCGGGATGTCGGTGGCCGGCGCCGGGTCCCGGGCCAGCAGTCGCGCCCTGGCCATGACCGCCTTGCGCTGCTCGACGTCCATGACCCCCGTGGTCACCTCGACCGCATGGACCCCCGGGAGGGCCCCGAGGTGGGTCTCCACGTCGTTGCGGATCTGCGTGCGGAGCGGGCAGCCGGCCACGGTCAGCGCCACCTCGACTGCCACCGAGCCCCCGTCGTCCACCTGCACCGAGGTGACCATGCCGAGCTCGACGACGTCGGCGCCGAGCTCCGGGTCGACGACCCCGCGGAGCGCTGACCGGACGGCGTCGGGGGTGGGCGGCGCGGCCGGACCCGTTCCCTCGGCGCCCGTGTTGTCGACGTCGGGACGGTCGGGCCTGCTCACGCGGCAATTGTACCGGTCGGCGTAGTCGGACCACCCGGACCGTTGTACCGTCGCCGCCTGCCCGCGAGTACGCTTGCAGCAGACGTCGACCGGAGGTCTGCGGCCCGGCCCCGCCGGGTGCGGGTGGCCGGGCCGGCGCACCGAGTCGTGATCCAGGAGGAGCGCTGATGAGCACCACCATGCAGACCGTGAGCATCGGGAAGAAGCCCAACCCGGTGACGCTCACCGACGAGGCAGCGTCCAAGGTGGCGGAGCTGTTGGCCCAGGAGGATGTCGACGGGCTGGCGCTGCGGGTGGCGGTGCGGCCGGGCGGCTGCTCCGGGTTCAGCTACGAGATGTTCTTCGACGCCGACGTGGCCGACGACGACGTCGTGCGGGAGTTCGGCACCGTCAAGGTGGTGGTCGACTCGACCAGCGCCGACCTGCTGAAGGGCTCGACCCTCGACTACAGCGACGGGCTCCAGGGCGCCGGATTCCACGTCACCAATCCGAACGCCTCCCGCACCTGCGGCTGCGGCTCCTCGTTCAGCTGAATCGCCGGCTGGACCCCTGAGCTCCTGATCCACCTCCGCGTCGACGGCGCGGACGTCGAGGTGCCCGACGACGGGTCGTCCCTGTTGGACGTCCTGCGCGACCACGTCGGCATCCGGTCGGCCAAGGACGGCTGCAGCCCCCAGGGGCAGTGCGGCTGCTGCACGGTCTGGGTCGAGGGCGCCCCGCGCGTGGCGTGCGTGACGCCGGTCCGGCGTCTGTCCGGTCGCGAGGTCACCACGCTCGACGGCCTTCCCGCCGAACGGCGCTCCCGGTGGGCCGACGCGCTGGTGGCCACCGGCGGCAGCCAGTGCGGGTTCTGCACGCCGGGGATCGTGATGCGGCTCGAGGCAATGGTCGCCGGACGAGGTGAGCCGCCGGGACCCGAGCGTCCCGCTGTCTCCGACGATGCGCTCGACCAGGCGCTGCTCGCCCACCTGTGCCGGTGCACCGGCTGGCTCACCATCGAGGAGGCGGCTCGACGCGTCCTCGGGGAGGCACCGGCGCCGGGCGGCCCCGGATCCGAGGGCCGTGATCTCGACGTCGCCTCCCGCCGGGCCGCCATCGAGGGCGGGGTGCCGCAACGGGTCGCACCGGACGTGGTGCTCGGCCGGGCCGGGTTCGCCGACGACACCTGTCCCGGCGGCGCCCTCGTGGCGGTGCCCGACGGCGGAGGCGGGTACGCGGTGGCGCCGACGCTGCGGGCGGCACGGGCCGCGGCCGGCAAGGTGCAGGGACGGCGCACCAGCCTCACCCCGGGCCATCCGGTGCCGCTGCCCCCGGGGCGCTGGGCGCTGACCCTGCAGACGACCTGGATGGAACCGGCCTACGTCGAACCCGACGCTTCGTGGTGCGAGCCTGGTGGCGAGCCGGCGTCCCCGTGCGCCAACGGCGGCGCCTTCGGCGGCAAGCGGCACTCGGCGGTGACGGCCGACGCCCGTCGGCTGGCCGACGAGCACGGCATCGCCGTCCGGGTGGTGTGGTCGCGAGAGGACGTGGTCCGTCTCGGGCCGAAGCGCCCCCCGGTGGCCGGCGGCGTCACTGCCGACGGTTCTGGGATCCTCCGGGTCGGTGTCTCGACGGCCGTGGACCGGGGCGAGTGGGAGGCGGTGACCGCGGCGGTGGCCGCGGTGGCGCCCGGCCTCGAGCTCGAGCAGGTGTCCGTGGCCGGTCCGCCCACCTCCTTCGACCTGCGGGCCGCGGTGTGGGCGGAGGCGGCGGTGCTGGCGGCATGCGCACCCACCGCCGCCGCGGTGACCGTGCCGGCCGGCTGCCCCGTCGCGGCGGTCCACGGTGTGCCGGTGGAGGTCGTCGCCCCCCGGGGAGGACGGGCCGTCGCCCGCTGCCTGCCCGACGACTCGGTCGAGGTGGTGGTGGACGCCGGCACTGTGCTCGACGAGGTGGTGCTGCGGTCCTACTGCATCGGTGCGACCCACCAGGCGCTCGGGTGGGTCCGGTCCGAGGGGATCGCCGTGGACGCGGCGGGGGTGGTGCACGACCTCACCGTGCGCTCGTTCGGCATCCTCCAGGCCCGGGCCATGCCGCCGGTGTCCGTCACGGCCGAGGCGTCCGGCGGACCGGCGGTCAACGGCTCCGACGCGGTGTTCGCCGCGGTGGCGGCCGCCCGGTGGCTGGCCGACGGACTCGCCCCCGGGTGGCCCACCGACCGTGCCGCGGCCGGTCGACGCTGAGCCCGGCCCGACCGGCGTCGGTAGGCTGACCGTCCGGCGGACACCAACCCGTGAGGAGCACGCGATGAGCACGCCGATCGGCCCCTACAGCCCCATCGTCGACGCCGGCCCGTGGCTCATCTGCTCGGGCCAGCTCGGCCTCGTGCCCGGAGGGGACGGACCGGACGGTCCCCCTGCCCTCGTCCGGGGCGGCGCGCCCGTCGAGCTGACCCAGGCGCTGTATAACGCCGAGCGGCTCCTGCGCGACCGCGGGGCCACCCCGGCCGACGTGGTCAAGACGACCGTGTTCGTGACGGACATGGACGGGTACGCAGCGGTCAACGAGGCGTATGCGGCGTTCTTCGGGGAGCACCGACCGGCGCGATCGGTGGTGGGCGTGGCCGGGCTGCCGATGGGCGCCTCGGTCGAGGTCGAGGTGTGGGCCTACCTGCGGCGCTGACCTCCAGGGGCCGGCCGGACCGGCCGTGCGACGGTGGTCAGGGCGTCCAGGTGGTCTGGCCGAACCGGTAGCCCACCGACCGCACCGTCTGGATCAGATGGGCGTGCTCCTCGCCCAGCTTGGCCCGGAGCCGGCGGACGTGGACGTCGACCGTGCGGGCACCCCCGTAGTACTCGTAGCCCCACACCCGGCTGAGCAGGGTCTCGCGGGTGAACACCTTGCCGGGGCGCGCGGCGAGGAAGCGGAGCAGCTCGTACTCCATGTAGGTGAGATCGAGCACCCTGCCGGTCACGGCCGCCTGGTACGTCTCGAGGTTGAGCACCAGCGGACCGTGCTCGAGGAGGTCGGGACGTAGTCCCCGCCCGGTGCGCCAGAACAGGTGGGCGAGGCGGGCGCCGAGCTCCGCGGGGTTGACCGGCTCGAGGCAGAGGTCGTCGAAGAGGTCCTCGCGCAGTTCGAGCTCGCCGAGCTGGTCGACCGGGACGACGACGACGACCGGGGCCAGGGGGACCTCCCGCTTGCGCACGTGCCGGCAGAGCAGGAACGCCCCGATGGGGTCCTCGCCGCTGCAGATGACCGCGCCGGACCAGCCGTCCTCGGGCTCCTCGGACTCGGCCTGCTCGGGCTTGTCGACGCCCCGCCACGGGTAGCCCGCCCGGTCGAGCACCGCCGTCACCGGGGACGGCGGCACGGCGGGGAAGCAGAGCAGCGGTTCCATGCGGTCTTCCCCCTTCCTGTCGGGATGCAGGCGTGTCCGGCTGCCGGGCTAGAGCAGCGGCAGGTACTGGTCGAGCTCGAACTGGGTCACGTGGGCCTTGTACTCGGCCCACTCGGCGCGCTTGTTACGGATGAACCACTCGAAGACGTGCTCGCCGAGGGTGGTGGCCAGCAGCTCCGAGGACTCCATGAGCCCGAGTGCCTCGTTGAGGCTGCCCGGCAGGTGGAGGATGCCCTTGTTGGCGAGCTCCTCGGCGCTGAGGGTGAACAGGTTGGCGTCTGCCTCGGGTGGTAGCTCGTACCCTTGCTCGACGCCCTGCAGCCCGGCGGCCAGGATGACGGCGAAAGCCAGGTAGGGGTTGCAGGCGCTGTCCGGTGACCGGTACTCGATCCGGGTCGACTCGTACTTGCCCGGCTTCACCACCGGCACCCGCACCAGGGCGGATCGGTTGTTCCTGGCCCACGACACGTGGATCGGTGCCTCGTAGCCGGACACCAGCCGCTTGTAGGAGTTGACCCACTGGTTGGTGACGGCGGTGATCTCGGGGGCGTGCCGCAGCACACCGGCGATGAAGCGCTCAGCCACCTCGGACATGCCGCCGGGCCGCTCCAGGTCGACGAACGCGTTGATGTCGCCCCGGAACAGCGACATGTGGGTGTGCATGCCCGAACCCTGGACGCCGGCGAGCGGCTTCGGCATGAAGCTGGCGAACACGCCCTGCTGTCGGGCCATCTCCTTGACGACGAGGCGGACGGTCATGACGGTATCGGCCATGGTCAGCGCATCGGTGTACCGGAGGTCGATCTCGTGCTGGCTCGGGGCGTCCTCGTGCTGGGCGTGCTCGACGGGGATACCCATCTCCTCGAGGGTCAGCACGGTCCGTTGCCGCATGTCGCTCGCCCGGTCGGCGACGGTCAGCTCGAAGTACGACCCGCTGTCCAGGGCCACCGGTGCATGGGACGGGTCGCTGTCGGCGAAGTAGAAGTACTCGATCTCCGGTGCCGCGTAGAAGGTGAACCCCCCGTCGTGGGCCCGGTCGAGGGCGCGGCGCAGCACGTGCCGGGGATCACCCTGGAACGGCGCACCGTCCAGGGTCACGATGTCGCAGAAGACGCGGGCCACCTGGGCCTGGCCGTCGGTGCTGAAGTCGGAGTGCCCGTGCCCGTGCCAGGGGAGCAGCTGGAAGGTGTTGGCGTCGGGGCGGGCCAGGACGTCGCTCTCCTGGACGCGGCTGAATCCGTCGATGGCCGACCCGTCGAAGGTCATCCCCTCGTCGAGGGCGTTCTCGAGCTCGGCCGGCGTGATGCTGAACGTCTTGGGGGTGCCGAGCACGTCAGTGAACCACAGCTGGACGAAGCGGATCCCGCGTTCCTCCACCGTGCGGAGGACGTACTCCTCTTGGCTCCTCATGGCGCCGGGCACCTCCCCGTGCGTCGAGGTCGTGGATGGTTGGTCGTCGGTTGCGATGGTGACATTGTCGCAGGCGGGAGGGGGGTGGGTCGACGATGCGCGGTCCGCAGCGAACAGTGCCGGGCCGCTGGGGACCCGGCACTGTTCCTGTCAGGCAGCGGGGAACCGGATGGACGGGATCGGCCCGGGGGGGAGGGCTGCCCGCACACCCGGCTGCCGTTCAGCTCCCCGCCGCGTCGCCGCAGACCGTTTCGACCAGGACTGCGGTCACCTGGTACGGGTCCATGTTGGCGTTGGGCCGGCGATCCTCGAGCCAGCCCTTCTTCGCCTTGGCCACCGCCCACGGGATGCGGATGGAGGCGCCCCGGTCAGAGGTGCCGTAGCTGAACTTGGTGAAGTGGGCGGTCTCGTGGGCCCCGGTCAGGCGGCTCTCGATACCCACGCCGTACACGGCGATGTGCTCGTCGATCCGCTTCCCGATGGCTTCACAGCCGGCGATGATGGCATCCCAGCCACCGTCCTCGCGCATGGCCTTGGTGGAGAAGTTGGTGTGGGCGCCCGCACCGTTCCAGTCGCCGAGGATCGGCTTGGGCTCGAGGGTGGCGTAGACGCCGAAGTCCTCGGCGATGCGGAAGAGCAGCCAGCGGCCCACCCAGAGGTGGTCGGAGATCTCCAGCGGGGGGAGCACCCCGACCTGGAACTCCCACTGCCCCATCATCACCTCGGCGTTCGTGCCCTCGATGGCGACGCCGGCGTCGATGCACGCCGCCGTGTGGAGCTCGACGATCTCACGGCCGGGCATCTTGTCGCCGCCGACGCCGCAGTAGTACGGACCCTGCGGCGCCGGATAGCCGATCTGCGGCCAGCCGAGCGGTCGACCGTCCTTGAAGAACGTGTACTCCTGCTCGATGCCGAACATCGGCTCCTGGTCGCCGTACTGCTCGACGATCTTGCGCAGCCTGGCACGGGTGTTGGTCGGGTGGGGGGTGAAGTCGGTGAGCTCCACCTCGCACATCACCAGCTTGTCGTCGGGACCGCGCAGCGGATCGGTGAAGACGGTCACCGGTCGCAGGACGCAGTCGGAGTCGTGGCCCAGTGCCTGGTTGGTGCTCGAGCCGTCGAACCCCCAGATGCCCGGTTCATGGCCGTCGGCGATGATCTTCGTCTTGCTCCGGAGGAGCGGTGATGGCTCGGTACCGTCGATCCAGATGTATTCAGCTTGGTAAGGCACATGCACTCCTCTGCTACTCGGTTGCTCTGGTCCTGCGCGACCGGTCGAGGGGACGGAGCCCGGACCGACCGCGTGCGGCTCGACCCACCGGACCGACTCGGTCGCTGCCAGTGGATTCTGCCAGTTGTGAGGACACCCCACTATCGCAGTGGGCCGTTTCCCCTCCGTTACCCGATCGTGAACGGACGATGAACACCCCGGATCGCCAGTGGGGCCGCCGGCGGTCCTGCGCCGTGCCGCCGGGCACCGGGCGGGAAAAGACCAGGCAGCGCCGCCGGTAGGCTGATCCCATGGCTCGGATCCGGGTGGCCGCGTGCCAGCTCAACACCGTGGTGGGCGACCTCGACGGCAACGTCGACCGGATCCTGGCGGGCCTCACCGAGGCCGAGGCCTCCGGTGCCGACCTGGCCGTCTTTCCGGAGCTCACCGTGACCGGCTACCCACCCGAGGACCTGCTCGGTCGCCCGTCGTTCGTCGCCGACAACAGGTCCGCTTTCGACCGGATCGCCGCCGCCACAGGTGCCTGTGCCGCCGTGGTCGGGTACGTCGACCACGACCGGGCCGGACGACTGGTCAACGCGGCGGCGCTCTGCGCCGGCGGTCGGGTGCTGGGCCGGTACTTCAAGCGGCTCCTCCCTAACTACGGGGTGTTCGACGAACGACGGTGGTTCACCCCGGGCGCCGAACCGCCGACCCTCTACGTCGTGGCCGGGGTGCCCGTCGGGCTCACCGTCTGCGAGGACATGTGGTTCGCCGGCGGACCGATGACCGAACAGGCGGCGGCCGGTGCACGGCTGCTGGTCAACCTCAACGCCTCGCCGTACTCGCGCGGCCGACGGGACGAGCGCCTGGCGGTGCTGGCCGAGCGGGTGGCCGAGACGGGCTGCCCCATCGTCTACGTCAACCAGGTCGGAGGGCAGGACGAGCTGGTCTTCGACGGCGCCTCGCTGGTCATGGACGAACACGGGCAGGTGGTGGCCTCGGCACGCCAGTTCGCGGAGGAGGTGTTGCTGGTCGACCTCACCGTCGACGGCGAGACGGGCGTGACGGACACGGTCGCTTCCGGCGACGGTGCGGTGGTGGTGGGCACCGGGACCAGCCGGGCGACCGGAACGCCGACGGTCGGCGGGATCGCGCCCGTGCTCGACCCGGAGGCGGAGGTCTACGAGGCGCTCGTCCTCGGCACCCGCGACTACCTGGCCAAGAACGGCTTCACCGACGCGGTGATCGGCCTGTCGGGAGGCATCGACTCGTCGCTGGTGGCGGCCATCGCCGTGGATGCCGTCGGCCCGGACCACGTCCACGGGGTGACCATGCCGTCGCGCTACTCGAGCGAGGGCTCGGTGGCGGACGCGGTGACCCTCGCCGCCAACCTCGGGATCGACATCGCCACCATGCCCATCGAGGAGACCCACCGAGCGCTGGCCGCCACGCTGGCCCCGCTCATCGGCGGGGAGCCCGTCGGCCTCACCGACGAGAACCTCCAGTCGCGCATCCGCGGCGTCCTGCTCATGGCGCTGTCCAACGCCACCGGGTGGATCGTGCTCACCACCGGCAACAAGAGCGAGATGGCCACGGGCTACACCACGTTGTACGGCGACTCGGCCGGCGGCTTCGCCGTGATCAAGGACGTCCCGAAGACCCTCGTCTACGACCTGTGCCGGTTCCGGAACCGGCGGGCCGGGGCCGACCTCATCCCCGAGCCGGTTCTCACCAAGGCGCCGTCCGCCGAGCTGCGCCCGGACCAGCGCGACGACGAGTCGCTGCCGCCCTACGCCGCCCTCGACCCGGTGGTGGCCGGGTACGTGGAGGGCGACCGCTCGGGGGACGAGCTCATCGCCGCCGGCTTCGACGCCGCCATCGTGGACCGGGTCGTGGAACTGGTCGACCGGGCGGAGTACAAGCGCCGCCAGATGCCGCCGGGGGTCCGGATATCGCGGAAGGCGTTCGGCAAAGATCGGCGTATGCCGATCACCAACTACTACCACCGACGGACCCGGATGCCCGAGGACGGAACGCCCGCGCCGAGCGGGGAGTCGTCGGCGGTTGTCTGACCCCGCCGTCGGCGTCCCGGACCACGCCCCCGCGGTGGCGGAGGTCGCCGTCGCCGAGGCGAGGGGATACGAGGCACTCCCCTTGTCGCTCGACACCACCGCCGCGCTGATCGGCGAGTACCGGTGGATCGAGACCACCCTCTTCCGGTTGCTCGGCGAATGGGCCGCCGACATGCCGCTCGCCGCGGTCACGGTCCACCTCGACGCGCAGAGCATGCGTCACGCCTGGCACGCCGAGCTCTGGGCCGAGCGGCTGCCGGTCCGCAGCGGGTTCGAACCCGACACGGTCACGGCGCCGTCGAATTCGAGCGCGGCTCTCTTCGCCGCGTTGGCCGGTGAGGTGCTGGCCACAGACGTGCCGGGCTCGTCGTGGCCCCCGGCCGACGAGGAGGGGTACGGACGCCCCGGCGCCCTGCCCAGGCTGGCCGCCCTGTACCGTGTGGTGCTGCCGCG
>JBKQRT010000130.1:0-5606 GCA_052143895.1 Acidimicrobiales bacterium | reverse complement strand
CGGGGGGGCGGCCGCCCCCGGCCGGTGCCGGCGCCGAGTCGCCACTCGTGCAGCACGGGCAGGCGGAGATCACCGCCGCGTTCGCCCGCTGCATGGGCATCAGCGACGACCAGGCCGCGGTGCTCCTCGGGGGCCGGGCCGCCGACCAGACGGCCGAGGCCGCATCCCCTGTCTTCGTCGCCCCGGCCTCGGCCTCCCGACCCGGGATCGCACTCGAGCTCCAATCCGCGGTCAGCGTCGTCCGAACGCGCGATGACGAGCGTCACGACCTCTCCCTCACCGGCGCCGCCCGGTACGCGGGCTGCGACGGCGCCGCAGTGGCGGCCGAGGTCCAGCTCGGCGTGGACGGCAGCTCCGGTGGGGCCGAGCAGCCCGGCCCGGCGTCCGTGACCGTCGTCGAGCTGCCGGCCCCCGCCGGCGAGCAGCGGTCGGCTCTGCTGTTCGCGTTCACGGTGGCCGACGGCGCCGCTCCGGTGCCGGTCGAGGTGGAGGTCGTCTCCCTCGGCCAGGGACGGGTCGAGTCGGCCCTCGAGGTCTGTTCCATCGGCGGGCAGATCCCCGCCGAAGCGCTGGCCACCCCTCTGTCGGTCATCGAGCAGCGCGTGGCGGACGGCGATCGGAGCCGGCAGGTCTGAAACGGGGTGATCCGACCGCGGCGCCACGGTCTGGGACAGTATGGAGGTGCGCGAGCGGGTGGCCGATGCCTTGCCCGGTCGCGCGAGTGGCCGGCAGGATGACAGCAGCGATGGACAGAGCCGGGGAAGCCCCCTGGCGACAGAGGAGACCTCGATGACCGTCGGAATCACGGAACTGCCACCTGAGGGCATGCAGCTCGGTGGCGTCGCCCTGGCCGGCGACGCCGACCGGGGCACCAAGACGACCGAGGGGCTCAGCCTGCTGTTCACGACGGCCGGGATCACCGTGCAGGGCCCCCAGCCCCAGATCGAACGGCTCCTCGTCTGGTCCGGCCTCGACGCTGCCACCTGCCGGGAGAAGGTCGACCTCCCCGACGGCCGGAGCGCGGCGGTGATGGAACTGACCTCCGGCGGACAGTCCATCCGCTTTCTGCTGCCGACCGAAACGGTCACGCCCGGGCAGGCGGCCTACCTGGACCAGGCCCTGCCCGCCTGGCTGCAGCGGTACCGGGGCGCGGCCGCGACGGACGGGGCCACCTCCGGCGCCGCCCGAGGGGCGACCAGCACGCCCGAACCGGAGCCCGAGCCCGAGCCCGAGCCGGGATCCATGTCGACAACCTCGGCATGGTCGGCTCCCGCCCCGCCGGACGAGGCGCCGTCGACTGGCGCGGTTGCCGCTGGCGCTTCCGCCGCCCCTGCTGGTCCCGGGCCAGCCGCCAACGGATCGGGCGCCGCGGGCGCCGCCCCGCCACCGCCCCCCGCCGGTGGGCCGGCCACCATCCCGCCGCCCCCGGCGTCCACCCCCGCGCCTCCGCCGGGCCCACCGCGCGCCCAGGCCGCCGCACCACCCCCGCCACCCCCCGGGCCGTCCACCGGATCCCTCCCGCCCCCGCCCCCGGGCGCCAGCACCTGGGAGACGGCCGTCGATCCGCTGCCGGGGGGCACGGCGTGGGACAACCCACCCCTCGGACAGGTCGACACCCCTCCGGCGCCGCCCCGCAAGTCGCGCGGCTGGCGCGGCTCGGGGCCCGACGCCGGGACGGCCGACGCGCCGGTCCCGCCCCCGGGGGCGCCGGCGCCGCCCGGCCTGCCCACCGAGCCTCCGCAGCGCCCGGTTCCTCTGAATCTGACGACCCTCCCGCCACCGCCCCCGGATGCCAGCACCCCGGGCGCCGGGCCCGTGGTGTGGAAGCCGCCCATCGATCCGGTCACCGGCGAGACGCTGTGGGACGAGCCGGCGGCCCGCAGCGACACCCCCGTCGGGACCGCACCGAAGAGGAAGAAGTCGCGGGGCTGGCGTCGGGGCACCAAGGCCGCGACGGTCGCCGCCGGCACCGGTACGGCGGCCGCACTGGCCGGGACGGCCGAGGCCGGGGCCCCTGCCCCGCCGCCGGTCGTGCCGGGCCCGTCCGGCCCGACGCCGACCGTGGTCCCCCCACCCCCGGGTGGGCCGCCGGCCGGCAGCCCCCGGTCGGACCTCCCACCGCCACCGGCGGACGCTCCCGCCACCCCGGTGGGCATCGGGTCCGAGCCGCCCCCGCCCCTGCCCCCGCCCCCCGGGGAGGCCAGCGATCTGCGCTCGACCCCCACCCCTCCGGACGAGCCGGTGGCCGGGCAGGGCTCGCCAGCCGGCCGGCGGAACCGGCCCCTGCTGCTGCTGCTGGTCCTGCTGATCGCCGTCATCGGCGGCATCGCCTACTTCGCCATCCACCGGAACGGCACCACCACCACCACCACCACACCGACGGTCAGCCCCACCACTGCGCCGTCTCCGGTGGCGAGTGACGCCGCCCTGGCCGCCTCGATCAACCTCCGACTCACCGACTTGCCGGCCGGCTGGATGCCGAGCACGCCGGCCTCGGCCGCGGTCCGGCCGCCGGCCGCCCCGGCGGCCACCCAGGCCTCGGCCACCCAGGCCCTGGCCTCCTGCCTCGGCACTAGCCCGGCGACAGTGGCCGGGCTGTTCGGCGGGTCGGTGCTCCCCGGGCAGATGGACTCGGTGCGATCGCTGACCTTCCGGAGCGGGGCCGACCCCACCATCCAGATGTACTCCGTGACGACGGTCATGAGCTCACCGGCGGCCTTGGGCGCGGTCACCGCTCCGCTCGCCGATCCGAACCTCACGACCTGCTTCGCCCAGTACCAGCAGGCGGCGGCGGCCGCGGCGGTCCCCGGCTCCACGGCGCAGGTGCAGGTGGTCGTCCTGCCCACCCCCGCCGGCGTGATGACGACCGCCTACGTGACCACCTTCACCATCCCGGGGCAGGGGACCGAGGTGGTGGGCGAGGCGTTCATGCGGGCCGGCCGTACCGAAACGAAGCTCGAGCCCTCGACCAACGGGCCCCCGGTTCCCTATGACGCCTTCACCCCGGCGTACAACGCCGTCGCCGACCGGTTGGGCCTGGCGGCCGACCGGTAGGACGGTGAGGAGGGGTGCTCAGACCCCTTCGGGGACCACCCGGGCGATGAGGGCCAGCGCCCGGTAGGCGGCCTCGGCCGGGCCGGTCTCGTCGGGCCGGAGCAGGTTGGCCATGATCCGCAGGATCCAGCTCATGAGCGACTCCGAGTACATGCCCGTCCCCACACACAGGTGCATGAGCTCCGGCCGGCTGATCACCCGGATGAAGGCCCGGGCGACCCGGTAGTAGAGGCCCCAGGCCTCCTCGAGCCGGTCCTCGTAGCGCTGCAGCGCCTCCGGACCGCCGCCGGAGAGCGCCTCGCCGAGGGAGGCAGCGGCCAACCGGCCACTCTCGTAGCCGTAGGCGATCCCCTCGCCGTTGAACGGGTTGATGGTGCCTGCCGCGTCCCCAACCACGAGGGTGGTGGGGCCCACGCGGGGGCCGACGGCCAGACCCATCGGGAGCTTGCCCCCGGTCGGGGGTCCGAGGCTGGTCGACGGCGAGAGCTCCCACTCCTTCGGGGCCCAGGCCACGAAGTGGTCCATGAGGGTGGAGGTGTTCACGCCCTTCCAGCGTCGGTCGGTGGACAGCAGCCCGACGCCCACGTTGACCCGTCCGTCGCCCAGCGGGAAGATCCATCCGTAGCCGGGCACCACCTTGCCGTCGTCGTCGCGGATGTCGAGGTGGGACTCGATGAAGGGCTGGTCGTGACAGGGGGAGGTGTAGTACCCGCGCAGGGCCATCCCCATCGGCTGGTTACGGTCACGCGCTGTCCCGAGGGCGCGCCCGAACCGCGAGTTGGCGCCGTCGGCCACGACCACGTACCGGGCCCGCACCGACCGTCGCGTCCCGGTCGCCTGCTCCCGGACCACCGCCCCGGTGCACGACGGGAGGAGGGCCGCCCCACCGGCCGCGGCGGCGGGCACGGTCCCGTCGAGGATGGGCTCGACGGCCTCGGTGCCCTGCCAGACGGTCGCCCCGGCCTTGACGGCCCGCTCGTTGACCACGGCGTCGAGGTCGTGCCGGGTGACGACGTAGCCGTAGGAGGGGAAGGTCGGATGGTCCGGCCAGGGGAGGTCGAGCACCTTCCCGTAGGCGCAGGCCCGCAGGCCCGTGTAGCGGTGGGCGCCGGCCAGCGAGGCCTCGAGGCCCATGTCGGCGATCTGGCGGACCGAACGCGGCGTCAGCCCGTCGCCGCAGGTCTTCTCGCGGGGGAAGACCTTCTTCTCCACCAGCGCCACGTCCCAGCCGGCCTCGGCCAGCCAGTAGGCGCACGAGGAGCCCGACGGCCCGCCTCCCACCACCAGGACGTCGTAGCGGTGGTCGTCGCTGTCGGCCACGGGAGGTCCCGGCGACGGGGTGGTCGCACGGCCGGCGGCTCGGTCGGTGGTGCCGGGGTTCACGGCCCTTCATGCTAGGGGCGCCGGAGGGTGGTCGCTCCACCCCGGAACGGCCCGGTGGACGCCGCCGGCAAGGCCCGCCCCGGATGTGCTTCTCGGAAGGGGTGCGTGGTAAAAACAAGTCCCTGTGGACGATTACCTGCCGATCCTGATCCTCCTCATCCTGGGTTTCCTGTTCGCCGCCCTATCGTTCGTGGCCTCCGCCCTCCTGGCGCCGACCAAGCGCCCCACCGCGGCCAAGACGGCACCCTACGAATGCGGGATCGTGCCCGGCATCGAGCCGCCGACCCGCTTCCCGGTCCGCTTCTACCTGATCGCCATGATCTTCATCATCTTCGACATCGAGATCGTCTTCCTCTACCCGTGGGCGGTGATCTTCCGCCAGCTGCGCTCGTTCGGCCTGGTGGAGGTCGTCGTCTTCGCCGCGGTCGTGTTCGTCTCGTTCCTCTTCCTCATCAGCAACGGGGCCCTGAGCTGGGGACCGGCCAAGCGGTTGGTCGGGGCCATGCCCTCGCGCACCTCCGAGTCGACCATCGCCCGCATCAGTGCCGGACCGGGGGGTCCCGGCCGAACCCACACCGGCGTGCCGCCCGGCTCTGCCGAACCAGACGCCCCGACGACCGGTGCGCCGGCCCCTGTGCCGAGCGGACCCGGCCGAGCTGCGTAAGGCGGGGGCTGGGTCGGCATGGGTCTCGAAGACCTGCAGCACAACTTCCTCACCGGTCGTCTCGAGGACCTGGTCAAGTGGGCGCGTACCTACTCGATGTGGCCGGCGACCTTCGGCCTGGCCTGCTGCGCCATCGAGATGATGTCGGTGGGCGCCGCCGACTTCGACCTGGCCCGGTTCGGCATGGAGGTGTTCCGTGCGTCACCCCGCCAGGCCGATCTGATGATCGTGGCCGGCCGGGTGTCCCAGAAGATGGCACCGGTCCTCCGGCAGGTCTACGACCAGATGATGGAGCCGAAGTGGGTGCTGTCCATGGGCGTGTGCGCCAGCACGGGCGGCATGTTCAACAATTACGCCATCGTCCAGGGCGTGGACCAGATCGTCCCGGTCGACGTGTACGCCCCCGGCTGTCCCCCCACTCCCGAGACGCTGATGCACGCCATCCTCACCCTCCACGAGAAGGTGCGGACCAACGAGATCACCCGGCGGTCGGCGGCGGCCGAGC
>JBKQRT010000129.1:0-6480 GCA_052143895.1 Acidimicrobiales bacterium | reverse complement strand
GGGACCCGCCGATGCCGGCTCCCCGACGCTGAGGCTCATCAGGTGGCAGCCCCTGCGCCGGCCGTGGGCACCTCCATGGCGTCCTTCTGGATGACCTCGTCGATGAAGCCGTACTCCCGCGCCTCCTCGGCGGTGAACCACCGGTCCCGGTCGGAGTCCGCCTCGATCCGGTCCACCGTCTGGCCGGTGTGGAAGGCGATCCTCTCGGCCATCATCCGCTTGAGGTAGATGATCTGCTCCGCCTGGATGGCGATGTCGGATGCCTGGCCCTGCATCTGGCCGGAGGGCTGGTGCATCAGGATACGGCTGTGGGGAAGGGCGAAGCGCTTGCCCGGCGTGCCCGCGCACAGCAAGAACTGGCCCATCGACGCGGCCAGCCCGACGCAGATGGTGCGGACGTCGCACCGGACGTACTGCATCGTGTCGTAGATGGCGAGGCCATCGGTGACCGAGCCCCCGGGGGAGTTGATATAGACGGAGATGTCACGCTCCTGATTCTCCGCCTCGAGCAGGATCAGCTGGGAGCACACCAGGTTGGCGGTGTTCTGGTCGATGGCGGACCCGATGAACACGATCCGCTCCTTCAGGAGCCGCTGGAAGATGTCCGACCCCGGTCCCACGTCGGCACCGGACTTCATCTCCACGGAGCGGTCGCCGAGGCCGGTGGAGGAGGCGTGCGCGTGCAGATGCCGGGTGTCGTCCATGGGCCAAAGCCTAGTGGCTGAGGCCTCCCCGCGGACGCAGGGCCGACCGCTCCCATCCGGGATCCGTCACGACGCCGGGACCGGAACGGGAACGGCCAGGAGGCGTTCCACCAGGCACGATCCGGCCCCGGCCAGTCCGAGCTCGCCGACCCTCCTCCGACCGGCCTCGACGAGTCGGGCCCGCCGATCGGGCGCCGCCATCAGGCTCGAGACGGCCTCGGCGACCTGGCGCGGACCCTTGCCACGGAGGAGGATTCCGGCATCGCCCACGATCTCGCCCACCGCTCCGGCGTCGTAGGCCACCACCGGCAACCCGTGGCTCATCGCCTCGGCCAGCGGGACGCCGAAGCCCTCGTGGTCCGAGAGCATCACGAGGACGTCGGCGTCCACGTACCGGGCAGCCAGCTCGCCCTCGGTGAGCCCCGACGCGAAGTCCACCGCGTCGGAGAGCTCGAGGGCGGCGACATAACGCCGGAGGGCGGCGGCGTAGGCGGACACGGCGGACGAGCCCACCACGGTCAGGCGGGCGCCGGGGTCCGAGTTGCGGCGGGCGACGAAGAGGGCGGCGACCGTCTGGTGGTGGGCCTTGTTGGGGGCCAGCCGCCCGACCGACAGCCACCGGGTGCCTCCGCCGGGGCGCCCGGCCCGCAGGCGCCGCAGTGCCTCCGGATCCGGTTCGGTGGGCGGCACAGGCACGTTGGCCACCGGGACGACGACGACCGAGGCGCAGCCGGCCTGCGCCAGCTCGTCGGCGTCGAACGTCGACACGGCGACCCCGAGTGCCGCCCGCGGGGCCAACCGCGAGAGTTCCTCGAGCGCTCCCACCTGCAGCCGGGTGATCGGGTTGCTCCACGCCTCGAAGTACCGGGGTGGGGTGACACTGTGGTAGTTGATCACCACCGGCTCGCGCCGGGTCGCCAGCCATCCGGCGATCGCCGACTCGGTGGCGAACTGGTAGACCAGCACGTCACCGGGGGCGGCGTCGGACTCGTAGTCGAGAAAGTGCTTCGTCTCGTGGCGGGTAGCCGGGTCGGGGATGTCGGTGTAGATCCGGCAGCTGGCACCGGACGCCACCAGGAGGTCCCGGAGGGTCCGGGTGTGCTCGCCCACCGCGTCGTAGCGGTGCAGCATCGGGACGAACAGGTGGATCCCCCTCATCGGTGCCACCCGCTCACGTCGACACCGTCGCCACCAGCGCGTGCACCGCACCGTCGGTGGGCCGGTGCCACACCACCTGCCCCGCTCCGGCCCGCTCGAGCACCAGCTGCCAGGTCTCGGGGTGCAGAGGTCGTCCCGGGACGAGGTCCCGGGCCGGTCGCGACAGGGCGGCGTCCCACACGTCCTGATCGACGGTCAGGATCACGACGTTCCCGCCGGCGCGCGTGACCCGGAGCGCGTGGGCGACGAGCCCTGACTTGCCGGCCAGATCCGCCCGGTCCGTGCACCCCGAGAGCACCACGCCGGCGACCGACCCGTCGTCCAGTGCCTGGAGGCGCCCGCCGACCTCACCGAAGGTGACCTCGGCCGAGGATCGCCGCCCGCCGTCCGGGTCGGCGAGCGAGTCCCAGGCCAGCGCCCCTCGGGGCTCCACGGCCAGCACCCGGTGCCCGGCACCGGCCAGGGCCCTGGCCAGCTCGCCCGCTCCCGATTCGCCCACGACCACCGGACGGTCGGGGTCCGGTGCCCCCAGCCACTCCCCCACACCCTCCACCCACGCACTGACGTCCGCCGGCGCGATCGACTGCTCGACGATCTCGAGCCCGAACGGTTCCACCCGGGCCTCGAGGAGCTCCACCCGGGCCGCCAGGTACCGGAGGGCGTCCCACGCGGCCACGTTGGCCGTCGCCACCGCGGCGTCGGCTGCGGCCCGGGCGTCGTTGGCGAGGATCTCGGCCAGCACGCCAGCCACGTCCCCGACGAAGCGCTGCCCGATGCGGGCCGACCGGCCGCGCTCCCACAGGTCGGCGGGGAGCCCGCTCCACGGCAGGGCGCCGGCCACCGAGACGGTGTCGGGATCGGCCACCCGCCGCATGGCGTCCTCGAATCCCCACTGCAGGCTGCCCACGGGACGGAGCCGGTCAAAGGCGTCGAGGAGGGCCCGCTCGTCGGGCCCGATGTCCGCCAGCCCATCCGCCGCCGTGTCGGTGCCCGGTGGGTCGTCGTCAGCCATCGCCACCCAAGTCCCGGCTCATCGCTCTCGAACGTACTCGGCCCCGCCTGTTGGCAGTGGGAGGCGCCGGGCGCGCACCGTGGGTCGATGGCCACGTTCCACCACGCCCTCGAGGAAGGCCGTGTAGCGATCGATGATCGAGGGCCACCGGTAGAAGCGCGCCGTGTAGCTCCGCCCGGCGTCGCCGAGGCGCATCCGAAGCTGGTCGTCGCCGACGAGCCGGTCCACGGTGACCTCGAACGAGCGGTAGGAGTCGAACCACAGGCCGCCGCCCGACCGCCGGCAGTGCTCCATGGTGGCGGCGCAGGCCGCGTTGACCAGCACCGGCACGCCCAGGGTCCAGGCCTCGAGGAGCACGAGCGAGAACGACTCATAGGCGGACGGCGTCACCATCACCCGGGCGTCGGCCAGGATGTCCCACTTGTCCGCCTCGGACACGGTGCCGGTGGCCACGATGTCCGGGTGGTCCGGGGCCTTGTCCGAGATCGGCCCGACGAAGGCGAGGGCGAGCTCGCCCGGGTGCCGCTCCTTGTAGCGGGCGAAGTACTCCGCCAGCATGCGGCATCCCTTGTGCTCGTCGACCCGACCGAGGTAGCAGAGGTACGGGCGTTCCCCGATCCCGAGCACGTCACCACCCGCCCGCCCCGCCCCGGACGGTTCGTTGACCCCGAGCCCGAGCACGATCTGCGGCCGGGCGCCGGTCCCGAAGGCGTACTCGACCAGCTCGCGCTCGGCCCGGGTGTGGTAGACGAAGCCGTCGACGTCCCCGAAGCTCCGTCGGAAGGCCGGGAGGTAGAGGGCCGCCTCGTCGTGAGCGGCCGGGTGGAGGACCGTCGGCACCCTCGACACGGCGATGGCGTCGACGGTGGTGGCGAAGAGGTACGGGTAACAGGCGACGATGTCGCCGTCGGTGGCCTCCACCGCGTCGACCAGCTCCGGGCACATCGGGCCGTTGAGCGCTACCCACCGGCGCGACTCGGCCAGCGACGCCGTGGTCGGCGACACCCGCAGCCTTGCATCCAGTTCGAAGTACTCGAGCAGCCGGCGACTGGCCGTCGGAAACCGGCGCACCGTCACCCCGTTGAGGACCGAGGTCCCCGGAGCCTGGGTGTTCTCCCAGGTGAGATGGTCGAGGGCGCAGCTGGTCACGACTTCGACCTCCCACCCCGGCCGCACGCAGAGGCGCTCGGCCAGCATGCGGGCGGCGGCCTCCGCCCCGCCGATGACCTCGGTCCCGTACCGGGGGGTGACGAAGACGAGCTTCACGGCCCCTCGCCCACGACCGTGGCCGGTTCCACGGTCACCGGTCGCGCGCGGCGACCAGCAGGTACTCGCCCGGACCGAGCAGGAGGGCGTTCACCACGTCGATGGCGGCGTTGATCGCCGGTCCGTCCGGATTGGAGGAGGCCACCGGGTCGAGGCGCCGGTCCTCACCCCCGTAGGACACGCTGGTCCTCGTGAACCCTCGCATCTCCAGGAGGCGGACCCAGGTCTCGGCGTGCAGGGGCCGGCCGGGGGCAAGATCGCTGATGAGGGGCGACGTACCGGCGGCCCACGACTCCGGTGTCGCCGACTGGAGCACCACGACCCCGTCCGGCGACAGCCGGGAGGCGAGCAGGTTGACCAGGCGGTCGCGCTGGTTGGGGTGGAGCCATTGGACGGACCCGCTGACCACGGTGCCGGACAGCGCTTCGGACGCGACTACCTCGAGGTGGTCGAGGACCGGTTCGGCGCGGGCGTCGAGGCCCCGCTCGACGGCGGCCTCCACGGCCGTGGCACTCGGGTCGACCCCGTAGGCGTCGACCCCACTGGCCACAAGCGCGTCGAGGAGGGTGCCGTTGCCGCAGTCGCCGTGGAGCACGCGACCCGTGACCCCGGCCACGGCCGACACCGCCTGGTCGGCCCACCAAGCGCTGCCCGGATCGGTGACCGGGACCACCTCGGCCGGGAGCTCGGGCGTCCGCAGGGCGGCCACCGCGGTCTCGAGGTCCTCCACGTGATCGACCACCACGTGGAACATCCGTGACACCGCCCAGGCGAACCGCACGATCTGGTGGACGACGAACCCCATGTACCAGCCGAGGCCGGCCTTGATGAGGCGCTTGACATAGGTGCCCACCGCCTTTTCCGAGGCGACCGGGACGGCCAGGTCCACGTAGGCGGAACCGTCGACCAGCGCCAGGGTCTCGCGGAGGCGGGCCCTCCCGTGCAGCCCGACCGGCGAGAACTCGAGGAACAGCTCGTCCAGCTCGCGCTCGAGCGTGGCCGGAAGGTCGCCGGAGGCCCGCCGGCGGCGCACCTCGGCGTCGATCTCCGACATCACCTGGTCGAGGTACCGGGCCCGTTCGGCGGCGTCAGGGCTGGCGGCGTCAGGGGGGGACGACTGATCGGGAGCCACCGGGGGCGTGGACGGCTGCGCTGGTGGCACGCAGTGACTATAGCCAGTGCCCACCTGCGCCCCTCGACCGGGAGGCGCCCCTCACGGGCCGCAGCGGGGGGTCAGCCGGCGGCGGTGATCTGCCCGTTGAAGTGCATCTCGACGGGACGTGCCGGGATCACCGCCTGGATCGGCCCGACGTCGACCAGCCGGTACGGGATGCCCAGGTTGCCGAGGGCGGCGAGGAACTCGGCCTCCGACCGGCCGCTCGGGCCCTGGATCTCGGTCGTCTGCGCGAACTCCTGCAGGCCCAGCGGGATCTGCGACGGGGGCACGAACAGCCACGCCGGCGAGGGCGAGCTGCGGACGGCGTCGGTCAGCGCCTCCCACCGATCGGGATCGGACCCGGCCACCGTCAACGACAGCTGGTCGTGGCTCAGGAAGTCGAGTTTGTAGGCGACCCAGTAGTCGGCGTAGCCGGCGCGGATCCCGTGCGCCTCGAGGGCGGTCGCCGTGGCCGAGGCGGCGGCGTCGGGGTTGCGCCAGCCGCTGGTGAACCCCCGGACGCCCACGGCCATCGACTCGTGGAAGTCCATGACGGTCAGCGCCAGCCAGCCCACCACCACGATGGACAGGAGGAGGCGACCGGTCACCCGCGGCCGCCCGTCGGCGGCGCGTGGTCCGGGACGGTGCCGAAGCCGCCGGGCCAGCTCGTCACAGCCCACCGCCAGCACGAGGGCGAGCAGCGCGCCCAGGTACACGGTGTACCGGCCGTCCTGCCAGAACCAGGTTCCGGGCTGCAGCGCCACGAGGAAGGGATAGACGAGGACCGTCGCGCCGATGGCCGCGCAGCGACCGCCCCGCAGGAAGCACAGGACCAGCGCGGCCAGGGCCGCGCCCCCGACGACCACCGCCACCACCCAGAACAGCACCCGCTCGGGCGCAGCGGCGCCGCTCCCCCCGAAGAGCCACCCTCCGGAGATGAGCCGCCGAAGGTCGAGGTAGAGGGGCAGGCTGAACCGGAAGAAGATGCGCAGCCTGCCCGCGTACCCCGGGTTGAGCGGCGTGACCGCACCGGGAAACTTGTTGGAGTCGAGGGAGGCGAAGCCCGACCCGAGGTTCGTCCACAGCCAAGGGAGCGCCCCGACGACGAAGGCAACCAGCCCGGCGGCGCACCGGGCCGACCACTGCGCCACACCCTGCCCGGCGTCTGACTGCACGATGGCCCC
>JBKQRT010000128.1:0-3048 GCA_052143895.1 Acidimicrobiales bacterium | reverse complement strand
GTCAGTTCCTCAGCGAGAAGGATGTAGCGGGTTGCGGTCGCGATACGGACCTCGTCTGTCATGACTGGGGCCTCTCCATCGCCGCGGAACCCTCGCTCTATCATCCACTCTCGCAACGGTTCCTTGTCCAGTGCTCGTTGATCCTGGTTATTTCGGAAGAGCTCGTCGTAGGTGTCTGCGTACCAGTAGCGCGAGCTGTCGGGCGTGTGCACTTCGTCAATGAGCACGATCTGGTCACCCAGCAGACCCAACTCGTACTTCGTATCGACCAGGATCAAACCGCGTTGGGCTGCGAGTTCGGTGCCCCGGGCGAAAAGCCGGAAGCAGACGTCGGCGCACCGGTCAAATAGGTCCACGGTCACGAGACCCTCGGCGATTGCGTCGTCGCGACCGAGGTTCCGATCATGAACTTCGAACTTGGTCGTCGGGGTCAGGATCGGAGCCTCCAACCGCTCGTCTTTGCGAAGGCCCTCGGGCAGCAGGTGTCCGGCAATGTTCCGCGCTCCCGCCTCGTAGTTGAACCACAACGAGGTCTTTGTGACGCCCGTGATATAGCCGCGAACGACGAATTCGATCGGCACCGGAGCGCACTCGCGGACGCGCACGACGTTGGGATCGGGGACCTCCAGAAGGTGATTCGACACGATGTCGGAGGTGGCGTCGAACCAGAAGTTCGCTATCTCGTTGAGGACCTGTCCCTTGAACGGGATAGTCCCGAGGAGCCGGTCGAACGCCGACAACCTGTCGGTGGTCACGATTGTGCGAACGTCGCCGTCGACATAGCTGTCACGCACTTTGCCCTCGTGGCGGACACCAAGGTGAACGAAGTCCGTTCCGTCGAGCGTGCCCAGCACTTCCATCGCAAGCCTCTCGTCTGAGAGCATCGGCATCCCTTGTTCGATCCGCAGTGGTGACTCCATGACGTCCTCCCTCTCGATCATCCGGTCCATAGCGTCGACCCGGCCAGCCACCTGCCGGCCAGCTTCCGTCAGGCGTCGACGGTGCTCGATCAGTCGCGCTCGCCGCGCGCCTCGATCAGTGGCGTCGAGTATGGCGGCGACATCCTCCAGTGGCATGCCGACGTCCCGCAGCGCGGCAAGGGCGCGCGCTCGCGGCAGCTGACGCAGCCCGTAGCGGCGGTAGCCGGTGCGAACATCGACTTCCACTGGCACGAGCAGGCCGACCTGGTGGTAGTGCCGCAACGTCTCGACCGTCAGCCCCGAAAGCTGCGCGAACGCCCCGACACCGACCAACTCGCCTGAGTCCACACCAGCAGTATCCAACCCTCGGCCGCCCGAGAGTCAAGACGGGACCGTTAGGACCCGCCCTCGTGTGGATGTGGTCGAACGGTGCCCCCGTCACCGGATAGTGGCACCTACGTGAGGCCGTCCAAGATGCCAACAATCCCGTGCCACCCTTCTCGCTTAGGAGGCTCGATCAAGAACTCGGCCATCTCAACGACCTCGTCACACCCGCCACGCACGCCGATGCGCACTCCCGCCCGACGCAGCATGTCCAAGTCGTTTAGGCCGTCGCCAACGGCCGCAACTTCGTCCGGAGCGATGCCGTGGAGGGTGCAGAAGGCCTCGATTCCAGACCACTTCGAGACACCTCGCGGGTTCACGATCAGGCCGAATCGGCCATAGTCCGGTTCGGGATAGAGCACGACGGTGGTCCCATGCACATCGGCCAACTCGCGGGCCAGTGGTGCAAGAACCTCGTGGTCAAGACCGAGCACGGAGAAGGCATACACCGCCATCGTCTTGGTGGTTTCGTTGAGGTCTCGGGTCCCAGCGATACTGCCCAGATACTCGAGGTGTTCCGCACAAGTCGAGGGATTCCGGGACACGGCGATGTCGATCTCGGGATCGTCTACGTACAGACAGGGGTCGAGCCTGTGCACCTGAAAAGCTGCGAGGGTTTCCCTTGCGGCCTCCATCCCGAAAACGGCCTCATGAAACCGGTCGCCCGTGCGAAAGTCGATTCCGACGGCACCGTCGATAAGAACCGCAGGTAACTTCAGGCCAACGTTGCCGAGAAGCCGCTCTGCCACCCTTGGGCGCCTCGAAGTCGCGGCAAGAACAATCACATCTCGACGCGCCAGCTCAGCGACAGCAGCTACATGCACCGCGGGCGGCACAAGATCGGGACCCCAGAAAGTGCCGTCGAGATCTGTCGCCAACAATCGGATCACGGTTTCAGTATGCCGAATCTTATCCTTATGCGCCGGTCTGGGCGCACTTGGCACGGAGTTTGCACTAGGAATTGCTCATGCAAACTCACCCAGTGGAGGAGGTGTACCTCGTCCGACACGGGGAAACGCAATGGAACCGTACGGGTCGCCGCCAGGGTCAGTTGGACGCACCCCTTACCGAGAGTGGAATTGCGGAGATTCAGCGGGTAGCTGAACGGATCAAGTCCCTACCGATAGACGGGTTGTTTTCCAGTCCGCTCGGGAGGGCCGTTGCAACGGCTCAGATCTACGCCGAAGCGCTGCACCAAACGATCACAACGGTCGATGATCTAAGAGAGCTGGATCACGGCGACATGGCCGGCATGACGAATGGGGAGATCGAACGGGCCTTCCCTGGTGAGATGGCTCGACGTTCACGGGACAAGTACCAGTGGCGATTTCCCAATGGCGAGAGCTACGCCGATGCTGACTTACGGGCCACATCGGCGATTCACGAGATTGCGGAATCGGGAGGATTTCGGCCATTGGTTGTGTCTCACGAGATGATCGGTCGGATGCTTCTTCGGAACCTTCTCGGTCTGGATCCGGATGAGGCTCTCAAAATCGGGATTTCACACAGGGCGATCTACCGGGTCGACTTTGAATCCAATGCAGTCGTTGAGATCACCGCCTGAGCCCAGCGTCGGACGCTGCGGGGTAACCCCGTCGCTGCCGGGTAGGTGTGCCGGTCATCGCGATCGCAGCACGCAGAACTCGTTCCCTTCTGGATCCGCCATAACGATCCAGGAGACATCTCGCTGACCGATCTCGACTCGGACGGCTCCGAGTTCCTCTAGGCGTTGAATCTCTACGTC
>JBKQRT010000127.1:0-9799 GCA_052143895.1 Acidimicrobiales bacterium | reverse complement strand
GAGCAAAGGCAACGATCTGTGCGTAGTGCTGCCTGAAAAGCAATGAGAACTGTTCTGCCTCGTTCTCGACATCCACCGCCCTGCGTTGTCGTGCCATTGCCTTGTCTATGTCCGAGCACGCTCAAGGGTTACACAGTTCGAGGCGAAATCGCCTAGTGACCAGAACCCACCTCGGACCGTTTGCATCCGGTCATCCAGGCGAGCGGTGCACCATCTTGTTACCTCTGGCCAGGCGAGCCTCATTGAAAAGTTGCCGCACCATCCTGATCAGCTCTGTGCCTCGGGGTGAAGCGGCACCACACCACCGTCTCTACGTGGTTATCTACATGACCCGACCCCGCCCGCGGATCTGGTGGTACCGGAATCGGGGGCAGGTCAACCTGGCCGTGGCCCTTGGTCACGATGGCCAGCCGCGTTTCGTCCCTTACCATCCGCCTCACCACGGGGCCAGGCTGAACGGCTGAGGGTTATCCCATCTGAGAGTGATCGTGGCTCGTAACGGAACCTTTGGTAACGGGGTAGTGCTCGTGACCGGGAGTGCGAGCGTGGAACCAATGCTCGGGGCCCACACGGAGTAACCGCCGTTTCCGATGTACTGACCCGTCCTTGCGTTGTAGAAACGTCCCACCACTCCTAGGTTGTAGTCGCCTCGATCGGCTAGTCGGCGCAACGTGCCGACAGCAACTGTCTCTCCGAATCGGTTGACGGTACAGCACGACACTGCAATCGAGTAGTCGGTCGGAGGGAGCGGTGCGACGGCGGCATGATCATCGTGGACTAGAACCATCACACCGATGAAGATCGCTACGACGACGATCATCAGGAGGACCACAATGGATGTGAGGCATCCGTGCCGTGCCGATTCCGGGGAGCGCGACTCCCCGTTGAAAGTGCCTGGACGAAACAGTGGCACCACCATCTGCGAAGCGTAGCCATCGTCGCACTCGGTTGTTGGTAGATGCGAAAGTCATGCCGAGGCCAACAACTGAACGAGCGATTGACCGGCCGAATGGGTACGCCGGAGTGAGACTACGGTGAGCCGATCGGTCAGTGACGGCGGTGCTCGGCCTTAGCCCTGTGACGCCTCTCCGAGTGAAGGAGCCGGCGGGATGAACCTGAGTGACAGGGCAAGGGCGGCGTTGCGAATCGTCGCAGTTCTGGTCATCGGCGGATCGCTTCTGTCGGCCTGTAGCAGTAGCTTGGGCGGGCCCCAGGCGACGGTGCAGCGGTACCTCGCAGCGTGGTCAGCGGGTGACTACGCGGCCATGGCCGGCTTGGTCTCGCACCCACCGAAGGACTTCGTTGCCGTCAACCGCCGCCTGGCCAGCGACCTTAAGCTGACCAAGGCGACCCACGACCTCGGTGCGGTCTCGACCAATGGATCGTCTGGAACGGCGGACGTCACGAGCCACCTGATCCTCGGCTCGATCGGGACCGTGCCGGTGCGGAGCCACCTCGAACTGTCGGACTCGTCGGGGTCGTGGGAGGTCGTGTGGTCCCCCCGATCGATCATCCCCTCGCTCGGTCCGGGAGACTCGGTCACGACAGTCCTGTCGTGGCCGACCCGGGCTGCCATTTCGGGGACTGGTGGTGCTCCGCTGACAACCGAGGTTCCAATGGTCTCGGTCGGCATCGAGGGGTCCCGGGTCACCAGTGGACCTGCCCTCACCGCGGCGCTCACTCAGATCGGGATCCCCGCCGGCCAGGTCCAGGCCGCCGAACTGACCGCGCTGGCTCACCCGACGTGGTTCGTGCCGGTGACCCAACTGAGCGAGGCCGCTTACGAGCAGTTCAAGCCTGTGATCTACCCCGTGCCAGGAACGGTCTTCAACATGTATAGCGCCCGCGGCGCGCTCACCCCTGAGTTGGCCGCCCACGTTGTCGGCACCGTTGGGCCCATCACCGCCCAAGAACTTGAGATGCTGGGACCGCCTTACGCGGCGGGAGACATGGTGGGCCAGAGCGGAATCGAACAGGCCTACGAGCGCCAGCTGGCTGGCACCCCGGGGGCGGCTGTGACGGTCACCGATCGAAACGGCAACACCGTAGCGATCGTCGGACGCCTGCCCGACCACCCCGCCACACCCGTGCAGACCTACATCGACCCGAGCGTTCAGGAGGCGGCGGAAGCCGCGCTGGCCGGGCAGGCACTCCCCGCCGCCCTCGTGGCCATACAAGCCTCAACCGGAGACGTGCTCGCATCGGTCAGCACGCCGGACTCAGAGGCGGTCAACGAGGCCTTCGACGGCGCCTACCCGCCCGGCTCCACCTTCAAGGTCGTGACCTCGACGGACCTGATCGACCACGGTCTCAGCCCGTCGAGTCCCGCTACGTGTCCTTCCACGATCACGGTCAACGGGGAGGTCTTCCACAATTTCGAGGGCGAGACCACACCGTCGCTCTCCATGGCGCAGGCCTTCGCCATGTCATGCAACACCGCCTTCATCGGGATGTCGGGGTCCCTCCTCGACGCCAGCTACCCCACTACGGCGTCCCAGTTCGGGATTGGATCCGCCATCAACATGGGACTGGCCGCCTTCGGGGGGCGGGTTCCCGCGCCCACCTCGACCTCGGACGCAGCCGCCACGGCCATCGGTCAGGCCCAGGTCGTTGTCTCGCCCCTCGCCATGGCCAACGTCGCCGCAACCGTCGACTCGGGGAGCCTGCATCTCCCCCGACTCGTCGTGAGTGCCCCCGACGACTCGACGCCCGCCCAGGCCCTCAATCCGACGATCGTCTCGGACCTACGAACCATGATGAACGCGGTGGTGACGAGCTCCATCGGTACGGCCGCTGGCGCCGGCCTGCCGGCAGGCACGTTCGGCAAGACCGGCACCGCCGAGTTCGGGACGGCCAATCCACCACAGACCGACGCGTGGTTCATCGGCTACAACGGCGATCTCGCCTTCGCAGTGCTGGTGGTGGGCGGCGGCGTCGGTGGAGCGGTGGCCGGCCCGATCGCTGCCAAGTTCCTGGCGGCGGCCGGCAGTGTGCCCTGACCGCCTTGGAAGTGCTGGAGTCGTAGGGAACCGTGTGCCGATCGGAGAGTCTCGCCAATCGGCTGAGACGCACAGTCGCCGTGTAGTCAGGTCCCGGCATTGCCCGGGACGGTAGATCCCTCCGGCCTCCCGCCAGGATCGATGAGGCGGCAAGATAGCTGCATGAGCCGGCCACGAGAGGTGCTGCAGAGGGACGAGGGACGTCATCTATTCGGACTCGATCCGTCCGGCTACGAGGCTGGGCGTCCTGACTACCCCTCCTTCGTCTACGACGAGCTTCGTGACAGGTGCGGCTTGGCCCCTGGTACCGAGGTCCTCGAGGTCGGGCCCGGTACCGGGATCGTCACCCGGCACCTGCTGTCCGCCGGTGCCCGAGTGGTGGCGGTCGAGCCGGATCCATCGCTGGCGAGCTTTCTCAGCGACGCCCATCAGGCGGACGAGCTGGAAGTCATCAGTTCCACTCTGGAAGCATCCGAGCTCGACCACGATCGATTCGACCTGGCCGTCGCGGCGACGTCGTTTCACTGGGTCGACCAACGGCAGGGACTCCGGAAGGTCAGCGACTCGGTCAGGCCAGGAGGATGGATCGCACTGTGGTGGACGCTTTTCCGCGACCCCAACCAGCCAGATGCATTCAGCACGGCCGTCGAGGATCTGCTGGGCCCCACCACTCGAGGTGCATTCGACGAGCCGGACCGAGCGCCATTTCAGCTCGACGACGAGCACCGACGAAGGGACTTGGAGGTCTGGGCCCATGCGCAGGATGTGGAGAGTCGCATCGTGTCGTGGACCTGCATCCTCACGCCGCCCCAGGCCAGAGCCCTCTACGCATCGATGGCGACGGTCATCCGCCGACCCCTCTCAGAGCAGCAGGCGCTGCTCGACCAGATCGAGGTTCTGGCGTCCGAGATCTTCGGCGGCCGGGTTGAGCGCAATTTTGTGACTGCTCTCTATACAGGGCGATGCCGCTGAATCAGTGGCATTGCCACGTCACCGAAGTACCTGGGCGCAGCAACGGCAGCGAGTACGAAAGCCGCCTGCCCCGACTGCAACGCATCGAATACCGCGCTCGGCAGCCAGTGCTGTGAGTGCCAATGACCGCACTCGAGTCGGCGATCAAGCGCACCTGCTCGGGCGCAGAACTACGCGCCAGAACGACGGCTGCGATCATCGCGGCCACAGCGCAGAACGGCACGTCGGGCGTCCTCGCTGCCGCCAACTATGCCCGGCGTTCGACACCCAAAATGCAGGCCGTAACTCGCTCGGCCAATGCGGTGGCTCTCTCCATTCCGGTGAACACCTCAAGTACCTCTTCGAGTGGAAGTGGGTCTGCGATCAGGTGGGGTTCGATGTCACGGAGCAGCACGTAGCGGGCCGTACGGTGCCCAGCACGGTGCGCATCGAACACCGGACCCACGAGGGTCAGCCACCGCTCGGCAACCAGGTAAGGGTCAACCTCCGGCTGGTCGGACTCGCCAGTCAACTCGGCCAGTTTGAGAAGACTCGATGCCGCCGACTCGTCACTCCGCTTCCTGGCGGCGTCCGCCCACCTGGTTAGCACTCGGCCCATCTGGTCGAGGGCCCGCTTCATTCGCTGCGGCAGGAGCTGTCGTTCGGCCCGGGAGGCGATGTCGAGGCTTACCCCCAACCACTCCAGTGCGTCCTCGTCCAGGCTCTGTCCGGGTGGATCCTCGGAGAGGTGGCTCCGGAGCCGGGCGGTGACTTCTGAGAGGTCGACGATGCATGTCGGGTTGGCATCACGCTCGACCAGCATCCAACGGGGGGCGCCGTTAGCAGTCGCAGCCACGGCGAAGAACGCCCATGGTCGATGGGTCGACAATGGCGCCACCCGGGCGAGAACCCGTCGAGTGGTCGTCCGGTAGGCGTCGTAGACGTCGCGGGGGATCAGGGGTTGGTCCCCTTCGGTCAATTGCCGGACGGGCTCAAGGGCATCTTGGATACCGTCGTACTCCTTCGCGGCTAACGCTTCGAACTCCTCGATCTGTTCCTCGACCGGGACGACCGGCGCATCGACAAGGGCAGTGTCGAGGTTGGGTAGCTCGAGATTCTTCCCCAGGTAGGTCTGGCTCTCCGTCACCCGCCGGACCAGCGTCTCGTAGGCCCTCGTGCCGAACGCCTTCCCGTCTCGTGGCCACCAGGCCTCAACGGCCTCATGCGGGCTGTCCATCCTGTCTACCCGGCCGATTCGCTGTTCAGCGACCCGGAGAGTGGTGGGGAGGTCGAGGTGGACGATGCAGGACGCTCCCTGCAGGTTCAGCCCTTCGTTCATGGCGTCCGAACACAGCGCCACCGCCCTGCCGGTGGCGTCGGGGGCGAAGCGCCTGATGACCTCTTTGCGCTCCTTGTCCGTTGAGCCAGTCGCCACCAGGATCTTGGCACCGCCGATGTCGGCGCCCAGACGCTGGTGGAGCAGTGCCAGGGTGATCGGATGGTGATCGAAGGCGAGTAGCAGGTTGTGCTGACCGGACAATTTCGTGAGCAGGTCACACTTCGCGTCGTCGCGGGCGGGGGAGAGGCGAGTAGCCAGTTCGAGGATGAGCTCGTATCGGTTGCGTTCGACAGCGCATGCCGCCCGCCACTGATCGTCATCGGTCATCCACGGTTCGAGTTCGAGTGCCAGCTCAACTTCGGGACAGCCACGCTCGGCGAGCGTATCTAGCCTTCCGATCACGTCACCGCTGTCGGTGGATTTGAACTTCGCCAATTCGAACCGCTCAGTTGCTTCGGCAGTGCCGGCCACATGCTCAATAAGGGCGGCGGTCGATGAACGGAGCCCGTCGAGCACGTGATGGGCGGCCAGGCCCCGGATGGCCGCCATCCGGAAATGGAGCCATTGGTCGTCGCTGTAGAGGTGGCGCAAGGCGGACGGTACCGCGAGGCGGGGCTCAAGCAGCGAGATCCCCCGGAGTTCTTGGGCGATGGAGCGGATCTGGTTGGCGATGGACTCGTCCTCACGCGTCTCCCCTGTGACGTAGGTGCGGGCGACGTGGTCGGGATAACGGCACACCCGACCGGTCCTTGCGTGGAGGAACGCCTGAGGATCCCTGTCGACCATGGCATTGATCTGTGACTTGGTGCGCCGGACCGTGAAGCGCTGAATCTGGCGACGGACGCTGTCATTCTCGTCGGGCGACAGGACGTCATCACCGGACCGACGACGGCTGAGCCGATCCAGGATCTGCAGGGAGGAATCGTCGAAGTTGTCGGGGCCGAGGAGCCCGACCAGGTTCAACAGGTCGCTGGCCCCGCGACTGATGGGGGTGGCGGTGAAGAGCATGATGTGGTCGGCTTCACTGCCCCGGATCCGTTGAGTCCGGGAAGACCCGGCGTTGAGAAAGTTGTGGGCCTCGTCGACCGCCAGGGTCTGCGCCCGCTGCACTGCTGAGTGTTCCAGTCGGGGAGTGTCACCTCCCCGGCGGGACAGGAGACCCTGGGAGACGGCATTGAGGGTCAGTCCGGTGTCCAGCGCCTCTTGTTCCCAGGTGGCCTTGACCGCTGGCGGGCACACCAAGGTCGTGAGGTCGCCCCGCACGCGCCCCGTCGCCCATAGTCGATCCCTCACAGCACGAACCAGGTGGGCGCCCATGCGGGTCTTTCCCGACCCCGTGGCATCGGCGACCAGCACACTGCCCACGTTCTCGACTATCCAGAGCGCCTGGGCGATCCCGGCCCTCTGGGACGGCCACAGGGTCTGTCCCCCGGGGGTGACGGTGCTCAGATAGCGGGAGGCCCACTGACCCTCAAGTAGGTCCGCACACGCACGAGCCAATGCCTCCTGCCACGAGACCACGGCGAGCATGGCCTCGAGGAGGGCCAGGAACTCCTCGTTCCAGTCTTCGCCGATCCCCCAGAAGTTCTCGGCGACCGTGGCGGTCTCTTCGTAGCGGGCTCGGTCGGACGCCTGCTCGAAGCGAGCATTGGCCTCGAGCTGGAGGCGAAGGCCGTTGGCAGTGAAGTTGCTCGACCCCAGGGTGGCAGCCGTGTCACCGACGTAGATCTTGGCGTGGAGGCGATGGGACGTACTGTCCACGAACCGGACTCTCAGCGTCCCCTCTTTTACGGCGTTGACGGTGGCGAGTACCTGGGCCGACTGACGAAGGGAGATGTTCCTGGTCTCAAGCCAGTATCGGACGGCTTCGTCGGTGAACACCCTTCGGGCCGAGCGAACTCCGAATTGGGCGGTGTTGAACGGCTCGGATCCGAGCACGATCCGCATCTCCGCGCCCGAGGGCTTGTTGTTCCAACCGGCAACCAGGTGAATCACCTCGGCGATCGAGGAGAAGCCGGCCACCAGGAGCGGGTGAGCGGAGGTCGACAGGTCAGCCCTTACGTGTGCGGCGACCTGTGAGCTAGCTCGATTGACCGGGAACCTGGCGGATTCGGGCCAGGATCGGTCGTCGAGATGCTGAAGAACGTGAGCCGAAGGGTCAAGCCGGAAGAGATCCAGCTGGTCCGTACCTCCGGACGGGTCCGGCCGCCTGCCCGCCCTTCGCATAGGACAACCCTAGGCTGGCCATCGCGTCGTGGACCGGGTTCCGGTGGCCGAGGGGGTGTGGGTGGCCCCTCCGCCCAGTGCGACAAGGTGGTCGCCAACTGCTCGCGGAGTGCTGAGTGAGGGGGTCACTCTCGCACGCTGAGAATTCCCACGGGATTGCATCAGAAGCTGGGTGACCACTGTTGTGAATGCTGATTCGCCTTGGCATCCGCGGAGGCTTCAACGGCCGACCGTCTCGCGCTTCCCCCCAACTGGCCAACGAACCAGTCGATGATCGCCGAAGTGTCACCTGCTGGCCACCCTTGGCTTCATCGGACCACGGACAGACAAATCCTGGTCGGCGGCGCATGCCATGTTGTGCATTCAGGCAACTTTGGGAACGACCCGCAGGCCAAGGTGACGGAGGATCGTGCCAGGGTGACGTTCAGCGGAGTCAGGGTGACGCGAATGCGGCCTGTCCTGAACGTGGGAACTGATGAGGGTGACGTTCGAGGGTGACGTTGCGGGTGACGTCGGTACGGAGGATTGGCTAGGCCGAGGTGCGAGACCACGGCGCGGATCGAAAGTGCCCGACCCTGTGACCGAACGAGAGTCTCCCCCGACTGCAGCTGTCCTCCGGCCGTCATGTAACGCCGGACGATCAGCCGTTCGCCCCGATAGGCGGTATATCGCCGTCGTGCGTCCGACCGGCGACGCTTCGGCGCCCCCGAATTCGCTGGGTCATCCATGAGCGCATACCCGCACTTGTCGGAATCACTGCCGCAGTTGGCAACGCCGGACGAAGTCGCCCCCCTCCTGTCTATGACGCCCCTTGGCGTCGTCCGCCAGTGTCGTGCCGGAAAGATCCCGGGGGTCAAGATCGCGGGTCGCTGGCTCGTGCATGTCCGCAAGCTGGCGGAGCAACTCGACGGTGCTCCGATGCCGGACGCCGGAGGAGCCCCGCCGAAGATCCGTTGACTCGACCCGTCAGTCCTGGCAACTCGGGCCTACCGCTCGACGAACGTCCGCCCAAGCACTTCGGCAGCTTGGCGCTGGCGTTCATTCGTGGCATGTCCGTACAGGCTAAGCGTGAGCGACGGGTTGGCATGCCCGAGCACCTCAGCGGCGTTCCGCGGATCGATGCCGGCGGCGAGCATCTCCGTGGCAGCGAAGTGGCGGAGCGAGTGCAGGTGCACATGGGGCATCTCCAGGTCGACGCAGAGCGTGTGGACGACTGACGTGAGGGTGTCCGGATTCACCGGGCGACTGCCGTCCGGGAAGGTCGAGACGATGAATGCGTCGTCGACCAGCTCGACATCGGCCGCCTTGGCCGCTTCCTCACACCTGGTCCGCCACTCCTCGAGGATGGCCAAGCCGGCTCCGGCGACCGCGATGCGTCGCTCACGGCCGGTCTTGGTGACCTTCTCACCCCGCTCCTCCCCGGCTCGGTAGAGGGAGCGCCGGAAGCGGATCGAGTCTCCCTCGACGTCGATCCAGCGGAGACCGCACAGTTCGCCACGTCGGCCACCCGTCAGCACGGCCAAAGTCAGGAGCATCCCCCAACGGGGACCTCGGGCCTGGGCCGCAGCCAGTAGGCGTCGGACCTCGTCGGGGGTGGGTACCTGGAGCTCCACCTGTTCGAGCGCCGGGGGCTGGGACCGTTCTGCCGGGTTGCGGTCGATCCACTCCCAACGGACCGCCTGACTGAGGGCCGATGACAGGACACCGTGGTGGCGACGGATGCTGGTCGCCTTCAGCGGCCGCGCCCGTCCCTCGCCGGTGGCGAGCTTGCGGTACCACTCGTCGAGGTGCCGGGGTGTCAGCTCGGTGATGGGCAGGTCCCCGAACTCCGGGAAGATCACCGTCTCGGCCGACCGGCGGGCGTCGTGGAGCGTCCGCGGGGCTCGACCCCGGACCTCGCTGTGGCGCAGCCACTCCTCGATGAGGGTTCGGACGGTCGCCGTGGAATCAGCTGCGGCCTCGACCGGCTCGTTGTCCAGCTCGTTCTGCCACTCACGCAGTTTGCGCTGGGCCTCGGTCCGGTTGCGGGCCTCGACGGTCTTGGACACCTGGCGAGGGTTCCCCGTGACCGGGTCGGTGCCGACGAAGACACGGCAGCGCCATTTGCCCGGGCCTCGCTGCTCGATCGTTCCTGTAGCCTTGGGCCGTCTCGTGGTCTTGGGCTTGCCTTCCACCCTGGAAGTTATAGACCAAATATAGACCAAGGGGCAAGGAGAGGTGCGAGAGCGGCCGAATCGGACTCACTGCTAATGAGTTGACCTGGGTAACTGGGTCCGAGGGTTCA
>JBKQRT010000126.1:0-2540 GCA_052143895.1 Acidimicrobiales bacterium | reverse complement strand
CAGTAGATGGGGAGAGAACGTCACCGTGACAGCTCCAACCGGAGCGATCCCCTATTCCTCGCTGCCCCCATCACCTACAACTGCTTGATTACGGATGGAGGCACGTCCCCGCCAATCTCAACCACATTGGGCTTGATCCGGTTCGACGGACAGGTTGCTTCCGTTGATCATGCCGCCTGACGGTCGGCGTTGTGGTGGAGCATTTCGTACTGGACCGGGCTGAGGTAGCCGAGGCTCGAGTGCAGCCGGCGGGTGTTGTACCAGCCCTCGATGTACTCGAAGACTTGGCGACGAAGTCCTGCCCTCGTTGGCCAGGACCGGGTGTCGATGAGTTCGCGCTTGATGGTGGCGAAGAAGCTCTCGGCCACCGCGTTGTCCCAGCACTCACCCTTTCTTCCGACCGACAGCACGACGCCGTTGCTGCGGGCGAGTTCGGCGAAGTCCCTGCTCGTGTACTGACACCCGCGGTCGGAGTGGAAGATGACACCGTCGCTCGGTGCCCGGTTGGCGAACGCCATCGTGAGGGCGTCCTCCACCAGTTCGGTGCGCATGTGGTCGGCCAATGCCCAGCCCACCACCTTGCGGCTGGCCAGGTCGATGACGGTGGCCAGGTAGGCCCACCCCTCCCAGGTGGGGATGTAGGTGATGTCGCCGACGTAGCGACGGTCGAGCTCCTCGCACGGTCCGAACTGGCGTTGGATGAGATCTCTGGCCAGCTCGGCCTCGGGGTCGGCGATGGTGGTCTTGCGCCAGCGCTTCTTGCACCGGCCCTCGAGGCTGGCGATCCGCATGAGCCGGGTCACCCGCCGCTTGCCGCACGCCACACCCCGGTAACCGAGTTCCCTGTGCATCCGGGGGGATCCATAGGTGCCCTTGGATTCGTCGTGGATGGCCTGAATCTGTCTGGTCAGCTCGGCGTCAGACACCAGGCGGTCCGAGGGGACGCCAGTGGCGCGTTGGTAGTAGGCGGAGCGGGAGACCTCGAACAAGCCACACGTCTTCGCGACGCTGTGACCTGCAGTCTTCTCCGCCTCGATGAAGGGGTCGAGCTTCATCGGGTCTCCTTGGCGAAGAAAACTGTCGCACGCTTGAGGATCTCCACGTCCTCTCGGAGGGAGCGGTTCTCCCGGCGCAGCCTGGTGAGCTCGGCCCGTTCCTCGGTGGTCAGACCGGGCCGTTCCCCGGCGTCGGTCTCGGCCTGGTGCACCCACGCTCGCACCGCCGTCTCACCGAGGTCGAAGTCCTTGGCCACCTGGCCGATACTGCGATCGCCACGTCGACACAGCTCGACGATCTCAGCCTTGAACTCCGGGGTGAATGACCGACGAGGACGGGGCTTCTTCCGTTCCATGGTCTCCATTGTGGACATCCTTTCCGGGGCGGTGCCCCTGATGTTGGATGTCCGTCAGACCGGTGGAAGCCCAGAACGGCTGTCTCCCCCAGTCTCCGTGTGATCATCGAAGCTTCGCTCCGACCTTTGGCCGTTCACGTCACGGAGAGCAGCGGATGGTTCGCGTCACGCGGTGACATCGAAGGGGAAGCAGGGTTTCTCGATCCAGCACTTCACATTCCAACGGATGCTCATGCCGTGGAGCCTGGCTGCTGGCATCGCAACGGCCCGCGGGCTGCCGATCTTGCACACGGGCTTCGGCACTCCCCAACTCCAACTTCGCTGTCCGTGGCTGGCAGCCGGCGATCAATGTGGGCGCACGTGGCGCACTGCATGGTGTTCCGTAGAAGGCACGGCTGCGGGATTCTCTTCCGGACAGGTTCTACGGGACGCCGCCGAGCAGCGACGCGGCCTGACCTGGACCGTCGCCGTAGGGGGTTCGACTTGCGGGACGGCGCTAGACCGGGCCCGGAGGCAAGCGATAACCGTCGTTCGGCGCCGGCTCGGGCTGGCGGAAGTGACCCGTCTGGTGCTCTCAGATCCGATGTTTGGGCGCGCTCGCAAGTGTGAGCAAGCTGGCTCGTCAGACCGGCATATGGTCGGGCGGCGAGATGGATCACTACGATCGCGTGGTGCGTCGCAATCAGAGGTACCTGCGGGACGTGCAGTACAGAGGCCGTCCTTCCGCCGCGCAGGCCCCTTTGTCGTGTAACTCCCCAACCGTTGCCTTACAGGATGAGTCCGCCACTTGCCATCCTCCACACAAATCATGGCGGCCGGGCCCGGAGCAAATGGCGGAATTTGCTCAACGGACCCGACCAAGTCGAACCTACTCGCGGTTCCTTAAAGGGAGTTGCAGACTCTTTCGAGCACACATGAATCATCGTCATTCCCGCCGGAGCAAGAATCCGTTGAGGGCAGCAAATGGTTGAGGATTACCCGGCTCGACCTCACGGGACCGATCACAAAGATGGGTACGTGGTCGACAAACCCATTTGTCTCCGCTTCGGGTCTAGATTCCCTTTGATGGCCGAGGCCCCCGCGAATCGGACATTTCCTCAGAGGTGGAGTGATCACTGTAACGATGACCACAGATCCAAATGATCGAGTGCGGTTCTGTGCCATGTTCGTTGTCGAACCACGGACATGC
>JBKQRT010000125.1:0-6152 GCA_052143895.1 Acidimicrobiales bacterium | reverse complement strand
GCCGCGCCGCGCTGTCCGCTCACGTCCTCGACCTCGTCGAGCTTCTCGTCGACCATGCCGGCCAGGAGGACACGCACATCATTCCCGTGCTCGAGGAACACGCTCCTACCCTATTCGACCGCAACGCGACCGACCACGCCGCCCTCGACGCCCGGGTGGCCCGCATCGCCGAACGGGCCAGCGCCATGACCGACGCCGTGCCCGGCGAGCAACGCGCTCGCGTCCACAACCTGTACCTAGACCTCGGGTCGTTCACCGGCGCGTACCACGCTCACCAGGAGTTCGAGGAGCGAATCGTCATGCCGGCTCTCCTCGACGCAATCGGCGTCGACGGCACCATAGGGGTCCACCACGCCATCGTCAGCAGCATCCCGCCGCCAGTCATGGCCAAGACCCTTGCCTTGATGATCCCAGCGATGAACGTGGACGACCGGGCCGAGATGCTCGGCGGCATGCAGGCTAGCGTGCCACCTCAGATGTTCGAGGGCATTTGGGGACTAGCAAACTCCGTCCTGGCCCCTGGCGACGCCAACGCCCTCGCCCGCCGCATCGGCCTTCGATAAGGGGGATGTCATGGAGATCGACGGCGCAGTCATGATCATCACCGGGGCTGGCAGCGGCGTCGGCGCAGCGACCGCCCGGGCTGCCAACGCCGCAGGCGCCCATCTCGTCCTAGCCGGGCGCAGGCAAGAAAAAATCAACGCGGTCGCCGATGAACTTCGTGCCGCCCGCTCCGACCGCTCCCCACTTGCCATCCCCACCGACGTCACCGACGTCACCGACCTCGAAGGCCTCGTCGGACGCACCCTCGACGAACACGGGCGGATCGACGTCCTCATCAACAACGCGGGTCAGGGATTCTACGCCTCTGTCGCTGAGGCCGACTTGGATCTATACCGGCGAATCCTTGAGGTCAACCTCGTCGCACCACTCGCCGCTATGCAAGCAGTCCTGCCGTCAATGCGGGACTGTGGCCGAGGAGTGATCATCAACGTGAGCTCGGGCGCGTCACTCGGCGTATACCCGACCACAGGTGCCTACGCCTCAACTAAAGCTGCCCTCAATCAGCTGATGGCGGTCGCCCGAGCAGAGCTTGCGCCCGAGGGCATCACAGTCAGCCTCATCCACCCCTATCTGACTGAATCCGAGTTCAACCAGGCTCTCCTTGGCGGTGACCCGATCCTCGCACCGGCGGAGGCTCCCCAGCACAACGCCGAATACGTGGCCACCAAACTCATAGACCTCATCCGCTCGGGTGACGAAGTGACTGTCCTTCTACCAGCGTGAGCGGGCGCACAGAATCACGGCGCTAGCTCACTTGCCCGGGCACGCTGAATCGGCGATGTGCGTTTGGATAGCTGACCCATAACGCGCGTGGCATTGTGCGCAGAGACCTGTCCCCATGGTGCCGGTAGGGGATACCCCAATGACCCGTTCAATCTCTGTCAAACCGTCCAGACCCACAGGCGGAGCCATCCAGCCGACTGGATCTTCCGGTCAGGGCTTCCCCGCTGACGCGATCAGGTACTCACCGCTAGGGAGAACGCGCCAGTGCCCGGCCCAGCGGAGTCGTATACCAGGATCGTTTGGTCCCCGGTGGTATTGACGGGGCACTCCACCGACTCGCCGATGGGGTCGATGGTAGGGGCCCCCGTAGGTCTGAAGCAGGCAATCTCCGGGGAGAGGGTGCCGGTCAGGCCGGTGATCGTCACCGTGACGTTATTCGGATAGGTTCCAGCGAAGGTGAAGCACGCCACGTCGCCGGCCTTGGCCACCGAACCGCTCCCAGCACTACCACCAACGGTCAAGTTCGTGCAGTACTGCGGGGCTGTCATTTGCTGCGCGTACGTTCGAAACGACCCGGTCATCGTTTCAAACGGGGAGTCCGACGGGGAGTAGAGAAGAAGGGTCTGGGTTCCACCACTCGTGAGTGGGCACTCGACAGTTCCGGTCATCTCACACTCGACACCCGTCGCGTTGGCCACAATGGCTCGAAGGGCACCGATCGTTCCCGAAGTCCCGACGCTCTTGGCAAAGAGGTAGTCGCCCGTCGACGCCTTAAACGTGAAACACGCGGATGCGGCCGCCTGCTTGAGCTTGGCCGTCGCTGACTTGCCGAACTTGAGCTTCTTGCACCCGGCCCCCCCCGTTGAGCCGCTGGATGGAGAGACGGAAGTTCCCCGTGGACCCGTTCGCGCTCGAGACTTGGAGGGTCCACGCACCCGATCCACCCGAGGGGACCGCGCACGTCGTCTCTCCGATATAGACACCGGCGCATGCCGAGACATCCCCGGGCTGGTAGAAGTTATAGAACAACGACAAGCTTGTCGAGGTCGTCGCCATGTCGAGCCATACGACGTCGCTTGGGGCTGTGGTGAAGCTGAAGCAGGCGGAGCCGGGGAATACGATCGAACTGGAGATTGAAGTCGACCCGTATCGGATCGCTCTCGTTGTCGTGCAGCCCGCCGGCGTCGGACTTGGCGATGCGACTGCCGGCGTGGCCACAGCAGAAAGCGCCCCCACCACCGCCACCGACATCACCGTTGCCAGCGCGGCCACCGAAAGCCGGATGACCCGAATCACGCCGAAAAATATACTTCTTCCCCGCGAAAACCGTCAACGAGGTGTGGACCCCATCCCGTCCACAAACTGACGAGCCTTCTCGACCGGTGCGTCAGGCGAGAGAACCATATCGAGCTGTCGGTCCAGAAGCGGCTGTCCCAATGGTTCACCTCAAGCGACGTCAAGGAACGGATTTCGAGGCATCTTCACTGACGCCCGCAGCTCCCCGCCGCCGCGCTCTCTAGCTGCCGCTCGCCGGCGGCCACAGTCGACGAAACTGCGCAGCGGTCCACTCGGCGAGTTCTGCATGCAAATCGAGAATCTCGTTGGCGATCTCGGACACCTCGTCCTTTCGCCGTGGAACGACGTCCAATCGAGGAGCTGCTCTTGCCTTACGACTGACGGTGTCGATGGCAACCGCAGACGGTTCTGGGTCGTCCCCGTCGATTGCCCAGAGTGAATGGACGACGTCGTTCCTACGAGTCCGAAGGACCTCTGCCCGTTTGCGCCAAGCCTTGAACCAGCTTAACGCCTCGTCATTTGCGCAATGGCCGGATGTGAGGAATACGGATATCGCGTCCCACTGAGCGTCTAGCACCATTCCTGCGATCAGGACCCTTGCGGGATCGTGCATTTGTGGTCCGCCATCACTGGCGAACAGCCACAGAGCCGAGTGGACTCGGTGCTCAAGATGAGACCATTCGGCAGCAACGCGCCCTAGCTCAGGATAGATGCTGGCGTCCAGGTTCACGCTGACGCTCAGACCGGCGTAAGCGCCCAGATGGCCGGCTCGGCGATCGTGGTGCCCTCTGGGATTTGCACCCTCAGTCGGCGCCGTGAATCTGTCGGTGCAAGCGGGCGAGCCCCTCGGCGTTCTCGCGCACCCGGATAGCCGGTCCGACACCGATAGGAGCGCCGTGGCAAGCCTGGGCCGGGCAGAGGACGACGAACGTTTTATCGGACCGCTGGACGACCTCGGCAGCGTGAGCGTTGAACATGACCGCCAGCCTACGCCGGCCCGCTGCCGGCCTACCGCCGGGAGCTGAGGGTGTCGTTCTCTATGGGGTAGTTTCCAATAATGGCGCACTCGAACATGCCGTAGCCAACCCGGCCGTCGGAGGTAAACCGGGCGGCGTACTCGGTCAGCCCCCAGTTGGAATAGGTCGGGTCCGCCGGCGGGACCGTCTGTCCCTGCACCACGAGCTCGCCCTGGTACATCCCGTGCTTCCAGTCGGGCTCGAGCCCGTACCCGCTGCCGAGCAGCAAGGGGAAAGCCAACAGGGTTTCGACCTCAACCCGGGTGGTCCGCTCCCCGTGGGCGCCGTAGTAGGACAGCGTGGCACCGATCACCGCCCGGCTGCCCTCGGCGAACCGGAGCTCGTGCTCGGGCCGTCCCAGCCACTCGGGCTCGCGGCCCGATCCCAGGGGGAAGACCCGGTGGGCGTCCTGCATGATCCGCTCCCCGGTGGGCCGCTCCTGCACGATGGTCACGAGGGCGTGGTCGTCGAAGCGCACCGGCGCGTAGATCCAGAAGAACCCGCCCTCGGTGTCGGTGGCACGGATGCCGGGCGGCTCCGGCTCCCCGACCGGACGGACCCCCCACGAGCGGTCGCGTGACCCCCAGTACCGATCGGGCGTGAGCCGGATCTCCCGGTCGCCGACCCGGAGGGTGCCGGTCCACGAGCCGACCTGGGCGAACCGGGTGGAGTCAAAGGTCACCCGCGTGAACTGGCGGTCGAAGTGCCTCGCCTCGAGGTGTGCCTCGGAGAACCCGTCGTAGACCGCGTCGAGCTCGATCCCCCACTCGTTGGGCTCCACGATGACCCGCACCTTCTGGAGGCCGGTGATGACCTCCACCCGGATGGGCCCGACCGAGGCGTCCATCCGGTCGGCCCCGAGCGTCTTGGAGGAACGGACCACCCGGTGGTCGCCCCCCCAGAGGACGGACACGAACGCGTCGGCCACGCTCAGGTTGGGGTACTGGCCGACGCCGATGACGGCGAAGAGCTCGTCCTCGGTGCCATGGACCCCGTCGGCACCGTGGATGTTGAAGTAGTAGCGGTCGTAGAAGTTCCGGTCCGAGGTCCCGACGAAGCGCATCGGCTCCGAGATCTGATGGACCGGGTAGTCGTCGAGTGGGGAGAGCACGATCACTCCTCGAGGGGTCGGGGCCGCGGGATCGCCGACGGCGACGTGGTGCACGGCGCTGGCCCGGCGAGCGTAGCGAGGATCGGCAGGATGGGGCGGCCGGCGCGGCCTCGGGGTACGATTTCGGGTGCCGGCCCGGCCGTCCGACGCAACTCGCGGTCGATCCGGCCAGTCGACCACACCACCGCTGCTGCCTACCGGCGGTTCGAACCAGGGAGGGCCCGTGAAGTCGTACGATCGTCTGTTCATCGGAGGGGAGTGGGTCGAGCCGTCGACCGGCTCCGTGTTCGACGTGGTCTCGCCCACCACCGAGGAGCTCGTCGGACGGGTGCCCGAGGCCCACAACGCCGACATCGACCGTGCGGTGGCGGCCGCCCGTGATGCGTTCGACAGCGGACCCTGGCCGCGGATGGCTCCGACCGAGCGTGCCGCCATCCTGTCCAAGGTGGCCGACGCCATCCGGAACGACATGCAGGCCATGTCGGAGCTCATCTCCAACGAGATGGGATCGCCGGTGTCGTGGGGCACCATGGCCCAGGTGCTGGCCCCCACCATGATCCTCGACTACTACGCCGGCCTCGGGTCCACGTTCGCCTTCGACACGGTCAAGGACGGCCTGCTCGGGCCGGTGCTGGTGAGCAGGGAGCCCATCGGCGTGGTGGCGGCGATCACCCCGTGGAACGTCCCGCTGTTCCTGGCGTGCGCCAAGCTGTCGCCCGCGCTGCTGTCGGGCAGCACCGTGGTGTTCAAGCCCGCACCCGAAACCCCCCTGGACGCCAACGTGCTGGCGGAGATCTTCGCCGACGCCGGGCTGCCGAAGGGCGTCCTCAGCGTGGTGCCGGCCGGGCGCGAGGTGGGCGAGCACCTGGTGAATCACCCCGGCGTCGACAAGGTATCCTTCACCGGCTCGACGGCAGCCGGCCGCAAGATCGGGGCCGCCTGCGGTGCCAACCTCAAGCGGTGCAGCCTCGAGCTCGGGGGCAAGTCGGCGGCGATCCTCCTCGACGACGTCGACCTGGCGGAGTCGATCCCGCTGATGCTCCCCAACGCCATCATGAACAACGGGGAGGCGTGCATCTCGCTCACCCGCATCCTCGCCCCCCGCGACCGCTACGCCGAGGTCACCGACGCCCTGGTCGAGCAGGTGAAAGCCATGAAGGTCGGCGACGCCCTCGACCCGGCCACCGAGGTCGGCCCCCTGGTGGCGGAGCGCCAGCGCGACCGGGTGGAGGGCTACATCCGGATCGGCCAGGAGGAGGGGGCCAAGGTGGCGGTCGGCGGTGGCCGACCGGCGGGGATCGACAAGGGCTGGTTCGTCGAGCCCACCGTCTTCGTGGACGTCGACAACCGCATGCGCATCGCCCAGGAGGAGATCTTGGGTCCCGTGCTGTCGGTGATCCCCTACCACAGCGACGCCGACGCCGTGCGCATCGCCAACGACT
>JBKQRT010000124.1:0-9657 GCA_052143895.1 Acidimicrobiales bacterium | reverse complement strand
ACAGCAAGCTGCATAGCCAAGTGTCCGGCTGGCGGGGGGAAGGTCAGTCGTCGTAGTAGATGCCATGGTGCAGTAGCTCGCCTTTGTCAGCGACCGCTTGGGCGATATCGTCTTCAAGGGTGTCGATGTCGAACGCCAGACACACCCCTGAATGACCCCCCGCATAGCGGTCCCACATGCTCGGATGGGCATATCCCCGACCATAGAGGTGGGCTCTCCGATCGGGTCTGAGATTCGGGTCATCCCGTGTGAAGCAGAGGGCAAAAGCGGAACCCTTCATCTGTTCCGTAAAGCTCTTAGCGATCGCCCCGACGTCCCAGGTTCCCTCGACGCCTCGTTCGATGGAGACGGAGCATTGCCAGTTCTTGCTCTCGCGGGGTTGTTGAGATTCTTGAATGAAGACATGCGCAGATTTGAGGTCGGCAGGATGTGCGTCATGAAGGTCTCAGCGCGCGTGTAGTGGAAGAGGTACCTCCCCGCGTCGCCTTCAGAGAACACAGTGTCGCAGTCTTGCGGCTCGGCTGAGCCGAGTCCATCTCTGTGGCGACCTTCCTTTGGGCCTGACCGGACCCCGATGAGGAACTCTGGATAGCGGGCCTAGTTATCCACACGCCCGGAAGTGACGCGATGAAGGAGCGGGGCCTCCGCTCCCCGTGATAGTTCCACTCTCACCATCGAGACTGGGCTTGCACGTAGTTCCACAAGAAGGGAGGCCCCTATGGGTAAGGAATATGTCGGCATCGACCTTCACCGGCGGCGCTCGGTGCTCTATCGGATGGACGAAGCAGGCGAGAAGAGCGATTGCGTCCGAATCAACAATGACCCGGTCTGGTCCGCCCAGGAAGTGGGCAAGGCCCCAAAGGGCAGTCACGTGGTGATCGAAGCCACCTATGGCTGGTACTGGGCGGTCGATCTGCTCCAAGAGCACGGCTACATCGTCCACCTGTCCAACCCCCACGGGAGCGACTGGGGACACCGGCGGGTGAAGAACGACGAACGTGATGCCAGGGACCTGGCCGACTTGTTGCGGCTGGGTCGGCTGGCCGAGGCATGGATCGCCCCGCCGCCGATCCGTGAGCTGAGAGAGCTGGTCCGGTTCCGGCACAAGCTGTGCAACCTTCGGACCGGGGTCAAGGCCCAGGCCCATGCGGTCATGGCCAAGAACGGGATCCTTCCGGTCCGCAACGACATGTGGGGTGAGAGCGGGACAGCCCAGTTCGACGCCCTCGAGCTCCCCGATGCGTTCGACCACCGCCTGGCCGTGCTGCGCGACCTCGTCCACAACTACGACGAGGAGATCGCCCGGTTCGACCGCACCATCCACTCCATGTGCAAGGACGATCCGGGCTACAACGCCGTCCAGGCCATCTACGGCGTCGGGAAGGTGATGGCTGCCGTGTTCGTGGCCGAGATCGGGGAGGTGAACCGCTTCGACTCGCCACAGGCACTGTGCTCGTGGGCTGGGCTGACACCCCTCCACCGGGAGTCCGATGGCAAGGTCCATCGGGGACGGATCACCAAACAGGGCTCCCGTCTGGTCCGGTGGGCGGCCATCGAGGCGGTGGCCTGTTATCACGGCGGTGATGCCTTCACCGAGAAGTTCCACGCCAACGCCGAGCGGCGTGGAAAGACGAGAGCCAACGTGGCCATCGCCCGCAAAGTTCTCACGCTCGTCTACTACGGCCTCCGAGACGGCGAGATCCGCTGCCTCCAGGGCACGAAGGCGGCGTGACGCTCGGACACACCGGACGCGAGCTCGGCTAACGGCAAGGCTCCCACTTCTTCGAGGTGGCGACGCCGTCTAAGTGATTGAGCCCGTCCAGTGTTGCCCGGAACGCACTATGTCGAGAAACTCGACGAAGACATGCCTGGGCAGCCGAGCCTGCCCCTTCCTCACCCTCTCGTGGATGAGAGACCTTGGTGCGACAACAGGGGCACCCCACGTGCCGACAACGACAACCTGATCGATTCTGCGCCACGCGACCGAGGTGTCAAGGTCGTTCGTCCTCGCTTCGCTGCGGGCGCTCCACCTGGACCCCTCCGGTCTCGCCGGCGCGCCAGCTCATCAGTCGTCGCGTCGGAGGGCATGCCTACCCAATCGAAGCCCGTTCGCTCCTGCTCCTCTTGACACGGCCCCGCTCCTTCAGACATGCCGATACCCGATGAGTTGGGTGTCCCAGAGCAGCGAGAGCGCCACAAACCGAAGGCTGATTCGCTCAGAACCCCGTGGTTCTCGATGCGACGTAGGTCCACACGGCGTCAACGGCATCGACTGAGCCACCGTGCGCCTCTCCGCCATGACGCAGGTCTTTCTCCCCAAGCGACGGTGCTGACTCAATCAGCTTGGGTTCGTCAACGTAGGGGGTGTCCGGCAGAGAGTCCTGCGAAGTGCACCACGAGCCCGGTTGTCTCGTCGTCGATGGATGGACGGCCTGGTGAACGATGGGGGTACGTCCAGCGTTTGGCCATGAGCCGGCGGTGCCAGGAGAACAAGGTGCCTGGCGTCGAAGTATCGCCACCTCGTGGCGCAGGGCGAGGAGTTCGATCTCCTTGGACCGTTCTGCAGGGACCGCAGGAGACCGATGACTGAGCAGGCTTCGGAGAGCGAGATAGACGAAGGCCCAAAGCTTCCCTCGTGCCCGATGCACTCGCATCGGGTCGAAGGTAGTCGAGGCGATCAATGCCTTGCAGAGGCCCTCGTGGAAGGGGTGATCGCGTTTTCGGACACTACACCCGCTGGACCTCCGGGAACGTAAGGCGATACGCTCGCAGGCATGTTGATTACCGGCGTTGAGCTCATACGACCGACGGTGGTGGACAAGGCCTTCAGTCGCGGGTGCGACACGAGGTCCTAACTGCTGCTGTGAGCGTTCCCAGTGCCTCATATTCGGTGACTATGCGCGTCGAACTCGATGATGCATCGGGTATCGGCGCAGTCACCACTGCCGTTAGCGATGCTGGTGGCGCCGTAACGGCTCTCGATGTCGTTGAGCCAAACGAAAGCCGTATGATCGTTGATTTGACATGCAATGCCATTGATGACGGACACTCTGGACAGGTCCGGACCGCAGTTGATGCTGTTGACGGGGCGCACGTCCTAGCAATGAGCGACCGGACGTTCCTACTGCACTTGGGCGGAACGATCTCGGTCGAGCCAAAGGTCTCGCTGAAGACCCGAGATGACCTCTCCATGGCATACACGCCTGGCGTCGCGCGCATCTCGATGGCAATCGCCAAAGACCCGGCAGTCGCCAGGAACCTCACGATAAAGCGCAACACGGTGGCTGTCGTGACCGACGGGTCTGCCGTCCTAGGCCTCGGCAACATTGGCCCAGCAGCTGCACTCCCGGTAATGGAAGGGAAGGCACTTCTATTCAAACGATTCGCGGGCATCGACGCGTGGCCAGTCTGCCTCGCGACACAAGATGTCGACGAGATCGTGCGGATCGTCGAATGCATCGCCCCAGTCTACGGAGGGATCAACCTCGAGGATATCTCGGCACCGCGTTGCTTCGAAATCGAGTCACGGCTACGCGAAACGCTCGACATCCCTGTCTTCCATGACGATCAACACGGAACAGCGATTGTCGTCTTTGCGGCCCTATTGAACGCGCTCCGCGTGGTCGGCAAGAAGATGAAAGACATCCGCGTCGTCGTGCTCGGAGTCGGTGCCGCCGGCACCGCGATCATCAAATTGCTGCTTGCCGAAGGCGTCGGAGACGTCATTGGGATCAACCGAAATGGGATCTTGTCCGAAGATGATCCCCGACTCGACGACGCTCGGCGTTGGCTCGCCGCGCACACAAATCTGGAGAAGAGAACTGGCAGTCTCGTTGACGCCATCGCTGGTGTGGATGTCCTCATTGGGGTATCTGGACCGAACCTTGTAACCGAGGAGCACCTAAAAGCCCTCGCGCCCAATTCCATCGTGTTTGCTCTCGCGAACCCCGATCCCGAAGTTGACCCAGTGCTGGTTCGACGCTACGCCGCGATCGTGGCAACGGGCAGGAGTGATGAGCCGAACCAGATTAACAATGTGCTCGTCTTTCCCGGTATCTTCCGAGGTCTCCTCGATGTTGGTGCAAAGCAGATCACCGAAGAGATCGAGATCGCCGCCGGTAAAGCGATCGCTGACGTTGTCACGGCAACAGAGCTTTCGCCGGTCTACATCGTTCCAACGGTGTTCAATCCGAGCGTCGTCACAGCAGTCTCAGCAGCCGTCGAGCGCGTCGTCCGTTCTTCGCCGCGGCGCTGAATTGGTCGTAACTGTTCAGGTCCCCTGACCTCCGCGTCCACCACCGGCGCGACCGACGCGCATTCCGGGGGGAATGCCGACCCGCGATCCCTCCTCCGACGCTCCGACCTATGAGCAGCTGGCGTCCGAGAACGAACTGCTTCGGGCTCAGGTGGCGATGCTCCAATCGAAGCTGGCCGACTTGGAAGAGCGCCTCGGCCGCAACCCGCGCAACTCGTCGATGCCGCGATCTGCCGAAGGGGTCGCGAAGCCCCCGGCACCGTCTCGTGCCGAGCGTCGGGCCGCCGCCCGCAAGCAGGGAAAGCATCCCGGTTCACCGGGCAAACACCTGGCCCAGGTGGCAGAGCCCGACCAGGTGATTAGCCATGCACCTCCCTCATGCGCCTCGTGTGGTTCTGACCTCGACGACGCCGAAGTGGTCGATGCCGAACACCGCCCGCAATCGCCCGGGGGCGGAGGCTAGATGCCCGACGGGCCCGCCGATGACGTCTTCTTGCTAGCGACATTCGGCCCGAAACGAAGTTGGGACTTTCGGCCCTGATCGAAACGACCGGACTCCGGCAGACTGCCGAAGAAGAATTGGTTCAGCAACCCTGCAACCCACAGCCGACGGACTCAGGCTGCTCGGGCTGATCGTCGGACTGTCCCAGGACTCAGCGTCGCCGCTTGCCCATCAGTCCAGCGGACCGGAGTAGGCGGTTCGTGTAGCCGTTGGTGGTTCGGTAGACCTTCCGCCGCATGATGCGCTTGCCTTCGCCCGCCACGCCACCACGCTCGAATGCTTCGATGTTCCCCAGGTCCCGAGCACCACGGTAGAGCTGGCTTCTGAGTGAACTACGACGTGCCATGTCGTCACTCTACGACGAGGACTTGACTGAAGTGCGGTCCTAAGAGGTGTGAGCAATGAAGCTACCCTCAGGGCATGAGCAGGGCGTGGTTCCTGGTGCTCGCTTCGCCTCGCCAGCAACGCCCTCAGTCCGGCGCGGCGTGCTTCGCACGCGAGCGGACCTCGCTCGCGGACGCGGTTTTCAAGTCCCCCACTCCGGCACTTACACTTCGGGGTGACCCCTGACGCTCCTAGGGCGAGGCGGTGGCCCCCGGTCAAGGACGCGGCCCCCACACCTGGTCGGTCAGGTCGAACAGCGGGGCTCCGCCATGGTGGACGGGGTACGTTGGGCTGGTGTTGGGGAGCCGTACGGTTGGCAGCGAGGACGCTTGGGAGAGCGAGTGCCAAGATACCCGTCGCCCGAGGTGGCGAGGCATCCCTGTCGGACTCGCCGCGGTCGTCGGCACCGCCCTGTTCGCGGCCTGTGGCGGGTCCGCCTCGTCGTCGCTCCCGGCGGTCCTCCTCTCGGCGAAGTTGCCGACCGCCTCGGCTACGGTCGACAGCCGACCGGCATCATGTCCGGCTTTGACCGCCGACCCCGACACCGGCTCGGGCACCGCCACCCAGACCGGGCAATTCCCGTGGCCCGCCGCGCCGGCCGGAACGTCGGAAGTCGATTGGGCCACCGATCCGCACACGCCCAAGACGGTGATCCCCGAGCGCCCCGCCAACTGGAGTCAGGGCGGAGGAGACCTGAAGCTCACCAGCGCCCGCTCGAGCGACCCCGTGCTGGCCGACAACCCCCAGGAGCTCTGCGGGGTCGAGGGCAACAGTGTCGACACAGCCTGGCAGACCACCACCGGCCGGCCCTCCACGGTGATCGCGGTGACCGATTCGGGCATCGAGTGGTGCGACCCGGCATTGGTCGACAAGATCTACCTCAACCGTGACGCGCTGCCTCCACCGGAGAACGCGCAGGGGAAGACCAAAGCGCAGCTCGAAGCGGCCGGTCAGCATTTCTCCGACACCGACCCCTATGACCTCGACGGCTCGGGGATCTTCAACGTGGCGCAGTACGCGAACGATCCCCGGATCGCCAATCCCTATTTCTGCCCTACCCAAGACGGGGACGGGTTCGGCTACACCGGGATCTCGCCAGCCGACCTGATCGCGACCTTCGGGACCCCGGGGAGCAGGTACTACGCCGCTCGCAGCGGCCCGGCGGCTTTCACCGACGCCATCGCCGGATGGGACTTCGTCGACGACGACAACGACCCCTACGACGCGGTGCACTACGACCACGGCACGGGCACCGCTGAGGATGCAGTCGGGGCGGCCGGCACCCTGGACCAGGAAGTAGGCGCCTGCCCGAGCTGCATGGTGCTGCCGATCAAAGTAGGTGACTCGTTCATCACTTCTGGCAACGCCTTCGCCGAGGGGGCACTGTTCGCGGTCGACTCCGGGGCGACGGTGATCCAGGAGGCACTCGGCACCTACGACGTGACCGAGACCGACACGGAAGCCATCACCTACGCCGAGGACCACGGGGTGCCGGTCGTCGCCAGCGCGGCGGACGAGGACTCCGAGCACCACAACCTGCCCGCAGTCCTCGAGAACACCATCGTGGTGAACAGCGTTAACCACGACGCCAGCTATTCGCCGCCCAGCTACCTCTACCTGAACGGCTGCACGAACTACGGGGCCAACATCTCGGTGAGTGTCGAGAGCACCTCGTGCTCATCGGAGGCGACGGGGAAGACCGGCGGAATCGTCGGCGTGGCCGAATCGGCCGCCGCGGTGGCGATGGCCGACCATGTCATCACGCCGTACCCTGGGCTCCATACGGTCTCAGGGGCTCCCGTGGCGCTTTCGGTCAACGAGATCACCCAGCTGGTGACCATGTCGGCGGACGACATCGACTTCGCCACCGCCGCGCCCCCCAACGGGCCGGCCGACAACACGAAGGTGACCACCGGCCTGCCTCTCGTCACTACCCAGCGCGACCCCACCGGGCCGGGCTTCGACGCCACGTCCGGATACGGCCGGATCGACGCGGCTCGTCTGGTGCAATGGATCTCCTCGGGCCGCATCCCTCCCCAGGCCGAGATCGATGGCCTGCCGTGGTACGAGGTGCTCTCGCCGTCGCAGCAGGTGACAGTGTCCGGTGTGATGGGGACGACCCGCAGCGCGTCGTGGCGCTACGAGGTGCAGGTGGCGGCGGGCCAGACGCCGGCCCAGTCGGCGTGGCGGGTGGTGTCGAGCGGCACCGGGCACGGGATGCGCACAGGGGTGCTGGCCCGGATCCCCTTGTCCCGGGTGGCCGGGCTTTTCCCGAAGTCGGTGAAGCTCGACGAGTCGCCGGCGGCGGCGAACGGTCAACCTCTCCCCGACAAGTACATGTTCACCATCCGGGTCGTCGTCCAGGACGCGGCGGGGATGGTCGGTATGGCCCGGCGCACCGAGTTCCTCCACCAGGATCCGAGCCTGGTCAACGGGGTTCCCACGCAGTTCCCGAGCTCGATCGTGGCCCCTCCGGTGCTGGCCCCCGTCGGGCCGGGAGGGACCGACGCCCTCCTGGTGGCGACGGCGGGCGGAACAGTCCACGCGTACGGCTCGAATGGGAAGGACCTCCCGGGTTGGCCGGTCCACACCGCCCCCGACACCGGGTACCACCCCGAGGAGAAGGCGTACATCTCGAAGGTGGTACAGGCAGTTCCCCGAGGGGAGATCGTCGGCGGTCTGGCGGTGGGGGATCTGGCCGACGCGAAAGGGCATCAGCTCGACGTGGTGGTCACCGACCTCACCGGACGGGTGTGGGCGTGGAACGCCGAGGGGAAGCTGCTAGCGGGTTGGCCGGTGCGCACCGACGCCGCGTTCTCGGGGCCGGGCGTGACCAACACGGACAACGAGGTGCTCCGGGGGATCCTGGGCGCGCCGGTGCTCGGGGACCTGCAGGGCAACGGAACGCTCGACGTGGTGGCAGCGGCGATGGACCGTCACGTGTACGCTTGGCAGCCGGACGGGAAGTGGACGCCGGGCTGGCCGGTGGAGGTGGTGGACCCGACGAAGGTGAAGTCGGTTGATCCGTCCACTGGTCAGGTGGCGTTCCTTCCGGGGGCCCAGGGAGACACGGGGACCAAGCTCGTCGACTCGCCGGCCATCGCCCAGCTGGAGCCCGGCGGGCCACCCGAAGTAGTTGTGACCTCGAACGAGCAGTACACCGCCGCGCCCAACGCGTCGCTCGGGACCCTGGGGGTGCTCTTCTCGGCGGTGGGGAAGCTCTCGGATGTGGCCAACAGCCGGGTCTATGCCATCTGGCCCGAAGGGTCGTTGCGCCAAGCAGCCGCCGGCGCTCCGGATCCGCCGGGCTATCCGAACCCTGGTGCGTTCCTCCCGGGTTGGCCGGTGGCCATCGCCGATCTCGATCCCGACCTGCTCCCCGACATCGGTGACGGGGCGAGCAACGGCCCGGCGGTGGCCACAGTGCCCGGTCACACGCCGTTGATCGTGGTGGAGAGCGATGTCGGTCCGGTCTACCTGCTCCGAGCGGACGGGAGCGATTCCCTGGGGACGACGAACGGGTTGCCCAATGTAATGTCGTCGGGGCCCGCAGGGGCCAGGTCCAATTCGACCGGGGTTCTCGGCACCAGTGTTCCCGCCCTCGGGATGCCGATCATCGCACCGCTCGGCGCGGCGTCGGGACGTGGCGGATCGCTCGACGTGATCAGTGCGGCGGAGAGTGCCGGGGAGCTGATCGACGTCTCCGAGCCGGCCGAGCAGTCGCCGCACGACAGCCAGCTCGATGCGTGGGACGCGGCAACCGGGGAGCTGCTGTCTGGATTCCCCCAAGTGATGGACAGCCTGCAATTCTTCGACCAGCCGATCGTGGCGAACCTGACCGGAAGCAGAGGACAGGCGTACGCCGTGGAAGTGAGCTCGGACTCGGACCTGCGGGCGTTCGATGCCGAAGGGCAGGAGGCCCCGGGCTTCCCCAAGCTGACCGGGGGATGGGTCACCGGCGGAGCGGTGTTCGGCACCCTCGGGTCGATGCCGCAGCAGGTGCTGGTGGCCGGGACCCGCGAAGGGGAGTTGTTCATCTGGCGGACCGGTGCACCAGCGTGCGAGGACCGGGGGGCGTGGCCGCAGGTGCATCAGAACCTGTGGAACACCAACGACTACTCGGGGATCGGGTCCGCTGCTTCCATCGCGGCGTGCACGAGCTAGCGAACGGGTCCCGTCACGACCGTCACTCGGCCCCGAGGTCCAGAGGTCGATCCAAAAGCGCAGGTAAGAGGTCGGCGGCTACTTCCTGAATCGGACCACGGACACGCCTTGGAGGAGTCGACCGCATGCCAGAGCGGGGCCAGCCAGCCGACGTTGGGTCAGATCAAGCTCCGGATCCTCGACGGGCGTGCCCGGATCCGTCGGATCGTGGCCCGGGCCGCTTCGGTGGACGTCTGGGTTGACGGTCGGAGCGCGGGCATCGACGGGATCGGGCTCGAAGCGAGCTGACCGGTTTCGGGCTCGACCTCGCCGTCGGGTGACACACCCCTCCTGTACGGTGGGGTCATTCATC
>JBKQRT010000123.1:0-2836 GCA_052143895.1 Acidimicrobiales bacterium | reverse complement strand
TCCAGGTCATGGCGCCCCGACGATCAGCTGCGCACTGCGAGGCTCGCACCTGCCGATGGGCCTGTCAACCGCCTCGGCCTTACAGTCCACCGGACGACCGGGTCCACTCGTGCCGGAGCACCGGCGTGGTGGCATCGTCTACCGCTCGGATGATGGGACGCTCCATCTCCGTGAAGATGTCCAAGAGCGGCTCGGCAGCCTGAGTAACGAGCGGGTGGCCCTTTCCGCCCAGGTCTACGTTGGTCGCGGATGCGAGGCCTGCGGGAAGATCTGCGTGACCCGGATGGTCGGTGATGTTCGGATCTGCTCCACTTGCAGCAAGGTGGCAGATGAGGTTCCGGCTCCGGCTCCAGTGGAAGGATCTGAGCCGCCAAAGGAGCGCAGGGGGCTCACCGGATGGGCTCGGAGGGCAGGTTGACCCGAGGGGCGGCTGGGAAGTGGCTCAACCCTGCGCACCGGACGGCAAAGAATGCGCTGTGGGTGTGCCTGAACACCTGAGCAGCGCCCGGCTAACCCTGATCGTTCACGAGAATCCGGAGGGTTTTCGTGAGGCAATGAATCGGGCTACTTGACCGGGACCTCGAACGATTTGGCCGTCCCGACGGTCACCTGGCCGGCATTGCGGTCAATTGCGGTGGTCAGAAATGGCCTGGAGGGCCACTCGGGGCGCGCGTCGTCAGCCTGGTGCCCGCTGGCGGGGTGCGAAAGTCGGTCAGGTGAGCAGGGCGATGCGGCGATGGGCCTCGAGCAGCGCATCGGTGCCGGGCCAGCCGTCGATGATCCGCACGACGCGTTGGCGTGACCTGTGGATCAGGCGTCCCGGGGCATGGAAGATGCCCCAACGCATGGCCTTGGGTCGGGCGTCGACCCAGCGTCCGTCGAAACACAGCAGCTGGAACCAGCGCACCAGGTCCGCACTCATGGCCACGGCCATCATCCAGGTGGCGTTGGCCTCGAAGCTGGTGAACGGCATCCGGCACAACCCGGAGTCCTTCAGCCGCTGGATGTGGCGCTCCACGTGGGCATGGGCCCGCATGGTGGCGTCCAGTTCGACCGGTGATCCGTCCGCATCGGTGTAGAAGCCCCAGTAGCGGAAGTCGAGGCTCGGGAACAGGCTGCGCTGCGCACCGGGGTGGAGTGGTTCGCGTCGCACGATCAACCGGGTGCCAGCGGGAAGCTTGTCGTCGGTGATCAGCGAGGTCAGCTCGCACACGGCAGCACCGTCGCGAGGATCGCCGGCCTGGGTCAGGGCCGGCTCCCAGACGGTCTCGATGCCGATGGCGTCGCAGACGGCGGCTGTCAACTGGGGATTCGACCGTGCGGTGACGAAGAAGTTGACGTTGCGGGCCCGGCACCCGGCCAGGAACCCCTCGGTGCATCCGGCCGAGTCGGCCCGGACCACGACGGTCCTGTCCGCCACCGCAGCATCGTCACCGTTCCGGTGCCCGGATGCGATTGTTGCGGGCAGTTGGGCGATGGCGGCGTCGAGGACATCGAGGTGGTCCGCCACCGTGTTGGCACCGGCGTTGCCCGGACGGAGCACGCCGGACAGCACTTCGCCGGTGGCATCGGCGAAGCAGAACATCGGGTGGAAGCCGAACCCGCCCTTGTAGGTGGGGGCGGCCCGCTCCTTGCCGTCGGTGTGGATCTCGACCAACGAGGCATCGATGTCGAGGATCACCGGCGACGACCCGGTGGTCGCTGACGACCGGGACCACACCTTCGCTCGCATCTCGGCCATCGCTTCGGCGATCCCCGCTCGTGTCGTCACGTCGAGTTGGTGGAACGTGCGGAACACCGTCGAGTCCGACGGCACCGAGCCGAACAGGTCGGGCTGTAGGCGCAGGTGCTCGATGTCGGCACAGCTCTCCCCGCCCCCGGCCAGCATCAGGGCGGTGTGCACGAGGACTTTCCCTCGATCGTGGATGGGGAGGCGCTCACCGGTCAGCGGGATCCGGGCGGAGAGCGAATCACCCAGGCCCAGACGGTCGGCAAAACAGCCAAGGGCGTGCAGTCCGACGTGGGCCGCCACGCCCGTCCCGCCGGGTTCAACAATCACGTGGGACGCGCTGATACCGTTCACTTTGGAAGTGCCCTCCTGTTCCTGGGTTCCTGTTGCGTCGAGAACAACAGTTTCCCTTGTGCGGAGGGCTTTTCCGCGGACGCGGGCAGGTCAGCTCAGGCGGTCCCGTGAACGATCAGGGCTAATGGGGATATATTCCGACCATGCGGAGACGCAGAGCGATGCACAGGTGGTATGCGGAGGCCGCACCCCTCATCGACGGGCTTATGCGAACCGAGGATGACGCCCTGGATCTGAGGGGCTCGTCCGGACCAGCATTGACCGCTGCATGTGACCAACTCGAGGCTGCCGCCAATCACTGTGAGAAATGGCTCCATCACCACGGTTGTCCAGATGCGGATCTTGGTGCGTACTTCGAGTTGCTGATCTGTGCATGTTCCGCCATAGCGAAGATGCTTTCCCCGGAGTTGTACCTCGACCCCAAGGTCCGCTCGAAAATCGACACCTACCTTTTGGACCGAATCTCAATGACCGTCAGCGCTCGAGCCGTGCTACTCGGTCACCGGTAGACACACAGAGGCGGACCGAGCATGGGTTCCCGAGGCCCAGGGTCGGCCCCGTCTAGCCGGTAAACCCGTGGATCTTGCGGCGACGAGGCGTGCAATCAAGAGGTTGGTCAAAACGCATTCAGAACAACCGTCCGGCGTCCGGCCACCATGGCGTGGACCAGGGTCAGCACCTTGCGGCCGGGCAACGCGTGTCCGGGCCGCCCGCCGAGGTCGATGATCTCATTGGCCAGGGCGAACGTCCCGA
>JBKQRT010000122.1:0-12422 GCA_052143895.1 Acidimicrobiales bacterium | reverse complement strand
CCCGGCATCCTGGAGCTCGAAGAGCTTCTCTCCAGCCATCTCAACACCCGGGTGAAGGTCGACCTCTCCAGCAAGCGGGGAAAGGTCGTGGTCGAGTTCGCGACCCTTGAGGACCTCGAGCGAATCTACAAGCTGATGGTCGGGCGGGTCGAGCCAAGCGCCGTCTGAGAAGACTACGCAGAGTGGTTGTTGCTTGACATAACTGTGAAAGCTGGTGGGAAACGGCCACTATGAGTGGCAATAGGCTGCTTGAACCCTCCCGTAGAGCGTAATCCACAACCTGTGCATGAAGCTGTGGATTACGCTCAGATGCCGACCATCGACCCCGGGTCGACGGTCAGGGCTCCGGCTATTCCCAGGTGGATCCGACCCATTCGGTCAGGGCCCCGACGACGGCCCGGGCGATGGCCGGCGCCTGTTCCACCACGACCGCCGGCGGTCCGATCTCGCAGATGACCGCCGGCATTCTCGTTTCGCGGAGGAGCGGTAGGGACATGCCTCGACTCCCGCTGTCGGGGAGACCGAGCGTGGTGGAGAGTGTCTTCTGGAGCAACTCGGCCAAGCGGCGCCCGCCGGGGGAGGAGTAGCGGTAGCCGGCGTAGTAGGCGGTCGAACAGTGGTCGTCGTCAGTGTGGAGGCGCAGCCCGATGTAGACCTCCGCCGCCCCGGCGTTGGCTTCGGACGCCTGGATGGAGCCGTCCGGGTGATGGTGGGTGGTCACCAGGGCCCCGCTGACGACCAGCAGCCGGCGGAGGGCGGCCACAGCAGCGTCGAGGCCGCCCTCCTCGCCGATGGCCACCCGCCGACCGGCCAGCGTGCGCGGCGCCTGGCGGAGCAGTTCGCGGTCCCGGACGGAGGTGACCAGCTCGGTGTCGTCGTGTCGGCTGCCGAACCGGAGGAGCTCGGAGACGGTCGCGGCACCGGCGATCCCGTCGACAGGGATCCCGACGTTGCGCTGGAATTCCCCGAGGGCCGCCGAGGTCATGTCCCCGAAGATGCCGTCCACCCGCCCCGTGTCGAACCCGAGTGCACTGAGCCGTTGTTGGAGCTCGGCCACGTCGTCGCCGCGCAGCATGGGCGTCCGCCGGTAGAGGAAGCGATCCCCCAGGCGACGTCCGGCCTCGACGAGCGCCGACCAGGTCTGGACTCCGCACACGCCGTCGACACGGAGGCCGCGCCGGTACTGGAAGGCCTCGACCGACGCCCTAGTCCCCGCCTGGTACTCACCTTTGGGGTCGATTCCGGTCGAGAAACCGAGCTGCTGCAGGCGGCGCTGCACGTCCTCTGTCGCCGGTCCGGTGGCACCGACCTCAAGCCGGAGCTCGCGGTCCGGGCTCACGCCGCACCCACCACCCAGCCCCAGACGGGCGGCGTCGGTCCGCGGGGGGCAGGTGGCGATCCTACAGGTGGGCGGCGAGCTCCTGTAGGAGCTGACCCTTGCCCTTGGCACCGACGATGCGGACCGCCGGTTCGCCCTCCTTGAACAGGATCAGCGTGGGGATGCTCATCACGTCGAAGCGCCGGGTGACGTCCAGGTTGTCGTCGATGTTGAGCTTGGCGATCCCGAGCTTGCCCTCCTGCTCGGACGCGATCTCCTCCAATACCGGCGCGATCATCTTGCACGGGCCACACCACTCCGCCCAGAAGTCCACCAGCACCGGAACGTCCGAGGACTTGACATGCTCGTCAAAGCTAGCGTCGCTCAGGTTCGTGATCTTCTCGCTCATGGTGGGTGTTCCTCCTGCCCGGTCGGCGGGCCCCGTTCGGCGTCCCTCGGTGGGACACGCTAGGTCAACAGCCGCGAGCTCCTCCGCATTCCCAGTGGTCACAGGGCTCAGTGACCGGGTCCGGCCTGCTCCTCGAGCCAGCGCTCCACGTCGATGGCGGCCATGCATCCCGAGCCGGCCGCGGTGATGGCCTGGCGGTAGCGGTGGTCCTGGACGTCGCCGCAGGCGAAGACCCCATCGACGTTGGTGCGGGTCCCATCGAACGTCTGGAGGTATCCGTTCTCCTCCATCTCGAGCTGGCCCTTGAACAGGGACGTGTTGGGCTCGTGGCCGATGGCGACGAACAGCCCGGACAGTTCGAGGTCCGACTCCTCCTCGCTCAGGTTGTTGCGCACCCGGACGCCGGTGACCGTGGTGTCGCCGAGCACGTCGATCACCGACGTGTTCCACAGGAACTCGACCCGGTCGTTGGCGAAGGCTCGTTGCTGCATGACCTTGGAGGCCCGCAGCTGGCCGCGTCGGTGGATCACCGTGACCCGCTGGGCGAACCGGGTGAGGAACAGTGCCTCTTCGAGCGCCGAGTCGCCGCCTCCGACCACGGCGATCTCCCGATCGCGGAAGAAGAACCCGTCGCAGGTGGCACAGGTCGAGACCCCGTAGCCGAGCAGGCGCTCCTCGTTCGGCAGGTTCAGCATCAATGACCGGGCCCCGGTCGAGATGATGAGCGCCTCGGCGGTGTAGGTCGGGTCGGTGGCGTCCGGGTCGCCCACCCAGATGCCAAACGGACGGCTCGAGAGGTCCACCCGCGACGCCTTGGCCGTCACGTAGTCGGCGCCGAACCGGGCGGCCTGTTCGCGGAAGGCCTGCATGAGCTCCGGGCCCATGATGCCGTTGACGAATCCGGGGAAGTTCTCCACCTCGGTGGTCAGCATCAGCTGGCCACCCGGCTGATCGCTGGTCGAGGACGGCTCGCCTTCGACGACCAGGGGCGACAGCTGGGCCCGGGAGGCGTAGATGGCCGCGGTCAGCCCGGCCGGTCCTGAACCGAGGATCACGACCTGGCGGGCTTCGGTCACGCCGCGCCCTCGGTTCCGGCCTCCGGTTCCGAACGGCGGGACCAGGCCACGATGCCGATGACAACGAACAGGACCCCGACCACCAGGTCGGAGAGCCATACCCGCCCGTCGAAGGCGTACACGGTGAGGAGGCGGATCAGGGTGATGGAGAGGAGGACGAGGGTGATCACGGCGGCGGCGAATACGATGATGCCGAAGACGACCGCGCGGGTGGCCAGGGTCAGCGGGCGCACTGTCCTGTCGCGAAGCAACGCCACCAGGGCGTCGACCTGATCGGCACCCCGGGCGGGCAGGTCCCCCGTGGTCCCCGAACCGGGCAGGCGGGGCGCGGGCGGCTCTGGCGTCGGATCCATGGTGCGAGGATAGTCCGGGCCACCGCGCGGCCTGCCGGGACGCGGGCCGGTAGGCCGCCGCGCCGCCCCGGTCGCCCGGGTCAGTCGACCGTCAGCAGGCACACCCCGATGGTCCCCGGACCGGTGTGGGTGCCGACGACCGGGCCGAGGTCGACCACCACCCGCGGGTGCTCGGAGTGCACCCCGTCGATCATCTCGAGGAACTCCCCGATGTCGGGGGCCGCGCCGTTGCACACGGCCAGCCGGCTGAGGAGCGGGGAGTCCTTGGCCTTGTCCGCCAGGTAGCGCAGCGAGCGGCTCCGGGTGCGCTGCTTCGACTCCTCCTCCACGACACCGTCGACCAGGGTGACCACCGGCTTGATGTTGAGTAGCGAGCCGAGCAGGGCCCGCGCCCCCCCGATCCGGCCGCCCTTCTCGAGGTGCTCGAGGGTGTCCACCACCCCGAACACCTTCGTCCGGGGGATGAGCTGGCCGGACCGTTCCACCAGCGCGTCGAGTGTTGCCCCGGTCTGGGCCAGTTCGGCGAGGTCGAGGGCCATGAGCCCGAGGCCCATGGTCATCGACCGGGAGTCGACGGTGCGGACCGGGATCGTGTCGCTCACGGCCTTGGCCGCGGCCACCGCCGCCTGGTACGTGGCGGAGACGCCGGCCGACAGGTTGATGCAGAGCACCCCGTCGTATCCGTCGTCGGCGGCGGCCTCGAACGCCCGCTGGAACGCGCCAGGCGACGGGGCCGACGTCTCCGGCAGCACCGAGCTGGCGGCGCACCGGGCCCAGAATTCGTCGGTGGAGAGCGTCGTTCCGTCGATGAATTCCTCGGAGCCGAACCGGATGGAGAGCGGGACGATTGTCAGCGGGCGATCGGCGGCGAGCTCCGCGGAGAGATCACATGCACTATCGGTTACCACCCGGATGCGGGCCATCGATGTCCTCCTCCTCGCCCCCCGGCTGGCTTGTTTCTGCCGGCCCCTCCTCGCCCCCCGGTGGGTAGCTCACCGGGCGCAGGTGCCGGTAAGGCGGATCGTCAGAGCGCGTGTCGAGTCTGTCATGGAACGCGGCGGGGGAGGGGTGACTGCGCCCCGCGCTCGGGGTGGTGGGGACCGCCTCGCCCCGGCGGTCCGCCCGGGCGGCAAGGAGCGCGGCGGTGGCCGAGTAGGCCACGGCCCCGACCACCACGGCCAGGACGACCCGTCCGAGTAGGGCGGGACCCGAGGTCGCCCCCGAGACGTTGAGGGCGAGGACGGTGGCCACCGCCATCACCGCCGACGCTCCGAGGACCCGCTTGACCGGCGTGGTCAGGTCGGGTCCACCGAGCCCCCCGACCCGCCGGCGGACGACGGCCATTGCCAGCAGGGCGGCCACCGAGTAGGCGATGGACACCGACAGGGCGAGCCCCCGGACGCCGAGCGGCCCGACCAGCAGCACGGCGAAGACGACGTTGATGCCGTTCTCCACCAGGTAGAGCTTGAACGCCGTCTTGGTGTCCTGCATGGCCTGGAAGACGCGCACCATGTAGAGGTAGGTGCAGAACCCCGGCAGGCCGAGCGAGAACATGGCCAGCGCCACGGCGGTCGGCTCGGCGTCAGCGGTCGTCTCGGCGCCATGGGCCAGCACCAGGTCGATGAGTGGGTGGGCCAGGATGAGCATGCCCACCGCCGACGGAATGATGATGGCCAGCATCCCCCGCAGCCCGAAGGCCATCCGGTGGCGGAAGGCGACCGAGTCACGGCGGGCCCAGCGGGCGGCGAGCGACGGGGTCACCGCGCTCATCACCGACACGGCCACCACCCCGTAGGGGAGCAGGAAGAAGGTGTAGGCGTAGGTGTAGGCGGAGACGGCGCCGGCCACGGCGTCGGCCAGGGCGAGGACGACGAACAGCGCCACCTGGTTGGCCAGCACCCACCCGAACGTCCAGCTGGCGAGCCGGGTGATGGTGCGCATCGACTCGTGCATGGGTCGCCACAGGAAGTGGATGTGCAGGTTGGCGCGCAGGAGGGACGGCAGCAGCAGGGCGGCCTGCACCACCACGCCCATGGTCGTACCGATCCCGAGGATGACGAGGCCCCGGTGGTTGGCGTCGACCGAGGCCAGGCTCGGGTGGGGGACCAGGGCGTGGAACCAAAGCAGTATGCCGATCACCACCAGGTTGTTGGCGATGGGCACGAACATCGGGGCGGCGAACTTGCCTCGGGTGTTGAGGAGGGCGGTGAACAGGGCGATCAGTCCGTAGCAGGCAAGCTGGGGGACGAACCAGCGCAGGAGGAACACCGCCACCTGCTGCTGCTGGTGCACGTCGACGCTGTGGTTGGTGACCGTGTAGAGGTCGATGATGCTCGGGGTGAGCACGAAGAAGGCCACCGTGGAGGCGACGAGCACCGCGATGGTGACGGTGACCACCGAGGAGATGGCCTCCCAGGCGTCCTTGCCGGGGCGGGTGGTCAATCGGTCGACGAAGACCGGCACGAAGGTGGCGGACAGCACGCCCCCGATGACGATGTCGGTGATGATGTTGGGTGTGGTGTTGGCCAGGTTGTAGCCGTCGGCGAACGGCCCGCTGCTGAGGGCGGCGGTGAGGGCCATGACGCGGCCCACGCCGGTGATCCGCGACAGGGTCGTGCCGACCGCCATGCCGGCGGTGGCGCCGGCGAGGCGCCTGCGTCCGCCTCCCGGGGCAGGCGGCAACCCGTCGATCTCGATCTCGCTCATGCCGCCACCTCGTCCTGTTCCTGCAGGGCCCTCCGTTTGCGCGAGGTCCGGATCCACCAGGCCAACAGGACCGCCACCGCCCCGACCGAGAGGAGCACGCCGACCACCGACGAGGCGGTTGACCGGACCGTCACCTCACCGCTCGAGAGCAGAAGGCCGCCGGCGGGGGAGCGGAGGGTCACCGACACCTTGAAGAGCCCCGGCGCCCGGGTCTGGACGGTGACGTAGATCACGTTGGCGTGCAGGGGCAGGAGGGTCATCGGCGTGGTCCACTGGGTGGTGCCGTTGGCGAACAGCAGCTTGTCGCTGGAGAGGGTCAACGAGGCGGTCACGGGATAGGTGGCCCCGGACTGGATGGTCACCGGGATCCTGGCGCGCTGGGAGGTGAGGGTGATGGAGCGGTCACCCGCCACCACCAACTGCCCGAGCTGAGCGTCCACGGCGGCCGCCGCGTTGGCGAGCACCGCCGACTGCTGTGCGGGCCGCAGGGTCGACGCCTCGCCGGACAGCACCAGGTCGCCGAGTTGGGACGTCAGGTCCTTGGCGGTCGGGGCCGCGCCGGCCAGGCTTTCGATGCGTTGCCGCTGGGTGCGGATGGCCCGGGTGGGGAGCCCTGATCCGCCGGCGACCGGCGTCAACCGGCAGGCGCCGTGGCAGGACGTCACCGGCATGGTGGCGAACAGGCCGGCGGCGGTGACCGGCTGGACCATCGGGTTCCCGTCGAGGGACGAAAGGAGGGCGGCGACGAACGCCGGGTCGTCCGACCACCCGGTCGGGGCGACGGCCACCACCGCCCGGGGCGTGGAGTCGTTGGGTTGCTCGTAGTAGATCTGGGCCAGCTCGGCGACGAGCTGGTGGGCGGCGAGTACCGGGTCACCCGGGCTGCCGGTGAACCGGGACGCCAGGTCGGCGCTGGAGGCCACGGCCGTCACCGTGCCGGCCCTGCCGGTGTCCAGGGTGAACGGTTCGACGGTCGAGCCGTCGGTCGGCGAGGACGACACGCTGCCGGCGGGCAGGACGAGCTGGCCGTACCCGTCCGCCTGCAGTTGGGCCAGCGTGGCCACGTCCATCCCGCCGTTGGTGAACCAGGCGCCGAGCTGGCCGGTCCCTGCGGGCTGGCCGCCGGTCGGCCGGACGGTCGAATTCTCGAGCACCTGGGAGCCCCGTGCCACCTGGAGGGTCAGCTCGCCACCCAGACCCGCGCTCACCAGGCCGGGAGCATCCACGGGGACGAAGGGCGCCGACGCGAATTGGTGGACGTCCGGTGTGGATGCCAGGGCGGCCAGCTGGCCGACGGTCGTTGCGTGACCGGTGGCGCCCAGGGCCAGGACGGTCTGGGGGCTCGCCTCGAGGGTGAGCGGCACGGCCGGCTCGCCCTTGGTGATGGCAGCGACCATGGCGACGACCGCATCCAGGGTCGCACTCGGCGGAGGAGCGAGCGCGGCCGGCGGATGGGCGACGAGCTCGGCCGCGGTCGGCGCCTTCGACGCGGCGAGTGGGATCTGGACGGGAAGCACCAGGCCGAACCGCAGCTTTTCGGTGCCGGCGGTGGCTTCGGAGTACACCAGGTGGGTGGTGATCCCGGACAGGACCTCCCCGGTGGCCGTGTCGACCAGGTCGACCCGCACCGGGTAGACACCCGACGGATAGGCCTGGCACTGGCCACCGGACGGGGCCAGGTTGATGGTGAACCCGGACGACCCCGATGGGGTGCCGGCGTCGCCCACGGTGACCGGCATCGACAGGTCGACCCCTCCGCCGGGCACGGCGGGCAGGCCGTCGACGTCGATCGGCGAGGCGGTCTCGGACATCCTCGACCCCTCCGGCCCGCCCGCCGTCAGACTCTGGTCGAACCCCGACACGCTCGAGAGGCACGGGTAGACGGACACCGACAGTCCGAGCTGGGCCGGTGGCGCCCAGCCGCCGGCCACCCGCACCTTGAGGTCGAACGGCTGGCCCGGTGCCACCCACGCTGTCTGGGAGAGCACGGTCAACGGGGGCGATACGGCGGTGGGGGCTGCTGCGGTCGGCGCGGCCGCGCAGACGGCGGGGAACAGCACGACCGCGGTGAGCACGCCGCCGGCGGCCACCAGTACCCGCACGGCGGACCTCCGCCGGTGACCCTGGTCGGACGGGCGGCCCTGCCGTCGTCCTGCCATCCGCGACCGGGCGTCAGGCGGTGCCACCCCGACGATCGGGGCGGGCCCGCCCCCGAGTGGCACGCTGGCCCGGGGGTGGCTGCCGCTGGGGCACAGGCTGCCTCGTTCCCGATCCACTACGGACGGCAGCCTACGCCAGTCGCACTACCCTCGGCGGCGTGTTCCCGGAGCGACTGCAACCCTTGGTGGTGGCCACGGCCGACCTATCCGACCGCTTTCGCTCCGCGGGCCACACCCTCTACCTGGTGGGCGGATCCGTGCGCGACGCCATCGTCGCCGACCCCGTCGGACCGGTGGCCGACGGGATGCGCGACCTCGACTTCACCACTGACGCACGACCCGACGACATCGAGGCGGTGCTGTCCGGCTGGGCCGACACGGTGTGGACCCAGGGCAAGCGTTTCGGCACCATCGGCTGCCTGCACAAGGGTCAGAAGTACGAGATCACCACCCACCGGGCCGAGGCCTACCATCCGGATTCGCGCAAGCCGGATGTCGCCTTCGGGGACAGCATCGAGGACGATCTCGCCCGGCGCGACTTCACCGTCAACGCCATGGCCCTCCGGCTACCCGACCTGGTGCTCATCGACCCGTTCGACGGGCTGGGTGACCTGTCGGTGCATCGCCTCCGCACCCCGCTCGACCCCGACGTCTCCTTCGCCGACGACCCGCTGCGGATGCTGCGAGCCGCTCGCTTCACCGCCGCCCTCGCCCTCGAGCCCGCGCCTGAGCTGGTCGAGGCGGTGCGCTCCGGCCACGAACGCCTGGCCATCGTGTCGGCCGAGCGGATCCGGGACGAACTGGACAAGATCGTGATGGTGCCGGTGCCGTCGGTGGCGCTCTGGTTCGTCGTGCGCACGGGCCTGGCCGAGGAGTTCCTGCCGGAACTGCCCAGGCTCTCGCTCGAGCAGGACCCGATCCACCGACACAAGGACGTGCTGGCCCACACGCTGGCCGTCATGGACAAGACGAGCCCCGACCGCATGCTCCGCCTGGCCGCGCTCTTCCACGACGTAGGCAAGCCGAAGACCCGTGCCTTCGTCGACGGCGGGGTCACCTTCCACCACCACGAGGTGGTGGGGGCGCGGATGACCCGGGCCCGGATGCAGGCCCTCCGCTATCCGAACGACGAGGTGGAGATGGTAACCGAGCTGGTCAACCTCCACCTCCGGTTCCACACCTACCAGCTGGGCTGGACGGACCGTGCCGTGCGCCGCTACGTCCGTGACGCCGGCCCGCTGCTCGACCAGCTCAACGAGCTGACCCGGTGCGACTGCACCACCCGGAACGCCAACAAGGCGCGGGCGCTGGGCCGCCGGATGGACGAGCTGGAGGCGCGCATCGCCGAGCTGGGCGAGCAGGAGGAGCTCGACGCCATTCGTCCCGATCTCGACGGCGATCAGGTCATGGACGTGCTCGGGATCCCGCCCGGTCGCGACGTGGGCCGAGCCCTCGCCTACCTGCTCGAGTTGCGCATGGAGGAGGGCCCGCTGGGTCCCGACGAGGCCACCAGGCGCCTCATCGACTGGTGGGCGCAGCAGGGGTGACCGGTCCGGCTCCCCTCAGTCCTCGGGCCAGACCGGACCGTTGTCCCCGGCGGCGAACTCCTCCACCATCTGGTGACACACGTCGTCGTGGTATTGCACCGGCGGGGACTTCATGAAATAGGCGGAGGGACCGAGGAGCGGTCCGCCGATGCCCCGGTCGAGGGCGAGCTTGGCGCACCGCACCGCGTCGATGATCACGCCGGCCGAGTTGGGGGAGTCCCACACCTCGAGCTTGAGCTCGAGGTTGAGCGGGACGTCGCCGAAGTTGCGGCCCTCCATGCGGATGTAGGCCCACTTGCGGTCGTTGAGCCACGGCACGTGGTCCGAGGGGCCGATGTGGACGTCGTCCGCCGGCAGGCTCCCGTGCTCGATCTGGCTGGTGACCGCCTGGGTCTTCGACACCTTCTTGGATTCGAGGCGGTCCCGTTCGAGCATGTTCTTGAAGTCCATGTTGCCGCCCACGTTGAGCTGATAGGTGTGGTCGAGCGCCAGGCCGCGGTCCTCGAACAGGCGGGTCAGGATCCGGTGGACGATGGTCGAGCCCACCTGGCTCTTGATGTCGTCCCCCACGATGGGCAGCCCGGCGGCCCGGAACCTGCGGGCCCACTCCGGGTCGGAGGCGATGAAGACGGGGATGGCGTTGACGAATCCCACGCCCGCCTGCAGACAGGCGTCGGCGTAGAACCGCTGTGCCTGCTCGGAGCCGACCGGCAGGTAGCTGACCAGCACGTCCGCCCGTGCTTCCTTCAGGGCCGCCACCACGTCGATGGGCTCGGCCGGCGACTCCTCGACGGTCTCGCGGTAGTACTTGCCGAACCCGTCCAGCGTCGGGCCACGCTGCACGGTGATGCCGAGCTCGCCCACCGAGGCGAACCGGATGGTGTTGTTCTGGCCGGCGAAGATGGCCTTGCCCAGATCGGTGCCGACCTTGGCCGCGTCGACGTCGAAGGCGGCCACGAACTCGAGATCCCGGACGTGGTAACCGCCGAGCGCCACATGCATCAGCCCCGGGACGGTGTCGGTGGGGTCGGCATCGCGGTAGTACTCGACGCCCTGGATGAGGGAGCTGGCGCAGTTCCCCACACCGGCAATGGCCACTCGGATGCTGCTCATGATCTGGTTCCCTTCGCTGCTGTCATGGCGTCCCCGGTGCGGGGTTCGCGACTCTCCGTTCGGACTGCTGTCTGTCTCTGTCGTTCGAATTCGATGAGGCGGTCGAGCCAGGCAATGTCGTGCTCGGTCGCTTCGGTGCTGTGCTCGACCAGCGAGCGGGTGTAGACGTCGAGCCGCTTGCCGGCGGCACGTTCCTGGTCGGTGGCCAGGCGCCTGGTGAGCTGGGCGCGCCGGCGTTCGAGCAGGGCCAGCCGGGCCTGCGGCGCCAGGTAGCGGGCGAACGCCAGCCGCAGTCCGAAGCTGCGGGCGTCGTCGGTGCCGGCGGGCTCGTCGGCGTCGAGGAGCTGTTCGAACAGCTCGCGGCCGTGGTCGGTGATTCGGTACACCTTGCGGGACCGCCGGGTGGCGCGGGGGGCGGAGGCACGTCGGGCCAGGAGGCCGGCCCGTTCGCCGCTGAGCGAACCGGTCGGGGGCATCGGCGCGGCGACTGCCGAGCCGGAGGACTCGGTGACAGTCACGGCCTGGGCCTTCTCCAGCCGGGAGAGGGCCGGGTACAGAGACCCGAAGGAGATGTTGGCGAACAGACCCAGCTCGTCGCGGAGGCGGCGACGGATCTCGTAGCCATGCAGCTCCTGGTCGTGCAGGAGCCCGAGGATGGCGAGGTCGAGCACCTCAGGAACGCCGTTGCCGCGGCGCGCCCGTGGACGGCGCCTGGGTGCCGCCCTGGGTGGATCTGCTCGAGTTCACCAACTGCACACCGACAACGATATATCACTTCGATATATCAATGCAATACATGCGCCTGGTCGGGCGCGGCCCTGGCCGCCACCCGGACCGACAGCGGAGTCCGGACCGGCCGGGGGGTGGCGCCATCAGGACGCCGGTTCGCGGGCCCGAGGGATTACCCTTGGCGGGGTGAGCTTCCGGCCCGGAGCACTTGAGGGCGTGCAGACATCCCCGACAGGTGGACGCGTCGAGTACCTCCTCGCCCGCAACGCGGTCATCCGCGAGTTTCGTCGGGGCCGGCTCTCCCGGCTCGACGTCTGTGACGCCCATCCCGAGCTGCTCCGGGCGGCCAGCAACCTGGGCCGCGGGACAGGGGAGCAGTGCCCGATCTGCGAGACCGCCGACCTGGTCGACGTGACCTTCGTTTTCGGCGCCCGCCTGCCGGCCGGCGGCCGGTGCGTGAGTTCGCAGGCCGAGCTCAACCGGTACTGGCGCCGGAAGGATCCAGTGGTCTGTTACGTGATCGAGGTGTGCACCGACTGCTCGTGGAACCACCTGGCGAGGATGTATCCCGCCGGGGCGGGTGTCGAGGCGGTCGTCCGCGCACCGGCCCGCGGCCGGTCCGGCACCTGACGGGACCGAGCCGAGCCGTCTCGCCGTCCCCCCGGTCCCCGCCGGCCACTAACGTGGCGGTGACGTACCTGTACTCCGCGGTGCCCTGGGCCCCGCCAATACCGCCGGCAGCCTCCGGGCGCTGGACGGTCGAACAGGAGGAATCCCATGCCCGACCCCCGGTCCTCGCCGGTGACGGTCCCCGTGGTGCGTGCGGCCAAGCGCCGGTCCGGTCATGCACCCCTGGTGATGGTCACCGCCTACGACGCCCCCGGCGCCCGGATCGCCGATGCCGCGGGCGTCGACCTCATCCTGGTCGGCGACTCGGTCGCCAACACCGTGCTCGGCTACGAGGACACGCTGCAGGTGACGGTGGAGGACATGGCCCACCACACCGCGGCAG
>JBKQRT010000121.1:0-3106 GCA_052143895.1 Acidimicrobiales bacterium | reverse complement strand
CTCAGTTGGCAGAGCGCCGGGATGTGGCCCCGGAGGTCGCGGGTTCGAGCCCCGTCGGTCACCCTCTTGCCCCGAGGAACGGAGCGTACCGGCCACACGTCCTGACGGCAGTACGTTTGACACAGGCGCCTCTAGCTCAACGGCAGAGCAACGGACTCTTAATCCGCAGGTTCCGGGTTCAAATCCCGGGGGGCGCACCAGTCGCTGCACCAGTCGCTGTGGAGGTTCACTGGTCCCTGGCTCGCGTGCGACGAGAACGGCGGCCTGCCGGCCTGTCCCGAACGCGCCCGGACCTGGTGGCGCCGAGGCGTATGGCCGTGGCCGTCACGGGATAGGCAACCCGGTGGCCCCGGCCTGTCGAGCGGGGGTTCCGCCACCCCAGGCTGCGGGTTGGGGCCCGGTGAAGCATCTGCACGCAGACACCGGGCCCGCTCCTCTCCGTAAGCGGGGCCCGTATCGAACAGCTAACCGCAGCACACCAGCCACCGTTGAGCCAAACCACCGTTGAGCCAAACCACCGTTGAGCGCTCCATCGGTGGCCGCTCCGGCCCCGTGCGGCGCGGGGGTCATCCCGACCCGGATCACGTCCGGCGCGGTAGCCTGGCGAAGGAGCGCCGGGAAGTCTGGTCGGCATTGGCGGGTACACGCGCCTGTCCATGCGAGGAGCGCCGTGCCCGACCCGAAGACGATGACGACAGCCCCTCCGGCAACGGACCACCAGCGCCAGGCGAAGCTCCGCCTACCCAGCTGGCGGCGCGACGCCCTCCGGACCACCTTCTGGGTGGTGCCCGTCGTGCTGATCGTGGTAGCCGTCGGACTGTTCGTCATCACGTTCGAGATCGACCTGGCCGCCTTCCACCACCGCCTGACCCTGCCCTGGTGGGTGCGGACCGGCGGTGCCGACGCCGGACGCCAGGTGCTCATCGCCATCGCCGCGGCCATCATCACCACCATCGGTGTGGTGTTCTCGATCACCATCCTGGCGCTGACGCTCGCTTCGCAGCAGTTCGGCCCCCGGATGATGCGGAACTTCATCCGAGACCTCGGCAACCAGGCGACCCTCGGGGTCTTCGTGGCCACGTTCGTCTACGCCGTGCTGGCCCTCGGATCGATCACCAGCCTCCCGGGCGGGGACTTCGTACCCCACCTCTCGATCACCGTGGCCGAAGCGCTCCTGCTCGTGGACCTGGCCGTGCTCATCTACTTCATCCACCACATCGCCAAGACGATCCAGCTGCCGGAGGTCATCGCCGGCATCGCCCGAGACCTCGACCAGGCGATCGACGCCGAGTACCCCGTCCGCCGCCAGGTCGGGGACGGGTCCGGGCACGCGTCGACGGCCGAGGTCGCCGACCTCATCGACACACTGAACACCCGGGGCGCGGGGGTCACCGCCACACAGAGCGGCTACCTCCAGTTCGTCGGCTACGGGCAGCTGATCGAGATCGCTGAAAAGTTGGACGCGGTCATCCGCCTGGCCCACCGTCCGGGTCACTTCGTGGTGGCCGGCCGACCGTTGGCCACCGTGTGGCCGGCCGGTGCGGCCGGGCAGGTGGACGCCGCCCTCGCCCGGGCGCACGTGACCGGGCCGCACCGGACGCTGACCCAGGACCCCGTCTTCGCCATCGACCAGCTGGTCGAGATCGCCATCCGGGCGCTCTCCCCTGCGGTCAACGACACGTTCACCGCCCTGACCTGCATCGACTGGATCTCGGCCGGGTTGTCGACCATTTCGGGCCGGGTGCTCGAGGAGGGGGTCTATCACGGACCGAGCGGCAAGATCCGGCTGATCGAGTTCGACCCGAGCTACGAGCGGATGGTCGACCGGTCGTTCGACAAGATCCGCCAGTCGGCCCGCGGGATGCCCGCGGTCATCATCCGGATGCTCGACGCCCTCTCCCACGTCATGGAGCACACCACCGACACCCGACAGCGCCTGGCCCTCATGCGTCAGGCCGAGATGATCTTGCGAGGTGCCGACGACGAGGTTCCCGAACCGAACGACCTGGCCGACATCCGGCTCCGGTTCGAGCAGGTGGTCCGCGCCTGCCAGGCGCACGACGAGCGGCTCCGTGCCACTGGGCACTGATTCGACCGCAGTGTGCGCGTCCCCAGGTCGTCACCGATCGGCAGCCGCGCCACTGCTGGAGCCACCGGTCCTCGAGTCGGCGGGGCGGTGCGCTCCGCCGTACTGCGACGTCGGGGCCACGATGAGCGGCAGCGGCGAGAGGCGCAGTACCCGCTCTCTCACGCCCCCGCCGGCGATCCGACCCAGCCCACGGAGCCGATGGGACCCGAGGATGATGGCGTCGCAGCCCCACTGCGCCGACTCCTCGACGATGCGGCCGGCCACGTCCTCGTCATGGGCCGAGCACACTCGACCCTCGGCGCCCACGCCCGCCATCCGCAACCGGAACACGGCTGTGTCCACGACGAACTGGGCATCAGGGGCGGTTTCGAGCGGGGGAACCCGCATCGACCTGGGCAGCTCGCGCACATGCAACACCCGCACGTCGGCCCCCGACCGGTTGGCGACCAGCGCCGTGAAGTCCACCGCCGCACGGCCCGACTCGAACTGATCGATGGCGAGCAAGAGACGATCCCACATCACCGCACCTCCCTGGTCGTGCCAGTCCGAGATTAGCGACGCGGGTCGTAAACGGGTCGCGAACATCGTGCGGCCAGGCGTTACAAATTCGCAAACGGCCGCCCGGCGACGGCCGTCGTCACGCCCGGCTCCTCGCCTCCTTAGCGATCCGGGCACCGAGCTGGCGGGAGAGGCCCATCTTGCGGAGAACCGCACCGATCGACATCCCTTCGTCGAGGCCGGCCGCCACCATGGACAGGCGGGCGCGGTGCCGGCGCTGTTCGAGCTCATCCAGCACGCTGTTGACATCGAGCCTGGTGGAAGCGGCCGTGATGGCCTCAAGGGTGACGGCGATGGGCGTGCCGCCGGCGATGCTCTCGATCGCCGTGGCGTAGGCCGCCTCGGTGGCCACCACCTGTTCGCGAGTCTCCCGCATCGACGTGAGGGCCTCCCGCAGGTCCCGGATCGACGCATCCCGCGGTGACACCACCACCGGAGTCTGGCACCGACGGGTACGGG
>JBKQRT010000120.1:0-57392 GCA_052143895.1 Acidimicrobiales bacterium | reverse complement strand
GCCCTGCACCCGAACGGCTCCCTGTCGTGGGAGTACCTGACCGGTAACTCGGTCTGGACCGAGGCCGCAGTGGCACCCGACGGAACGAGCTTCTGGGGCTCCCTCACCGGTTCGATCTTCGCCCTCGACGCCAGCGGCCACCTCAAGTGGTCGGTCGGGACGACCAACTTCGTCATCTCCTCACCGGCGCTCGGCAGCAATGGCACACTGTACGGCGGGTCGTTCGACGGCAAGGTGTACGCCATCGACAGCCATAGTGGAGCGGTCGAATGGACGTTCCGGACGGCGGACAACATCTACAGCTCACCGGCGCTCCTCGACAACGCTGCGGGGCAGACCAACGAGATAATCGCCGCATCGACCGACGGATCCGTGTACGCCCTCAGCCCGACCGGTCAGCTCCTCTGGCGCTACGACACCGGGGACGTGATCCGCTCGTCGCCGGTGATCGGCGGGGCCCCGGCCGGCGACCCGGCCGGCGACATCGTCTACGTGGGTTCGGGCGACGGGCGCCTGTATGCGCTCGACGCGGCCACCGGGCAACGACGGTGGTCGTTCGATACGACATCGTCCGTACCCGCGTTCCGCGATCGCAATGATCTGAACAGCTCTCCCGCGCTCGGTATCTCTGGCATCACCATCGGCAGCGAGGACGGCTCGATCTGGTATGTGCCGTACGACTACTGCCTGCACCACCAGGATGCTCGCTGCGCCGTGGGTCCTGGTGGGACGTTCCCGCCGGACGTCACTGCCGCGTACCTCGTGACGCCGGGCGGCTCGACCGAGACCGCTTCAACGCTCGACGTGGCACCCGAGTCGGTACTCCCGTTCCGCCTCGTCGTCCGGCGCAGCGGGGTCAGCGTCGATGCTGCGTTCGAGCCGCAGAGCCAGCCCTCGGTAACGATCACCCCACCCATTCCCTTCTCGACGTCGCTGTCAGGCGACGGGCACTATCTCTTCGTCGTCCCGGACGGCTTCCTCACCCCGGGTACCAGGTATACCGTCACGATCGGGGGCGCCTACCGGGTGTCGCCGCCGCCCCTCGGCGACGGCTCGACCGGGTCGGTGCAGACGACACTCATGCTCGCGGCATTGCCGAGCCGCGCGAAGACGCTGCCGCTCACCGTCGGGCCGCAGCAGGTCAGCGCGCTGAACCTCACCCGGATGGCCATCCCACTGCCCTCCTTCCTCCCGAGCGTCAATCAGATCGGCTTCGCCAGCTACGACTGGATCGCCTCCCCGCTCTCGATCTCACCGCCGGACTCGAACGGCAACGGGCACCTCCTCATGTTCGTCGTCGGTGGTGACCGTGGAGCCGACGGTCAGTTGGTCGCCGACCCCTCGACACCGTTCGCGTTCCCGTTGGAGGGCACCTATCACGACAGCCTCGTCTCCGTCTCGGCCTCGAGCGTGACGCTACCCTTCAGCTTCGGTCCGGTCCCTATGCGCCTGTTCACGCTCCGGATGCAGCTTGGGAGCGACCTCGTGGCCGAGCCGGGCTCGAGCATGTTCGGGGTCGCGCACTGCGCCGATGTCCCCTACTACGGGCCTCTGCTCCTACAGCTGACCGACCTGTGCAACGGCGCTGGCGACCTCCCGGCCAGCGGCACGTTCCTCGCCTCCGGCTATCCGTCCTCGGGCGGCGCCTCCAGCGCTCCCAACGGGCTGAATGTCACCTCCCTGACGCTGACACGTCCCACCGCGGGCGCGGCGGGCTCGGCCACGGCGAAGTTCGCGGTGGCGCCCGGGGCCCGGTACCTGGCGAGTGCACACGTCGTCACGATCGTCCTCACCGATGCCGTGTCGGGTGAACTCGTGCCACTCGACTACAAGGCGTCCACTGCTATCACGGCGGGGCCGGGTGGGGAGCTCGCAAGGGCGGCGCTGCGGATCCCTGCTGGAACGGCCCTTCCGGCGAGCGTTCGCGTCACCGTCGTCACCGATGCCTTTCCCCTCCATGAGCAGGACTTCTGAGGTGAGGGCCGGATGAGCAACTTGGCCCTATCGAGCAGGTTCCTGCGTTGACGACCTGACCCCGTGACAATGGGGCGCCGCGGCATCGGCTGTCGGCCGTCGGCCGTCGGCTGGACGTGACACGGAGCTCGGCCACTCACGACCGGCCTCACGGTGCAGGCATCGGGGCCTCCGCATCGGAACCCGTGCACCCGGCACCCCCGAAGGTGGTCGCTCCTCGGTGGCGACCACCGGCAAGTAGCCTCGAACGTTCTGGGTCGCCTCGATGCCGTCGATCGGGCCGTTGAGGGCGTACAGCGCACGCTCCGGCGCGGACCGACCCCCAGCAAGCCGGTCCGCCGACACCGACCGGTTGTCCGGCAGCTCGGCAGCACACCGCGTACTGTGGGGCTCCGTGCCGTACGCTGCAGGCCGAGAGATCCACGACGCCGACGCCCATCTCATGGAGACGCCGATGTGGCTCCGCGATCACGCCGAGCCGGGGTTTCGCGACCACCTGCCGGTGCTGAGGTACCCCAGCGGTAACGAGCTGCGACAGACGGGTAGCCCCGAGGAGCAGCAGCGCGACCTGCTCGCCTCCTTCGATCGACTTCGGGAGCGCCATGCCTCCGAGGAGTACCGCGCCGTCGAGGACGCAGAGATCATGACGCGGAAGAACTTCGCCGCTACCGGTGCGTTCATCCCCGAGGATCGGCCTCGAGCGCTCGACCTCCTCGGCTTCAGCAGCCAACTGGTCTTCAACACGTTCCACAACGGTCGGCTGCACGATCTGGAGCACGCCGGAAACACGGAGCTCGCCTACGCCGCGGCACGGGCACACAACCGCGGGATGCTCGAGTTCTGTTCCGTCGACCCCCGCCTGCTGCCGACGTGCTACGTCCCGCTGGTCGAGCCGGGCCGGGCGATCCAGGCGACGTCGGATGCACTTTCGCAGGGTGCAGCTGCACTGCTCGTTGCGTCCGGGTGCCCCCCGTCGTTCTCGCCGAGTCACCGTGACCTCTTCGGGGTGTGGACCCAGGCCGAAGAGGCGGGCATCCCCATCGTGTTCCACGTGGGAGGGACCGGTGCCCTGATCGATCCGAACTACTTCGTCAACGGACTTCCCGTCCCCCATGACTTCCACGGCGGCGACGAGAACTTCCGTTCCGTCGACTACATGGGAATTCCCGTGCCACCCGCCCAGACGCTCGCCACGCTCATCTTCGACGGCGTGCTCGAGCAGTTCCCGGACCTTCGCATCGGGGTCATCGAGCAGGGTGCGGTCTGGGTGCCGTCGTGGCTGCGTCAGATGGAATCGGCCTTCGACGCGTTCGTCCGCCACGAGGAGCGGCTCCAGGCGCTGTCGATGCGGCCGTCCGACTACGTGCATCGCCAGGTCCGCTTCACCCCCTATCCCACAGAGGACGTGGGGTGGATCATCAAACAGGGTGGGGCCGACCTCCCGATGTTCTCCTCCGACTATCCGCACGTCGAGGGCGGTCGCAGGCCGATCGAGCGGTTCGAAGCCTCACTCGGAGATGCCAGCGAGGAAGTGCGACAGCAGTTCTACGTCGACAACTTCCTCTTTCTCATGGGATCGTCCGGCGCACGCCTCGATGCGTTCGGCACCCGGTGAGCCGCCACGTCGTCAGCGCAGAAGAATAGGCCCAGCCGGCGGCACTCCCGAGCGAGGACGGGCATGGTCGGACCCACACCGACCAGGAGGTGGTGGAAGTGGATCGGCGGATTCGACGGCTGGACCACGTGAGCCACCGGGCGCTCGCGGTGAAGCCGCGGACTGGCGGCGGAGGACGTCACGGCCTCCAATGACGCACGGTATCGACACGGCGGTGCTCGCCGTCGCAGCCGCGTGCATCGTCCTCTGGGCCGTCGTCAGCGCCCGGATCGAACGGCTGTACATCAGTGCAGCCATCGCCTTCCTGGTCATGGGGCTGGTCACCACGCACGGTCCACTTGCCATCGTCCACGTCAATCCCCACTCGTCGACCGTCCGGTCGCTCGCCGAGGTCACTCTCGCCCTCGTGCTGTTCACCGACGCCTCGCGGGTCAATATCCACGAGCTGCGGTGCGACCTCGGCCTGCCCACCCGACTCCTGGCTGTCGGCCTCCCGCTCACTATCGGCTTCGGGACCGTTGCCGCCGTCGGCATCGTCCCGGGCATCTCCTTGTGGGTGGCCGCGTCGATCGGGGCCATTGTCGCGCCCACGGATGCCGCACTCGGCGCGGCAATCATGGGGGACGACCGGATCCCGAACAGGGTGCGGCGTCTCTTGAACGTCGAGAGCGGACTCAACGACGGGATCGCGACCCCGTTCGTCAACCTGTTCCTGGCCGGGGCGCTCACGACGGAGGTCGCCCACTCCGTGTCCGTGCTCGGTGCTGCCCGTGAGCTCCTGGTCGGCGCCGCAATCGGCGTGGGGATGGGGGTCGTGGGTGGCTGGGTGGTTGCCCGCGGAGCGTCCAACGGATGGAGCGCTCCGGCATTCCGGCCGCTCGCCGCCCTCGGGCTGGCCCTCCTCGCCTACGCCACCGCTCTGGAGGCTAACGGCAACGGATTCGTCGCTGCCTTCGTCGCCGGGATGGCCTTCGGGAGCATGGTGCGTGCCGACCTCGAGACGACGGTGGCGTTCGCCGAGGAGGCCGGAGGGTTGCTCTCCCTCCTTGTCTGGCTCACCTTCGGCGCGGCGATGGTGGTGCCCGGGTTCAGGCACGCGACCTGGCAGGACTGCCTGTTCGCGGTGCTCGCGTTGACGCTCGTACGCATGATCCCCGTCACGATGGCGCTGTGGGGTTCGGGGCTCGACCGGTTCACCGTGGGTTTCGTCGGATGGTTCGGGCCCCGCGGCCTGGCATCCGTCGTCTTCGGTTTGATCGCCTACGACTCCCTCGCTCCGAGCGATGCGGCACGGGTGGTCTCGGTCGTGACGGTGACCGTCACCCTCAGCGTCGTCGCCCATGGGCTCACCGCGTCACCACTTGCGGCCCGCTACGCCGCGTTCGCCCGGACCCTGGTCGCGCACCGACCCGAGCATGCGACCACGCCCGTTATGCGGACGCGGACCGGTCTCGGAGCACACTCGGCAGGGCACCACGGTGATCCGGCGTGACCGTCCGCGGGTCGACCAGGTCCAGGGACATGCGCTCAGGAGCCACCGTCCGTGCCGTGACCGGATGTGCGGCTCGCGCCACCGGTCGGGCACCCACGCCGGTCATTCCTGCCAACGGGGCTCGTCCGAACCGAGCGCGCGGGCAGGCAGGGTCCAGGACGGGGGGGCGCCCTCTACGAGCAGCGGGGCCGGGAGGCGGCGTGCGTCCCCCCACGACGTCCGCTCGATCGGACCGTCGCGTCGGAATGATGCCCGCCGGGCGGGAACTCCCTCCGTGGCCCTGGTCGTCCCGGCACTGTCGAGCAGCGCGGCCACACGGGCCAGCGACGCCCGCCACCGGCTGCCGGTGCCGTCGATCCGGCGCAGGACGAGGCCACTGATCGCTGCCGCTGCCAGTAGGTATCCCGTGGCATGGTCCAGCGCCTGGACGGGAAGGGGCACCGGGTGGTCGACGCCACCGGCGGCTCGTCCGGCATCGGCGATTCCGGAGCTCATCTGGACCAGACTGTCGAATCCTCGACGCAACCTCCACGGTCCGGTCCATCCGTAGGCGTCCAGGCTCACGTCGACGAGCCCGGGCCGCACCTCGTCGAGCACCTCGTCGCCCAGGCCGAGGCCGTCGAGCGCATCGGCCCGGTATCCGTGGACGAAGACGTCGGCGGAACGGAGCAGCGGCAGGAAGCGGTCCTTCCCCTCCGGCGTGCGGAGGTCGAGGCGGGCACACCGCTTGCCCAGGGTGACCTCCGGGGCGATGGCGGGCTCGTCCCAGTCGGGCGGATCGATCCTCAGGACCTCCGCCCCCCAGCCGGCGAGCAGCCGGGTCGCCACCGGCCCGGCGAGCACCCGGGTGAGGTCGAGCACGCGGAGCCCCCGCAGCGGCCGTTCGGTCGACCCGACCGATGCCGCCGAGCTGCTGCCGGGAGTCCGTGACAGGTGCAGGAGCGGTTCGGTGGACACGGCGCGACCCTGGGCGTGGCGCCGCCAGTCGGCCGAGGATCGCATGACGGCGGCGGCACCCCCGGCAGCGACCACCTCCGCCTCCAGCTCGTCCGCCGCCCACCCCCGGACGGCCGCCGCCACCGCCGTGCGGTCCTCCGGGACGCCCAGGACGGCGAGAGCCGCCGCCCGGTGCCGGGGAGCGTTGGTGTGTAGCTTGATCCACCCGTCGCAGGTGGCGTAGTCGCCCGCCACCGCGTCCCAGGGGGACGGCAGCTCCCAGCCCTGCGGTCTGAGAGACGACGAGAACCAGGCTGACGCCAGATCCCGGTCGACGGTCACGGTCGGCGGGGCGACATCGTGCTGCACGGCAACGAGCGACGCCAGTGCCACACCGGAGACGGCCACCGACGCCTGGGCCAGGTCGCTCACTGCGAACACCGACGGGAGGGATCCTCCCTCCAGCAGGCGCACCGGAGCGGGGACACTCGGCGTACCGAGCGCATCATGCATGGTGACCAGGAGTTCGTGCGCGGTTTCGCTCATGTCACGCCACCTGTCATGCCGAGCAGCCGGCGACGTAGAGGAAGCCGTAGCCCTCGTCGCGCACCGCCAGTCCGGCGTCGGACAGCGCCGCGCCCCAGTCGCCGGTCACCCTGGGGTCGGTGAGCTGCATCCCATGGTCGGCCACGAGGACGAACGCCGTCTCGTCGAAGACCCCGGACCGCTCGACGGCCTCCAGCACGCGCCCGATGCGTCCGTCCGTGTCCCGGACCGAGGCTGCGGCGATCTGGGAGTACGGACCTCCCTCGTGGAAGGCGGCGTCCGTCAGGGTGAAGTTGACCCAGGTGAACGCCGGCACCGGCCAGTCGCGGCCGCGGTAGCGACCACCCCAGATGCCGCAGAATTGATCGACCGCGGTATGGTCGATGAGCGAGGACCAGCGGTAGTCCTTGCTCGGGCGCACGAAGCGCTCGGTGGCGTCGGGCAGTTCGTCCACAGCCGGTGGACGGTCGATGGGCTCTCCTCGGCGCATCAGATCGAACACCGAGTAGTCGGCCCCCGAGTCGCACGGTTCGTTGATGGAGATCGTGGTCGACCCCGGGCGGTTGCGGTGCACGGCATCGTGGACGGTCTCGATCCCCGCGTTGAGCCACGACATGGCCGTGGGCCAGGTGGGCGGTGAGTTTGTCACGACCTGCTCGGCCGTGGCCCGGTCGATCCAGGCGTTGTGGAGGATGCCGTGATGGCCGGGGTGACAGCCGGTCAGGATCGATGTGTGGTTGGCCAGCGTCACCGTCGGCAACGACGCCACGGCGCCGTAGCGGAATGAGGTGCCGAGCCCCATCAGCCGTGCGATGTTGGGCGCCTCACCCCGTTCGGCCAGGTCGTAGAGCACGTTCGGATTGGTCCCGTCGAGGAGGAGGGCGACCACGTGGCGGGCACCGCCGGCCTGGGCGACGACGTCGTGGAGGACCTCGCCGTCCTGGGCCACGAGCCTCCTCCACGGCGCCGATCCCGACGGCGCTCCGCACCCCAGCAGTTCGAGGATGCTCGGCGCCACGTCGACCAGTCGGCAGGAGGCGTCGACCATCCCCCGGGCATGGACGCCGGCCCCGGCCACGATGAACGGTGCACGCGCCTGCACCACCCCGAGCGAGCCGTGCTCGCCGAGATGACCGCCCTGATCGCCCCAGTAGTGCGCGGCGCTGTGCATGACGACCAGGTCGGGTGCGGAGGGGTGGTCGAAGAGCTGGGCGATGTGGTCGAAGGCGTGCGGGTAGGAGTTGGATCCTCGATCCGGATGGGGTGCCGCGATCTCGTCGGTCAGGCTCCCGAGGTGTGCCGGATCCTGCCGCGCCACGGGGCTCGCTCCCGTGAGCGCCAGCGTCCGGTATCGCGGGACGATCCGCCCGCCCGCACCGGTGCGATCTCGGTCACGGCGGAACCGGAGGTGGCCGTCGGCCGAGGCCACCTCGTACCGGCCAGGCTGGGGGGACCAGGCGACGAAGTCCACCACGGGCTCGAGCGCCGTCGAGAGCAGGACCTCGAGCACGCGCTCCCGGTCGTCCGGACCTGCGGGAGGAAGGGCCGGTTCCATCCGGACGAGTGTAGGAGCCCAGGTGCCGGGGGGCACGGGCGGCCCGCCCGATCGCCGTGCCGGGCCGGAGCCGGGCGGGGCGGGACGGAGCGGCGATCGGAGCACGTGCACGGCCATCCGTCGGCACCCATCGGCCCCGTCGGGGTGCCGACCCGAATGTGCGTATCAGGTGAGGGTACGATCGCACGATGCGGGAAACGAGCACACGGATCATCGCCGTGCTGGCACTGGCGGCCTCTGCGCTTGTGGCCGGCACCTCGGTGGCGGGGGCCAGCACTTCGACGAGCACAGCCACGGTGACCAGGGTCATCCTGCAGGCACCGAAGGCCTACAAGCCGAAGGCGCCCTCGGGGGGTACCGACGACTACCACTGCACGCTGCTCAACCCGCACCTCAAGAAGAACGCCTTCATCACCTCCATCGACTTCCAGCCCAACAGCCCCGAGGTCCACCACGAGATCACCTACGAGGTGCCGCCCAGCCTGGCGTCCGAGGCAGAAGCGCAGAACGACAAGGGCAAGGGTTGGACGTGCTTCGGCGAGTCCGGGTTGTCCGGAACCGGCGCCAGCGGTTCGCTGGACGGTGGGACGCCATGGCTGACGGCGTGGGGGCCCGGCCACAACATCTCCAAGGAGCCCCCGGGCACCGGCGCACCGATGGCGGCCGGGAGCCTGGTGATCGTGCAGGAGCACTACAACCTGCTGGTGGGCGACAAGCCGGTTCGCTCCAAGCTCACCCTCGACACGGTGCCGGCGACCACTCCCCTTCGACCGCTGCGACTCGAACTGGCCGCGGCCCCACCGGACGTCCCCTGCCCGACCGGCGCCACCGGCCCGATGTGCAGCCGCTCGGCCGAGCTGGCCAGCGTCGGGCAGCGGTTCGGGGCCTCCCAGGAGTTGCTGGTCGACGGGCTCGAGGACATCTGCGGGAACAACCCGACCAACCCGCCGGTCGGTGACACGGCCAGCTGCACCTGGCCCATCCGAGGCAAGGGCAACATCGTGGAGCTCGCCCCTCACATGCACCTGCTCGGGGTCGGCATGAAGTTCGTCCTCAACCCGGGCACGCCCACCCAGCGGACGCTGCTCAACGTCACCGACTACGACTTCCACTACCAGCGGGGTTACGACCTGGCCAAGCCGGTGGCGGTGGGTCCGGGCGACACCATCGGCATCACCTGCACCTACGACCCGACGCGGGAGCTGGAGCTCCCGATCCTGCGCCGGATCCCCCCGCACTTCGTCACCTGGGGGGATGGTTCGACGGACGAGATGTGCCTCGGCCTCATCTTCATGACGCCGCCGTCCAGCGAATCCGAGTCGACCGTGCTCGCTCACGCCTTCTCGTCCACCTACTGATCAGGACAACGGTGCACTGATCGCCCCAGCGGCGCCGTTCACCGGCGGGCCGGGGTCAGGAGACCGGCGCTCATCGCATCGAGCAGGCGCGGGGCAGTCGGCGACGGTGACGGTGAGGTTTGGGTGCCGGAAGCGCCCGGAGGCTCCGATCGGCGTCGAACGCTCACAGCTGGCCCCGGCGGAGGACCCGCGGACGGCAGAAGGCGGCCATCCCCTCCACCCCCAGCTCCAGGCCGAGTCCCGACTCGCCCCATCCACCCATCGGGGCCAGGTGGTCCATCGCCCCCATCCCGTGGGCATTGGTCCACACCGTTCCGGCCGACAGCTGGCGCGCCAGTCGGTCCGCCAGTTCCGCGTCGGGGGTCCACACCGAGGCGCACAGTCCGAACCTGGTGTCGTTGGACGCCGCCACGGCGTCCTCCAGCGTTCGGTAGGGAAGGAGTGGGAGGGCGGGCGCGAACTGCTCCTCGGTCACGAGGGCCGCAGACGGGTCCGGGGCCACGACGAGCGCGGGTGAGACCGTCCACCCCCGCCCTGGTTGGTCGACCGAGGCCGGCCGGACGATCTCGGCCGCGCTGGCAGCGGCGTCGGCGATCAGCGCCTCCACCCGGTCCCGAGCGGCTTCGGTGTGCACCGGGCCCATGGTCACCCCGTCCTCGAGGCCGTCGCCGACGACGGTGTGGGACAGGCGCTCGACCAGGGCGTCGCGCCACGCCGGCAGGCGTTCAGCCGGCAGATACAGGCGCTTCACGGCCATGCACACCTGACCCGACGTGGTGAAGGCAGCCTCGAGGAGGCGGTCGGCCAGTGCGCCGGACGGCTCGAGATCGGGGCCGATGATGGCCGGGTCGTTACCCCCGAGCTCGAGCACCGCGGGGCGCAGGTGGGCAGCGCAGGCGGCGAGCACCGAGCGCCCGGCGACGACACCGCCGGTGAAGGAGACCATGTCCACCCCCGGGTGGGCCACCAGCGCGGCGCCGAACCCGGGAGCCGGGCCGTTGAGCGTGTTGAGGACCCCGGGGGGGAGCCCGCCGGCGATGGCTTCGGCCAGGACCAGCACTGCACCGGGGCAGGTCGGCGGGGTCTTGACGACGACGGTGTTGCCAGCGAGCAGTGCGGGGAGGATCTTGTTCCCCATGACCGCAGCAGGCCAGTTGAACGGGAGGATGGCCGCCACCACGCCGTGGGCGACCTGTTCGACGACCGTCGTGCCTGCCGGGCGGGGTTCGACTGCCTCCGCCACCAGCGGCGCCAGGGCGTCGAGCATGCCGGTCGTGGTGGCCAGGTCGAAGAGCGCCTCGACCCGCACCTTGCCGTGCTCACGGGTCAGCAGGGTAGCGGCCGAGTCCAGGTCGAAGACCTCCTGGGCCCGCCCGCAGGCGCGCTCGAGGCACGACCGTCGGCCCTCGAACCCGAGCGCTTCCCAGCTCGGCTGGGCGCCACGGGCCGCCGTCACCGCCTGGTCCAACTGGTCCAGCGACGCCGCCGGCGCCTCCAGCACGACCTCGTCGGGCCGGGCCGGGTTGGCCACGGGGTAGGCACCGTCGGCGCCCCCCACCGGGGCGCCCCCGATCACCAGGCGTACCGGTCGGGCTTCCACATTCGTCGCGCTCATCGCCCTCCCCCGCGTCCAGGCACCTGTCGGCGAGTGCCGAGTGCCGACGCTACCTCCGACGAACGAAGGCGCGCTCGCCGGACGAGTTCCGGGCCGTAGTCAGAAGCTCCGGGTGAAGGATGCCCCGGTGGTCGGACCGAAACCGTTACTCGCACGTGATGTTCGGCGCAGGTCGGCGCGCCCGTCGGGACGGGGACGGCCGGTCGGTTCCGGTCCAGCACGTCGGTGTCGGCCGGCAACAACCACTATCGTCCGCACATGGCGATCGCTCGATCTGTCGGGGCCGCCGGTTCGCCTCCCGGGAGGGATCGCCTGATCGCTTCGCCCGCTCAGGCGATCAGCCAATGACTGACGGGTCGGGTGCCGGTGGTCCCCTCACGCTGCGCGCCGCCGTGCGACGGGAGTTCGCCCGGGCGCTCCGACCACCGTACGAGACCCTGATCGTGGTGGCCGTGAACGGTGCGCTGATGAGCTCGGCCTGGTTCTTCCTCCCCGCGGCGTTGAAGGACAAGGTGTTCACGCTTCACGGCACGCTGGCGTTCGCCGTGGTCCTGGCGGCGTGGATGTACTCGGACGTCCCGGCCACCAACGTCCTCGGTCCGGATGCCACATGGGCAGCCGAGGCCATCGACGATCCTGCGGCACTGCGCCGACTGCTGTACGGCAAGAGCATCGTCCTGTGGGCACTGATCACCCCCGTGTGCATCCTCGTGGCCGTGGTAGGCGGCTTCTTTTCCCACAATGCGCTGGCCACCCTCTACTCGGTCATCTGGATCGGCGTGGTGCCGTTCGGGGTGCTCGGGATCTCGCCCTGGGTCGGGATCCTCTTCCCGTACCACCCCATGCCGGTGCGTTACCGGTGGGCGCACCGGCACCCGCGGCGGCGGATGCTGTGGCGCTGGCTGGCGTTGGTCGTCACGCCCTACGGGCTGGTGCCCCTCCTCGGTGTCGTGATCATGGTTCCGTCCCTGCTCCTGTGGGGGCTGACGTCGACCCATGGGCTCACCCAGAAGCTCCCCGACGACGATCTCGGCTGGGGCGTCGCGCTGGCCTGCGCCGTGGCCGGTGTGTGCTGGTTCGGTGGCCACCGACTGGGGGCCTGGATGGTCCGCCGCCGCCACGCCGAGCTCCTGGCGTTCCTCACGGACCCCGGCCGCGGGTGACGGTGCAACCCCTGGTCGGGCCGGATCGGCGGTGGCGGAGCTGCACACCGTCCCCCGGCGCGACGTGCGCCAGGACGGGCCGGGCCGGCGACCGCCGGCGGGTGCGGTCGGTACCATGCGGCGTGGCCTGGAAGACCTGGACGAAATGACCCCCCCGAGCACACCGACGCTTGCTGGCTTCGAACGCTCCCACCTGGCCAAGACCGCCGTCCGGGCAGTTGCGATCGTGGCCGTCCTCGTGGCCGTCTACTACTTCGTCCCCATCGCCACCCGTCCCCACGAAGCGATCGGACTGCGCCTCGGGGTGAGCATGGCGTTCTTCATCGCCGTCCTGACCAACGAGATCCGGCTGATCGCGAAGCACGACCAGCCGATGCTGCGGGCGGCAGTGGCCATGGCCACGATCATCCCCCTGTTTCTCGTACTGTTCGCCTGGATCTACCTCACCATGGCCCGATCGAACCCGGCCACGTTCGGCGGGCCGCTCGACCGCACGTCGGCGCTGTACTTCACAGTCAGCGTGTTCTCGACGGTCGGATTCGGTGACATCACACCGAAGACCGATCCCGCCCGGCTGGTCGTCACCGTCCAGATGCTCGCCGACCTGGCCGTCGTGGCCGTGGTCATCCGCCTCATCCTCGGAGCAGCCACACGCGGACAGTCCCGACAGCGGGACGTAGCCGATGACTGAGCCCCACTGTGGGCGCCACCATGTCCCGGGGCACACGTCCTAGCGTCCGGGAAGGGAGGTGCGAACATGGTCGACGCTGTCGTGGGGAGAGGTGAAGGAGCGCGGCGATTCACCGCCCGCGGGAGCGTGATGCTCTTCAAGGCACTCGCCGAGCAGGACGGTGGCGACTTCTCGCTGATGGAGCGCACGCTGCCGCCGGCAGGCCGTCGTCCACCGCCGCACCGCCACACCAACTGCTCGGAGGCATACTTCGTCCTCGACGGGATGGTGTCGGTCATCGTCGAGGACGATGAGCTGGTGGTCGGCCCCGAGGGATTCGTGCTGGTCCCTCGCGGGACCGCCCATACCTTCGGGAATGCCGGCAAGGAGGAGGCCCGTCTGCTGGTCATCCATGCCCCGGCGATGGACGGGTACTTCGCCGGTCTGCACGATCTGTGGAACCGCGACGTACCGCCGACGCCCGACGAGGAACGGGCGCTCATGGCCCGCTTCGGCATGGAGCCCGTCTAGTCCTGGGGCGACGCCGGGCGTGGGGCTGGGCGCCCGTCACTCAGCCGTGCTGCCAGAAGCGGCTCTGCAGGCTGCGCACCCCTTCCAGCGATGCCCGGTCGAGGGAGGCGAGATCGTCGTCGTCGATGCTCCAACCGAGCGCACCGGCATTCTCTTCGGCCTGGTGACGGTCCTTGGCCCCAGGGATCGGGACGACGCCCTTGGCCATCACCCAGGTGAGCGCCACCTGGCTGGGTGTCTTCCCGCCGTGCTTGTCGCCCACCCGGCGCAGCTCGCTGACCACGCCGTCCACGACCTCCATCGGATGGTTCGAGAAGTTGCGCTTGCCCTGCGGCGGCCGGGCTGCCGAGTACTTGCCGGTGAGCCGACCCTGGCCGATCGGCGAATAGGCGAGCGGGAGCACGCCCAGCTCCTGGCACGCCGCCAGCAGACCCCTGGTCTCCGGAGCCCGGCGCAGCAACGAGAACTCGATCTGGTTGGTCGCCAACCGCAGGCCGCGTTTGCGCAGCTCGGCATCGATGGAGCGGACCTCCTTCGCCGAGTAGTTCGACACGCCGACCGCCTTCACGAGGCCGGCCTCGTGGGCGGCGACCAGGGCATCGGCCATCGCCGCGTGGGACCGGAGGCTGACGGGACCGTGGATCTGGTAGAGATCGGCGGACGGACGGCCGAGGCGCTCGAGCGATGCCCGTAGCGACCGCAAGAGGGCGCCACGGACCTCCAGTTTCCAGGGTGACGGCATGAACTTGGTTGCCACCACGACGGACCCGGCCCGGTCGGGATCGCCGGCCAGGAGGCCGCCGATGATGCGTTCGCTCTCGCCTCTGCTGTAGACCTCGGCGGTGTCGAAGAACGTCACCCCCGCATCGATCGAGGCGTTCCAGGCCTCCCGGATCGACTCGCGGGTGAGATGGGTGTCGTAGCCGCCCATGCCCCAGGTGGAACGGTCCCCCCACGCCCAGGTCCCCACCCCCAGCGGCGGGATCGAGACGTCCGTACCGGCCAGCGTGAATCCGTCGGAGCTCATCCGAACACGGTACTTCCTCCGGCGGCGTCGGATCCCGGCCGCGGTCGTGTCCCCTCCTCGATGGTGCCGGCGCCAAAGCGCGACCGCCGGCGGTCCTCGACAACAGCCCCCCGGACGCCATCCCGACCGCCATGGGATGCGTCGCCTGCCCGGGTAACAGCCTACTGGCGGCGTACGGTCGACGACGGACCGCAGGGCTACGTTGATGCCATGCCACGACACCGGATCTGGGCGACCGCCGGAGCGCTCATGGCGGGCCTGGTGCTGGCATCCTGCAGCAGCGGCACCACCGCGGCGCCGGCCACGTCGTCCGCCACGGCCCCGCCGGGCACCTCGGTCCCATCGGCCACCACCTCGACCACTTCGATGACGACTTCGATCAACGCCGTCCCCGTCCAGGTGGTCCAGACCGCGGATGGCCCCGTCGGCTACCGGAGCATCGGCGCCGGGCCACCCCTGGTCATGATCATGGGGCTCTCGGGCAGTCAGGACACCTGGCCGCCCGACCTGGTCGACGCGTTGGCCACCCAGCACCGGGTGATCACGTTCGACAACGCCGGCATCGGCCAGACGGCGCTGCCGCCCGGCACCCTCACCATCTCGGCCATGGCCGACCAGACGGCGGACCTGATCTCGGCCCTCCACCTCGGGCGAACCGCCGTCCTCGGGTGGTCCATGGGCGGCATGATCACACAGGCGCTCGTCATCAGGCACCCGACCGACGTGAGCCACCTGGTCCTCTGTGCCACGTTCTCGGGCGACGGCACCGCCACGCTCCCACCGGCCGCCAACGCCTCGGCGCTGACCAACACCAGCAGCAGCAACACCGATGCCCTGCTGGCCCTGCTCTTCCCCCCCGACCAGCTGACCACCCAGGGCCCCGCCTACATCAAGACGATCACGTCGTACCCCAACCTGTACCTCGCCCCCGCCTCCGTCGAGAAGGCCCAACTGGCGGCCATCGGCAGCTGGGCAGCCGGCACCGACCCCGGTGGCCACGGCTCCATCACCACTCCCACCCTCATCGGCGACGGCGCCGACGACGTGCTCACGCCCCCGGTCAATGCCCACAAGATGGCCCGCTCCATTCCGGGCACCCAGGTGGTCATCTATCCCGATGCCGGGCACGGCTTCGTCATCCAGGACGCAGCATCCTGGGCTGCCCGGGTCAACCATGTCCTCCGATGACGGCCGGACGCCATCGTCGGGGTCCCCGGTCCGAGGTGGACTGAGCCGGTGACCGCGCCCTCCGTCCGTCTCGTCGCCACCGTCAGCTCGGACTCCCCCGACGCCATCGAACCCGTGCTGCGGCAACTGGTCGACGGCACCGTCGAGCGGACGGCCGACGGTTCGCGGTGGCCGGCCGGTGCGAAGGGAGCGATCCCCGCGCCCTCAACCGTGAACTGTTGTCCGCCCTCCGGCGGGTCGAGCGCCGGACCCGCCTCCGTGCCGAGTGGACGGCGAACGGGGTCATCCACCGGTTCTTCGACTACGTGCCGAAGGGCAGCAGGCCGGCGGCCCGCAGCTGATCGCCGCCCGACACCGGGTCGGCACGCCTCAGCCGGTCTGGTTTCCCTCGGGCTGGTCGGCCCGGCAAGGCTCGCCCCGCAGCGAGTTGCACGCCGGGAGCTCGGTGGTCGCCCGGGCCCCCCGCACGACGTCGACGACCAGCGCCGACGCAGCGGGGCCGCCGAGGCCCACGGTGGCGCTCTGGTCGGTGTCGATCGTGTCGAACTCCCAGACCGGGCGGTCACCACCGGGGGCGGAGATCACCACCCGCAGCTCGGTGCCCGGCCGGAAGGTGTGGGCGATCGGGTCGATCGGGATCTTGACCAGCGTGTACGCATCCGGTGAGAGCGTCCCGGCATCGGTCGCCAGATAGGTCGGATCGGTGAAGAGCGGCGTCGAGTCGGGCGCATCGACCTGGTTCGAGCTGCGCAGGAACCCCGAGGTGACGTACTCCTCCTCGCCCGCCGACGGTCGGACCTCGGTGACCGTGGCCTGGAAGTCCTCGACCGGCGTGGCGGCCGCGACCCACAGGTCCAGTGTGGCCGGACCCACGATGGTGGTGGGCTTCGTGAACGGCGCCGTCTGGAACGCGACGCCGTCGGCGGCCGGCACCGGGGCCCAGTCCCATCCGGGGTCGGCCGCCCACGCGTTGCCTCCGGGGGGCAGGCTCGTCGGGGGCCGGGCGCTCGGGTCCAGGGTGAAGGTGGCGCCCGTCTGCGCCGTCGGGGCGGTCGACGTCAGCGACCCGCCGGAACCGAAGTAGAACGTCGTGACACCGCCGCGGGGCGGCCAGCTGGCGAAGTCGGCCGAGTAGGTCGACTGGATGGCGCCCGGGCCGGCGACCCCGGCGCCGTTGTCGAACAGGACCTGCACCAGCGGCGTCTTGGCGGCGAACTCCGACCGGGCGGCGGTTGGGTTTCGGGCATGGGTGAACCGGATCGGCGGCAGCGGCGCCTGGGCCGAGACCCCCGACGCGAACCCGGTGAACTCGTCGAGGATGAGGCCGGCCAGGCCGCTCGGCTGCGCCGGTACTTCGTGGGCGACGTAGATGTCGAGGAACTCGAGCCACCGACTGAGCGTCTGGGGGTCGGTCGAGTCGATGTGGTTGCCGTTGACCATGGTGGCGAACACCGGCGTCGTCTTCGGGACGGCGTCGATGAGCGCCGGCCACTGCGGGCCGGTCTGCTCGTCCTGGAGGGCGCCGGACAGAAAGATGGGCACCGTGATGTGCGGGGCCTAGTCGATCATGGACCGGCGGTCGAAGAGAGAGGGCTGGCGGCCCGGACCACTGCCCGGCGCCACGGTCTGCGGGCCGACCAGGCTCTCGAGGCTCTCCGACTGGCCGTGGAGGGCCTGGTTGGCGAGGCACGTCGACGTGGTCCCGCCGCTGGCCGCCAGCTCCGCGTCGATCTCGTAGTAGGTCCACGGCTGGCCGACGTTCGCCTCCGGGGTCGACGACAACGGGACCAGCTGCCCGTCACTGGAGGTGGCCACCGGTTCGGCGTCGTCGATGCGGGCGTCGATCCAGCTGGCGGCGAAGCCGTCGTTGTAGATCCCGCCGGGGTGGCCGGTCGAGAAGAGGTCGTCGGTGGGGCTCATCGGGGCGATGGCGGCCAGCCCGGGCGGGTCGGTGCCGGCCGCCGGAAACTGCGAGAGGCCCGAGTAGCTGATCCCAACCATCCCGACCTCGTGGTGGGCCACCCAGGGCTGGTGGGCCACGATCTCGACGGCGTCGTATGCGTCGTAGTCGGACGGGTACCCGAAGAGGTCGAAGGCACCGCCCGAGCAACCCGTGCCCCGCATCTGCAGGCTGACCGTGGCGAACCCGGACACCCGGGCCAGGATCGACCCCACCGCGGTGGCGGTGTCCGGAAGCAGATGGGGGTCACCGCAGTCGGTGCACGGCTCATGCAGGGCCTCCGAGATGATCGTCGGGATGGGATCGGTGGGCCCGGCCACGTTGTACCCGGAGTACTCGATGACCGTGGGGCACGGGCTCGCCGCCGAGCAGGTCCCGCCGTACGGGTAGCGCACGGTGGCGGCCAGGGTGATGCCGTCGCGCATGGTGAGGTAATTCAGCCCCTGGTGCATCGGCTGGTCGGTGTAGAGGGAGGAGTGCAGCCCCGGGTCGTGGCCCGCTGCCAGCACTGCGAAGGGGGGGTCTGCTGGCCCGTCGTGTCGTCGACCCAGTGGTAACCGCGCCCCGGGGTGAGGTTCCGGATGATGAGCGAGCCGAGGGCGTCGGCCGTCCCGGGGTTGGAGCCGACCGGCGCGGCCTGGTCGCCCTTCATGAGGGTGATCTGGTCGCCGGGGGTGGCACCGGTCAGCCACGCCTCGTCGACGGAGCCGTTCCCCTGCGGCCCGGGGGCGCCGGCCGCGCCAGCGGTCCCGCCCGCCACCGCCCCGATCCCCGTGACGACCGTCAGGACCGCCAGGAGCGCGATCGCCGCCGACACGAACCGACCCTGGATTCGCACGACGTCTCCCCTCAACGCGTTCCGGCCGCGGACGTCGTCCGCGCCCCTGCTCCCCGAGATCATGCCACCGGCCCGGTGCTCAGCCGACCGGCGTCACCCGGAGGGTGGCGATCTCGAACGGCGCGAGGTGGAATTCGACCTCGGCACCGTGGGTCCGAGCGTCGCCGAGCTCCCGTTCCAGGAGGTCGGTGCGCACGGCGCGCCCGATCTGCCACGGCACCCGGAGGGTGACCGGCCCCCGCCTGCCCCAGGCCTCGTAGACCCGGACGATCAGCGCATCGCCGCCGTCGTCGGCCCGCTTCACCGCCTCGATGACGGCGTTGGGTGCGTCAAGCGAGAGCATCGAGCCCACCGGACCGATGGCACCGGGACGCGGCGAGGTGGCGAGCGCCCGCAGCGGCACGTTCAGGTCGTAGCCGGCATCGATCACCCCGGCCTCCCGGAGGTCGCCCGCATGCGGGAGCAGTCGGTAGGTGAACCGGTGCCGGCCCCGGTCGGCCACGGGGTCGGGCCAGGTGGGGGCGCGCAGCAGCGACAGCCGGATGACGTTGCCCGAGATGTCGTAGCCGTACTTGCAGTCGTTGAGCAGGGCCACGCCATAGCCGGGCTCGGACAGATCGGCCCACTTGTGGGCGCAGACCTCGAAGCGGGCGACGTCCCAGCTCGTGTTGGCGTGGGTCGGCCGCTCGACGTGCCCGTACTGGATCTCGTAGGTCGCCTTCATGCTCCGGACGTCGACGGGGAAGGCCACCTTGAGCAGCCGATTGGTCTCGTGCCACTCGACCTCGGTCTCGAACTCCAGGAACCGCGAACCTGCGGCCAGCCGCAGCACCTGGTTGAGCCTCGAGCTCCCGAAGGCACGGACGACCCGGATGCCCGCCCGGAGCGGCCCGTGCTCCACCACCTCGATCGACTCGACCGGATCCAGGTCGACCACCCTGTCGAAGGCGAACCGGTCGATGTCCCAGGCGTCGTAGAAGTTGGGGTAGTCGGGGTGGAGCTGGAACCGGTTGCCCACCGCCCCCGGCGCCAGGACCTGGCGGTCGGCGGACCGGTCGGCGATCGAGGTGATGAGCCCCTGGTCGTCGAGCTCGATGCGCAGGTGGTCGTTCCCCAGTGACCGCTCGCCCACCCGCACCTCGCCGCGGCTCGCCGCCCGCGCGGTGCACAGGTGGTACACCCGATGGCCGCAGGCGGGGACGGTGACCTCGAAGACGGCCCGTCCCTCGGCGTCCCGCTGCACCGGCGTGGGCTCCTCCGTCCCGCACACCACCGCGGTCACCTCGTCGGGCGCCTCGACGGTCACGAGCTCCGTGCGGGCGTGCGACAGGGAGTTGACGACAACCACCGGCAGGCCGGCACCCGCCGTGTCGACGGCGCCGACCAGTCCGGCCAGCGCGTCGCCAGCGATCCGGGCGGCCCCGTCGAGGACGCGGTCGTGGTCGCGGGCGGTGTCCTCGTAGACCCAGTGGATACCGGAGCCGGGAATGATGTCGTGGAACTGATGGAGGAGCAGGAGCTTCCACAGCTCCTCGAGCTCGGAGCCCGGGTCTCGTGCCCCCGGCACGACCGAGCTCCACAGCTCGGCGTCACGCAGGGCGAACTCGGCTCGCCGGTTGCCGAGCTTGGTCCTGGCCTGGCTGGTGTAGGTGCCACGGTGCAGCTCCAGGTAGAGCTCGCCCGCCCAGACGGGGGGATCGCGCAGGTCGGCCTCCGCCTCGGCGAAGAACGCACGGGCCCCCTCCATCACCAAGCGCGGGACGCCGTCCAGGTCGGCCAGCCTCCTCGCCGACTCGAGCATGTCCCTCGTCGGTCCCCCGCCGCCGTCGCCCCACCCGAAGAGGTACAGCGAGCGGGTGGCCCGTTCGTGGTCCTTGAAGTTCTCGACGGCGTACCGGAGCTCGCGCACACTGACGTTGCCGTTGTAGGTGTCCGCCGGCGGGAAGTGGGTGAAGACCCGCGACCCGTCGATGCCCTCCCAGAGGAAGCTGTGGTGGGGCATCGAGTTGTACTGGTTCCAGGAGAGCTTCTGGGTCAGGAACCAGCGGATGCCGCTGCGGCGCATGATCTGCGGGAGCGAGGCGGAATAGCCGAACACGTCGGGCAGCCACACGTCGTTGGTGTCGATGCCGAGCTCGTCCCGGTAAAAGCGCTTGCCGTAGAAGATCTGCCGGACCAGCGACTCGCCGGACGGGATGTTGCAGTCCGCCTCGACCCACATGCTGCCGGTGGGTTCGAGCCGGCCTTCGGCGACCCGGACCTTCATCCGTTCCCACAGCTCCGGATAGTGCTCCTGCATCCAGGCCAGGTGCTGGGCCTGCGAGACAACGAAGCGGTACTCGGGGTAGTGGTCCATGAGCTCGAGGACCGTGCTGAAGGTGCGCGCGCACTTGCGGACGGTCTCCCGGAGCGGCCAGAGCCAGGCCGTGTCCAGATGGGCGTGGCCCACGATGCTGGCCGTGTGGGTGACCGGGGCCGCCCGCTCGGCCAGCAGCTCCTCCAGCACCGGTCGGGCCGACCGCCAGCTCATCGAGATGTCCGGGAGCTCCAGCAGGTTGCAGGCCCGTTCCAAGCCGGCCTGCAGGCGGTGGGCGTGCGGGTCGCCCTCGGGGAGCTCGGCCAACAGTTCGACGAGGATCCGGAAGTCGTTCCAGAACGCCTCGAACTCCGCGTCCCGGACATGGAGGTCCGCCCGTTGCAACGTGAACAACGGGGCGCCGTCCGGCTCGGCCAGCAGCAGTGGCCACGGGTTGGCCCCGAAGGGCGACGGCGGATTGGCGGCGGCCTCCACGAACAGTTCGACGGGCTCCCCCCCCTCGGCCCGCCCGGTCAGGACGTACTCGCGGTGGTTGGGCGACAGCCCCTGCACCGACCGGCCCTCCCGCCAGACCAGCGCCTCCGCCCCGAAGCCGGTGGAGCCGGCGCCCCCGATGGCGAAGCCGAGCGCCACCTCGCGCCCGGCCCATGCCGGCGGGATGGCGCCGCGCACCCGGAACCAGGTCGTACCCCAGGGCGGCCCCCAGGCCCCGCCCACCGCGAACGGCTCGTACTCGGCCGCCAACGCCGTCGCCACCGGGACGGGCTCGCCCGGCACGTGATAGGCGGCCACCTCCACGGCGACGGTGTCGCCCCGTCGCCGGGGTCGGACGAATTCGTTGAGGACCCGGACGAAGCGGCCGACGCGGATCGAGTCCTCCGGGCGCATCCGTCCAGGTTACGGCACCGGATCCGGCCACGTCCGGGTGGGCGTCGGAACCCCGCCCCCTCGGCCGGTCCGGCTCAGGAGCCCCCGGCCGGGGGGGCCGAGGACCGGAGCCGGGCTTCCGCGTCGGGCGGCGCCCCGACCGCGTCGAGCCCGAGCAGGGCCGCCCCGAGCACCGGCGCGGCACGGAGACGACGGAACCTGCAGCGAGGCGCGGCCTGCCGGACACCGGCCTCGATCCGCTCGCCGAAGGCCACGTGTCCGCTGTCGAAGAGACCCCCGCCGAGGACGACCTCGACCGTGGTGCCGGTCACCCCGAGACGCCGGGTGGCGGCGGCGACCATGGCGACCACCTCGTCGGCCAGGAACCCGACCGCGGCGCCGGCCACTTCGTCGCCCGCGGCGTCGGCGTCGACACAGACCCGGGCCAGCTCGAAGAGACGCCCGAACCCGATCTCGCCGGTGTAGACGGCGGCCAGGACGGCCTCGGGGTCCGACAGCCCGAAGTGGGCCGGGACGGTCTCGGTCAAGAGGGTCGGTCCGCCCCGCCCGTCGCCGGCACGCACGGCCAGACCGAGCGCCCGCACACCGAGCCACGAGCCGCCGGCGGCGAAGTCGCCGGACAGCTCGCCGAGGGACGGAAACCGCTCGATGGCTCCGTCGGGGCCGAGGCCGACGCAGTTGAGGCCCGAGCCGCACACCACGGCCACGCCCCACCCGGACGTGACGCCGGCCCGCAGGACGGCCAGCGTGTCGTTGCGCACGAGGTCGGTGGCGCTCCAGGCCCGTGCCGCGATGGCCTCGCCCAGCCGCTCGTCGTCCACCGGCAGGTCGACACCGGCCAGGCAGTAGACGCCGGTGCCGGCCGCCGGACCGGCCGCGCTGTCGAGCCCGGCATCGGCCAACGCGGCGTGGATGGTGGACCCGATCGCCTCCATGGCGCCGTCCAGCCCGAAGAACTGGTGGTTCGAGCCGCCGCCCCTCGCCGATCCCAGCACCGAGCCGTCCGTGGCCACGACCCATACGTCGGTCTTGGACGCCCCGCCGTCGACGGCGAGGAGGACGCGTCCGGCCGGGCCCGGCACGGTCACCCGTCCCCCCGGCATCGATCCACACGGTGATGTTACGTTCACTTCGTGGGGATGAAGGTGGCCGTGGTCGGGGGCGGGAGCACGTACACCCCCGAGCTGGTCGACAGCCTCTGCGCCCATGAGGACCGGCTGGTCGTCGACGAGCTGGTCCTGCTCGATCCGGACGCGGAACGCCTGGCGGCGGTCGCGGGGCTGGCCGGCCGCATCCTGCGACGACGCGGGTGGGCCGGCAAGCTGGTCACGACGGCAGACCGTTCGCAGGCCATCGACGGCGCCGACTTCGTGGTCGTCCAGCTCCGAGTAGGCGGGCAGGCGGCCCGCCACACCGACGAGACCTTGCCGGTCGGGTTCGGCTGTCTCGGCCAGGAGACGACGGGGCCGGGCGGCTTGGCCAAGGCGTTGCGCACCGTGCCGCTCGTCCTCGAGATCGCCGAGGAGACCGCCGGCCGGGGTGCAGCCGGGGCCTGGGTGGTCGACTTCACCAACCCCGTCGGCATCGTGACCCAGGCGCTGCTCGACGAGGGGCACCGGGCCGTCGGCCTCTGCAACGTGGCCATCCACGTGCAGCGCCGGATCGGGCACTACCTCGACGTGGATCCCGACACCGTCGAGATCGAGCACGTCGGGCTCAACCACCTGACCTGGGTCAGGGCGGCGGTTGTCGACGGGGTCGACCGCTTGCCCGAGCTGCTCGACCGGTTCGCTCCGGAGCTCGAGCTCGAAAGCGGCGTGCCCGCGGGCCTGCTCCGGCTCCTCGGTGCGCTCCCCTCCTACTACCTGCACTACTACTACTGCCTCGACCAGGAGGTGGCCGAGCAGTCCGCCCCCGGGTGGCGCTCCCGGGCCGAGGTCGTGGCCGAGCTCGAGGCCGAGCTGCTCGTCCAGTACCGCAATCCGTCCCTGGACACCAAGCCGGACAAGCTCTCCTACCGCGGGGGCGCCTTCTACTCGGAGGCGGCGGTGCGGCTGATGGCCTCCCTCCATGCCGGCACCGGTGACGTCCAGGTGGTCGACGTCCGCAACGACGGGCGCCTGCCCGGGCTGGCCGACGACGCCGTGGTCGAGATCCCTTGCACCGTGGACCGGGAGGGGGCGCACCCGCTGCCCCAACGGGTCCTCCCACCAGAGATGTCCGGCCTGGTGGCGCACTGCAAGGCCTACGAGCGGTTGGCGGTCGAGGCGGCACGGTCGGGGAGCCGGCAGGCGGTCGTCCGGGCCCTGGTGGCCAATCCGCTCGTGGGGCAGTACCCGGTGGCCGAGCAGCTGGCCGACGTGCTGCTGTCCGCCAACCGCCGGTTCCTGCCCCGGTTCTTCCCCGGGTCCGGCTGAGGCCGCCGGCACCCGGGTACCCGTTCGCCCAGGCGTTGTCAGGCGTCGAGTGTGTGGGCGCGGCTGGGCAGGGCGACGAGGACGACCAGACCGGCCAGACCGACGACCACCGAGGCCACGATGAGCGCGAGGTCCATGCCCGACACGAAACCCCGCCGGGCGGCGGCGGCCAGGGCCGCGCCGGGGGCACCGGGGACGCGCGCAGCCACGGCCAGGGCCCCACCCAGCGAGCCGAGGATGAGCTCGCGGATGCCGGCCGGCACCGGGACGTGGGCGAGCAGGGGGGTCATGTAGCTCTGGTACCGCAGGTTGAGGGCGGTGCCGAGGACCGCGACGCCGAGGGCACCGCCGATCTGCATGGAGGTGTCGCTGGTGGCGGAGCCGACTCCGGCCTCCTCCTTCGGTAGCGAGCCCATGACCGACTCGGTCGACGGGGCCAGGGCCAGGCCGACCCCCACCCCGATGAGGGCGAAGAACGGCAGGCAGTCCCGGTAGGTGCTGGCGACGGTGGTGCGCGACAGGAGCCCGAGGCCGACCGCGATCAGGAGCAGCCCGCCGGTGACCACCGCCTTGGTCCCGAACCGGCGGACCAGCAGGACCGACAGCGGGGCGGCGATCAGGAGGACGAGGGCGATGGGCCCGATCGCCAACCCGGTCCGGAACGGGCTGAAGCCGAGGCAGAACTGCAGGTACTGGGTGATGAGGAAGAACATGCCGAGCAGAGCGAAGAGCACCAGCGCCAGCGAACCGATGGCGGCGCTGTACCGGCGGTTGCCGAAGAACTGCATGGGCAGCATCGGGTGGTCGCTGCGCCGCTCCCAGACGACGAAGGAGGCGATCACCGCCAGCGAGGCGACCAGGGCGCCGACGATGAGCGGTGAGGACCACGTCCGGCTCGGCGCTTCAATGATCGCCCACAGCAGCAGCGCGAAGCCCACGATCGACAGCACGGCGCCGACCGGATCGGCCCGCCTGGGCAACGGGCTCTTCGAATTGGGGACGAGCAACGCGGTGGCGACCAGACCGATCACGGCGATGGGCACGTTGATGAGGAACACCGAGCCCCACCAGTAGTGGACGAGCAGGAAGCCGCCGAGGATGGGGCCGATGGCCACTCCGATCCCGGCGGTCCCGGACCAGAAGCCGATGGCCCGGGCCCGGTCGCGCTCCGAGGTGAAGACGTTGGTCAGGATCGACAGGGTGCAGGGCATGAGGGCGGCAGCCCCCACGCCCATCACGGCCCGGGCGGCCGTGAGCCGGTCGGGTGTGCCCGACCAGGCCGCCAGCGCCGAACCCCCGCCGAAGACGACCAGGCCGGCCATGAACACCCACTTCCGGCCCAGCCGGTCACCCACCGCCCCGAAGGTGAGTAGCAGTCCGGCGAAGAGGACGGCGTAGGCATCGACGATCCACTGGAGCTGGCTCGAGGTGGCGTGGAGGCTGCGGACGATCGAAGGCAGCGCCACGTTGAGGATGGTGTTGTCCAGGCTGATCAGCAACAGGGTGACGCAGAGCACGGACAGGGTGGCCCACCGCGAACCCCGTCTGGCTCCCTTCGTGTCCGGTCCCCCGGCACTCTTGGTCAGCGCGGCCACGCCGCCACCTCCCGGCACCGGCGGGGATCGTCGCCGGTCCCCTGGTGGGTGTCCCCGGACCGGCGGGCACCCCGCGCGAGCTCCGTCACCCCCCGATCATGCCTCACGGTGCACCGTCGGGCCCGTTTGACAGGGTGCTCCCGGATCTGGCCAACTCGGTGGGTCCGGAAACCCACGCACGCGACGGACTCGAAGGGACGGGGATGAGCGAAGGACTGCCCGCACTGCACGACTCGGTGGAGCACCTACGCCAGCTGGTGGGCCGGCTCGAACCCGATCAACTGCGGCAGCCGGCCTATCCGGACGGCTGGACGGTCGCCGACGTGCTCTCCCACCTCGGATCGGGTGCGGTCATCCTCCGGCGCGGACTGGACGACGTCGTGAGCGGTCGGAAGCGCTCGGCCGACGTCAACCAGTCGGTCTGGGACGAGTGGAACGCCAAGGTCCCGGACGCGCAGGCTGCGGACGCGCTGGTGGCCGACGCCGAGCTGCTCGCCGCCCTCGACGCCCTCGACGCCGAGCAGCGGCGCGGCCTCCGGTTCCCCATGGGGCCGATGGACCTCGACTTCGCAGGACTAGTCGGGCTGCGGCTCAACGAGCACGTCCTGCACACCTGGGACATCGAGGTGGTCCTCACGCCGGGCGTCGGGCTTCCGGACCGGGCGGCACGGGCGGTGGTCGACAATCTCGAGTTGATCGCCCGGTTCGCCGGCAAGCCCACCGGGACCGAGCAGACCGTGCACGTCCGGACGAGCGATCCCGAGCGGCGGTTCACGCTCGAATTCGGTACCGACTCGCTCGAGCTGATACGGACCGACGGCACCACCGTCCCGGACCTCGAGCTTCCCGCCGAGGCGTTCGTCCGCCTCGTCTACGGCCGGCTCGATCTCGACCACACACCACCAGGGATCGGCGGAGCGGTGCTCGAGGAGCTACGGGCGGTCTTCCCCGGGTTGTGAGCACCCGCGCCACCTGCGGCCCGGAAGGGTCAGGTGACCGTCCCCTTCCGCTCATGGAGCTTCCGGAGCGATCGGACCAGCGAGGCCTCGATCAATTCGTCGTTCCCCCGCGAGATGAAGTCGTGCACCCGCCGCTCGAGGAGCCGGCGGCTGACCGGATTGAAGGCATCGTAGGTCTCCGTGAAGTGGACCCTCGTCGATCCCGAGCCGAGGTCCTCCAGCCGCGTCCACCCCGACGCCCGGGACCAGAGGGGCTTCCCGATGGCGTCGTACCGCCACGCCACGGGGCGCACCGCCTCGGTGATCCACTCCCAGGACTGGGCCCGCCCGCCGGAAAGGAGGTATCGCGGGACCCGGAAGTGACAGTGCCGCACCAGCCCGTTCCCCTGCTCGTCGCCCGGGTGGAGGATCTCGATGCTGACTGCGTCCGTCTCGACGTCGACCCGCATGCCTCGCCAGTACACGTCCCACACCTCCTCGGGCGTTCCCTCGACGACGAAGTCGAATCGGTGTTCTTGCACGGCTCCTCCTGTCCGTTCGCTACCGGCGCTCGTCAGGCACGAGACGACCGTTCGAAGATCCTCGCCGCCGCACCACCGAGGAAGTCGTGCATGGCCTCCTCGCTCAACGGCAGGGAGCGGGCGGCATCCAGCGCGCGCTCCATGGGGAAGAAGGGATGGTCGGATGCGAACAGGACGCGTCCCCGACCCCGACGCGACCCCATGAACGCCACCAGCGCCGGGTGGAGGTACTTCGCCGAGTACGCCGAGTTCGAGAGGTACAGGTTCGGCCACTTCAACAGGTACTCGATGAGGAGCTCCTCGTAGGGATGGCCCATGTGGGCCCCGATCACCACCAGATCGGGGAAGTCGATGAGGACGTCCTCGAGCAGCACGGGATCCTGGCAGCGGGACCGGACCTGCGGGCCCGGGATGCCGATGTTGATCGAGACGGGCACCCCGAGCTCCTCGCAGGTGGCGTACACGGGATAGTAGAGGGGGTGGTTGAGCGGGTACTGGCGCACCAGTGGCGACACCCGGACGAGGTCGAGGGTCCCGTCGGCCACCCGGGCCCGGACCTGGGTGCTCTGCTGCCGTGGCCGTTCCGGGTGGTCCACGACGGCCGCCAGCAACAGGCGGTCCCGGTGTTCGGCTACGAACGCCACCGTCACCTCCTCGACCGACGACAGGGTCCCCGTCAGGGCGGCTCGGTCGACACCGAGCCGGTCCATCTCGTCTAGTAGGTCGAGATCGCTCATGCCACCCCGGATCCCGCTGCCGAAGAACCCTTCGATCTCGCCGAACCCGGTCCGGGCCAGGAACCGCTCGGCGGCCTTCGCGGAGATGGAGTTCACCCAGACATCGAAGACCATGCGGCGCTCCCAGGATCAGGGGCAGGCGGAGCCCGTGGTCGGCACCCGTGGGCCGCGTCCGAGCCCGCGTCAGTCCGACCAGCGCGACTCTAGTGAACGACCGACCGGCGCGCCCGGACGCGCTCGACCGGGCTAGCTTCGACGTGGCGTCCCGGTGCGGACGGTTCGGAGACCTCGATGACGGGTGCGGAGCGAGATGGCTGACGGGGACGACGCCGGCGGGAGGCCGTTCTTCGACGTCGTCCTGGGGCAACGGGCCTGTCGGGAGTTCAGCGACCGTGCGGTGGACGACGAGCTGATCGAACGCTGCCTCGTTGCCGCCACCCATGCCCCGAGCGCCGAGAACCTCCAGCCGTGGGTCTTCGTGGTGGTGCGGGACGCCGAGCTCCGGGTGGCCGTCGGGGAGCTGACACGCCGGGCCTGGCGCGAGGGCGGTCGCCGGCAATCCGAGGGTCGCCTGCCCGCGCCCCTCCTCCGGGACGTCGACCGGGGCGCCGAAGGCGGGATCATGGCCGCCCCGGTCATCGTCGTGGTGTGCGGGGACAGCGACATCGGGCTCGGATCGACCCTCCCCTCGTCGGTCTATCCGGCCACCCAGAACCTGCTCCTGGCGGCCACCGCTCTCGGGCTGGGGTCGGCCATGACGACGCTCGCCACGATGTTCGCCGACGAGCTCCGGGCCGTGCTCCATCTCCCGCCGTCGGTCCGACCCATGGCGGTCGTCCCCATCGGCTGGCCCCGCCGACCACTCGGACCCCCGCGGCGCCTGCCGCTCCGCCGGCGGGTCCACCGGGACCGCTACGGCACGGCCTGGTGATCCGACAGGAGGGGGACCGGCCGGCCCAAGCTCCAGCTGAAGGTCTTCGGGATCTCGTCCAGGGACACCGTGGTCGACAGGTCCTCCACCGTGGGACCGACCCGGTCGGCGGCCGCCTGCAGCTGGGCACCGTCGAAACCGAAGACCCCGACGGCGTTCATCCCCAACATCTTGCGCAGGTCAGCCTCGGGCATCCCCCCGAACACCTGGCGCAGCACCAGCCGGTGGACCGGGGCCGCCCCTTCGAGATGGGGGTAGTCGGCGCCCCACATGAGGCGGTCGACACCGATCTCGTCCCGCATCTCGGCCTCCTGGCGCTTCATGAGCGAACCCCCGAGGAACACGTGCCGGTCGAAGTACTCGGCCGGGCGGTGCGAGAGGTAGGAGCGCACGGGTGCGCCACCATGGGTGTCGAAGAAGGACTCCATGTCCCGGACAAGGGAGGGCAGCCACTGGACGCCGTTCTCCGTGACCACCACCTTGAGGTCCGGATGCCGGTCGAACACCCCGCCGAAGACCAGGAACCAGAGTGGGCGGCGGGTGAACACGAACACCTCGTACAGCCCGAGGAAGCCTCCGTGGCGGTCGTCGTAGAGGTACTTGGCGTCGGTGGCGGTGCCGGAGGCGCCGGTGTGCAGGTTGACCACCACACCGTGGTCCTCGCACGCGCTCCACAGCGGCTCGTAGTAGTCGTCGGCGTAGCCGGGCAGACCCGATCTCACCGACATGGCGGGGAGCATGATCCCTCCGGAGAGCCCGGCGTCCCGCGCCCACCCGATCTCCTGGACGGCACGGTCCATGTCGTGGAGATCGATCGGGATGCAGCCGGTCCGGCGACCGGGCGCGGCAGCGCAGAACTCGGCCAACCACCGGTTGTAGGCGTGGAGGGCGGGCCACACCGGCTCGAGCCCGCTCGCCGTGTGTCCCCCCAGGTACATCGCCGGCGACAGCCCACCGGCCAGGACCGGACCGGGGAACACCACCTCGGCGTGGATCCCCTGCTCCTCGAGGTAGGCGAGCCTTCGGCCGTCCGCATCGGAGGGGAACACCCAGTCGGTGCCGTAGTTGGCCAGCCACTCGGCCGCCGCCGCGGTGTCGACCCCCATGCCGGCCAGCCGGCGGCTGGCCACGGCCCGGACCGCGTCCGGTTCGTCGATCTCCCCCGGATCGATGCCTCCGAACATGGGGATGGCCACCGACGAGAGGTCGCCGAAGGCGGCCACCGCCTCGCGGTGCGCGGGATCGACGTAGGAGAGGAACTCCTCCAGGGTGTCCGGCGCCGCGTGGGCGTCGGCCGACACCACCACGTAGGAGCCGCCCGTGCCCGATCCGTCGCCGTCCCGATCTGTCACCCGATCCGACCTCCTGGGTCGCCGACCCGCCACCTCATCCCCCGGCGCAGACTACTGCGGGGCGCCCCGACCCGCGAGGGTGACCCGGGCGGGAGGGCCCCGGCGGGAGCCGGGGCGGAGCCCGCACGGTACGGTGACGTCGTGGACTGGTCGTCGTGGGCAGAGCGGCTCGAGGTGGCGCTCGGGCCCGAGGGGGACTTCCCGTCCTTCTTCGCGCCGGGGGCGCTGTTCAGCGATCCGGTGAACCCGCCGACCACGGACCTCGCCGCCATCGAGGCGATGACCGCGACGTCGTTCCCGGACTGGCGCCAGGAGATCCTGTGGGTCCACGGCGACGGATCCGGCGGTGCGTTCGAATGGATCGGGCGCGGGACACTCGGCGGCACGATCCCGGTGTCCATCCACGGGTGCACCGTGGTGGACGTCGACGCCGACGGACTGGTCACGCGGTGGCGCGACTACTTCGACCTCCAGGAGCTCGACGCCCAGGTCAGGTCCTCGCCGTCGACCCCGTCGGCATGACCCCGATCCACTCCCCGGTTCCCCCCACCGGCGCGGGTGGCACCGGGTGTGTTGCTCCGACGCCCTACGAGAGCGTCTCGTTGATCGACCGGAAGAGCGCTTCGAACCGGTTGAGCGTGACCGGGCGCAGGACGTAGCTGGCCGCCTTGCGGTTGCGCAGGAACCAGTTGGACGCGTCACTCCGGTTGAACTCGCCGGCCACCCGTCGGATGCGGTCGAGGATCCGTTCATCGTTCTCCTCCTCGAGCTGGCTGACGGTCAAGGACGAACCCGTGGTGGCGTTGTAGATGACGAGGTAGTCCTCCGGGTCGAACAGGTCCTCGACGTCGGCCGTCTGCATGCCGGCGAGCGGCCCGAGCATGATGATGCGCCTGGCCTCCAGCACGCCGTGGTCCTGGACCAGGTTGAGCCGCTCCGACGAGCGGCTGGACCCGTTGACCACGACGGTGACGTCGAGCTGCAGGCCGAGCAGCGAGATCGCCGCCGGCATGGTCCCGGCTCCCCCGGCCGGCAGCACCCGCCACCGCTCGTCGAGGTGGGCCCGGTCCAGCCCCCGCAGCACCTCGGAGATCACGGTCAGGTAGGTGTAGTCGGTCAGGTCTTCCACGACCAGGTTGTCCGAACCGACGAAGATATGGGTGGCGATGTCGTAACCCAGGGCCCCCTGCAACGGCGACAGCGTGTCGGGGTCGCGGGAGGTGAACTGGGAGCTCACCTTTGTGCCCTCGTCGGGTCCGAGGTCCTCGACCACCCGGACCCGCTCGAGGTGGTTGGGGTCGACCATGAAGGGCGAGTGGGTGGTGTACACGACCTGGTGATGGGCGGCCAGGGTGTCAGCGATGAAGTCGAGGAAGTCCTGTTGGGCACGGGCATGGAGTGCCAGGGCGGGCTCGTCGAGCAGGACGATGACCGAGGTGTCCGAGTAGAACTCCTTGAAGGCGGCGAGGAAGGAGATGAACCACCGGAACCCCGACGACCGCACGTCCAGGTTGTTGGTGAAGTAGTGCCGGTCGTCCTCCACCCGGAGCTGGATGAGCTGGACGTTGGTGCCGTCGTCCCGCACCTCGGCCGTGGGTTCGATGTCGATCTTGAGCCGAAGGTGATCGTTCTGGTGCCAGTAGCGCCGGACCTGCCGGGTGAGGTCGGCGGCCACCGCCTCCATCTCGCCGCTGCGCTTCTCGTAGTCGGGGTTCACGAGCTCGTCGGTGGCGAACCCGAGCTTGAGGAGTGCCAGCGCGGTCCGCTGCGCATCGTCCAGCACCGACTCCGAGTCGGTCCGGAGGGCCTTGATGAGTGGGCCGATGTCGGTGCGGCCCAGCAGCTCGCTGTACTCGTCGAAGTGGAAGAAACGCGGCACCAGCGCGGCGACCTGCTCGCAGACCGCGTCGGCGACCGTCGCCGGGTAGAGCGCGTCCAGTGCCGCCTGTGTCGCCCGTGCCTCGATCGCCGCTGGGGTCAGCTTCTCGGTGCTGTCGGCCCGGAAGGCGGTGGAGCCGGCCTCCTTCTCCACCTGGTCCCGCAGGTCGCCGAGCTTGAGCGCCCCCACGTCCAGTCCGTACAGTTCCTCGAACGCCCGGCACGCCGCCGCCTCGTCGACCTCCACGGTGAACGCCCTGCTGTTGTCGTACGCCACGCTCAACGTCCACCGGTTGGACATCAGCACGCCGGCGCCGAACCGGGCGCTCACGGCGTCGGCTTCATCGTCCGTGAGCTCAAAAGTGGCCGAGATGGGCCGGGCGGTCTCGAATTCGGCGGTGCGCTGGTGCTCCTTCTGCAGCCAGCGAGGGTACTGCTGCTCGTCGAACAGCCGGTCGGTGAGCGCCGGGTTGAGCGCGTGGAGGGCGTGGAGGATGTTGGTCTTGCCGGACTCGTTCTTGCCGACCAGGCACGTGATGCCACTGTCGACCTCGATGGTGCCCGAATCGAGGATGTTCCTGAACCGCTCGACCCTGAACGAGATCAGACGCACGACCGCTCCGTCCTCTGCGAAAGGCTCCCGTCACCGGTCGCCGGCCCGGGGCGTGCCCGGCCCGCGTGGGTCCGGCCCACTCGCAGAGTGAGCCGGCTGGTAGCACCACCTCGGCAATTGACCATCGGACTCTCTATCGGCAGCATTCGCCCCCCACTGAACCGTTCGTGGGCCTGACGGCCGGCCGGGTTCAAGGCCGGGACGCCCCCGGCCGATGGTGCACCCATGGACTCCCGATCCGAGCGTCAGTCAGACACGCGACCGAGCGCACCGTCCCGCACGACGGTGAACGGCGTCGAGATGTACCTGCTGTCCACCGACGAGCAGCTGATCGTCGAGCGCGACCGCCAGCAGCACCAGCTGGACGAGCTGATCCGGCACCCGGCCGGCTCGGCGTGCGTCATGCAGCTGGCCACCAGCATCGAACGCGACGTCGACCGCAAGACCGAGGAACTGCTCCGACGGGCCCGCGCCCGGCACCCGTCGTCGCGCACCCTCAGCGCCCGGCTGCGCTTCCGGTCACTGCCCTGGCCCCCGAGCGCCGACTAGGACCGGGCCGACCGGACCCAGGCCGACCCGACAGAACCTCGGCTGGGTACCATCGGACACAACGGGATCGGATCGCTCCGGCACCCGTACCGGTACGGGAGGTGAGGATGTCCATGGGCACCCAGCGGGGGGCGCCGGTCGAATTCGACCCGTTCTCCGACGACTACTTCAACGACCCGTACGACCTCTACCGGAGGATGCGCGACGAGGCCCCCGTATACCGCAACGAGCGGTACGGATTCTGGGCGCTCTTCCGCTACGCGGACGTCTGCGCCGCCCACAAGGGCTGGCAGACCTTCTCCAGCAGCCACGGGGTCGACCTGTCGACCCTCAACACCGATCCGGAGATCATCAAGATGTACCGGTCCATCATCATGATGGACCCGCCCGATCACAACCGCCTGCGGGCACTGGTCAGCCGGGTGTTCACGCCCCGCGCCGTCGCTTCGCTCGAGCCGATGGTCCGGGACGTGATCGTGTCGTACCTCGCACCGTTCGACCACGCCGACGGCTTCGACGCCGTCGCCGACTTCAGCGCGCTGTTCCCCGTCGAGATCATCTCCCGCATGCTGGGCGTCCCCGAAGGGGCGCGCCAGCAGATCCGCCACTGGCTGGACGCCAGCCTGCACCGCGAGCCCGGTCAGATGGATCCCACCCCGGAGGGCGTCCGCGCCTCCACCGAGAGCTGGCTGTACTGGCTCGAGCTCGCCCGCGAGAAGCGCCGGTGCCCGGCGGACGACATGATCACCCAGCTCACCGTGGTCGAGGTCGACCGGGGGGACGGCGAGATGACCCGGCTCGACGACGAGGAGATCGCCGGCTTCGCCGCCCTGCTCGGCGGCGCGGGGGCCGAGACGGTCACCAAGCTCATCGGCAACGCCACCGTGCTGTTCCACCGCTCGCCCGACCAGTACCGCGCGGTGGTCGATGAACCGGACAGGATCCCGAACGCCGTGGAAGAGGTGCTGCGGTACCTGCCGCCGTCGCAGTACCAGGGTCGGTTCTCGGTCCGGCAGTCCGTGTTCGGCGGCGTCACCGTCCCCGCCGGCGTTCCGACCATCCTGGTCACCGGGTCGGCGTCCCGCGACGAGCGCTTCTACGAGGACCCGGACGTGTTCGACATCGACCGACCGCCGTCACTCGCCCTCGGGTTCGGGTACGGGGTGCACAGCTGCCTCGGCGCCGCCCTGGCCCGGATGGAGAGCCGCATCGCCCTCGAGAAGCTGACCACGCGCTGGCCGTCGTTCGAGGTCGACGAGGCCGCCTGCACCCGCGTGCAGATGTCCAACGTGGCCGGTTACGCCAGCGTCCCGGTCCGCCGTCGCGGTTGACCGCGGACCGGGCGGCGGATTGCACCCGTGGGTTGCAGATCGCTCACCCCGTGAAGCGGGCCATCCCGAACCTTCCGAGCAGGCGGTCCGTCGTGCCCGGTCGCCCCGTATCGTGGGCGGCCGGCACGATGCCGAGCACCCGATGGGCGACCAGGCGCCCGCTCAGCGGACCGAGCAACAGTCCCTCGGTCCCGTGGCCGGTGGCCACGAACAGATTGGACCAGCCCGCCACCTCGCCGAGGACTGGACGTCCGTCCGGTGTCACCGGCCGCGACCCGACCCGGACGTCGACCACGGTGGCGTCGGCCAGGCCCGGCGCCGTGCGCAGGCACTCGCGCAACAGTTGATGGATTCCGTCCGCGGTCGGCCGGTGGTCGAAGCCCGCGTGCGCCTCCATCGTGCCCCCGCAGGCGACCCGTCCCTCCGGCCACGGCACCAGGTAGAACCCGAGCACTGGCTGCACGATGCTCCAATGCCGACTGTCGGCGGTGGGAAGGCGGAGATGGACGATCTGCCCCTTGAGCGGCTGCACCGGCAGGTGCACCGCCAGCGAGTGAGCCAGCTCCGCCGACCACGCTCCCCCACAGACGACCACCGCGCCGGCCGCTACGGACCCATCCGCGGTGCGGACCCCGGTCACCGCGCGGGTGGCACGGTCGAGCTCGAGCCTGGTGACCCCGGTGTCCACCACCCGGAGGCCGCGGTGGACAGCCGCACGGCGGAGGGCGCCGTTGAAGGTGCGGCCGTCGACCCGGCGTGCGGCCTGGTTGTGGAGCGCGCGGCGGACCGTCCCGAGCGGGGGGAACCACCGTGCCGCGTCGGACGGCGCGATCTCCTCCACCGACGCAGGACGGCGCGCCCGGATGAGGGCGGCGGCCGCCTCCATGACGGCGTCGTCGCCGGGACGCTCGGCGACGAGCAGGGAGCCGGTCACCGCGAACCCCGAGCCGGTGGCGCCGTCCTCGGCCAGGCGCCGCACGAGCTCCAGGTAGTGGTCCGCCGCGGCCATTCCGAAGGCGAACAGGTCCGGGTCGGGGTCCTGACTGGTCTCGGGGGAGAGGATCCCGGCCCCGGCGTCGGTGGCCCGACCGGGATCGTGCCGGTCGACCAGCACCGTGGCCGCGCCGGCCGTCACCAGCTCGTAGGCCACCGAGCTCCCCACCAGGCCACCGCCGACCACCACCACATCGGCTCCCCGCAGTCCTGGCGTCATCGCCCGATCTTCACAGATCGACGCTCCCGGCGGCACACGGCGGGCCTGCCTCGGGGTGTGGGCATCCGCGCCCGGACCGCCGGCCACGGGCAGGCTGATCGTCCGGCGCCCTGGTCGAGCCCGGGCGCCCCACCACCACCTGAGGAGGCCCTGTGCCCGAGGTCGAGCTCGACGACGTGACGCTGGCCTACGACGTGGTCGGCGACGGCGAACCGCTCCTGCTGATCGCCGGCTGCGGCCAGCCGGCGGTCGCCTTCACGGTCGGTCTGGCGCCCGCCCTGGCGGACAGTGGCTACCAGGTCATCCTGTTCGACAACCGTGGTGTCCCGCCGAGCTCCCAGCCACCCGCCCCGTACTCGGTGGCCCAGATGGCCGACGACGCACTCGGCCTGCTCGACCACCTCGGCCATGGCGAGCCGGTCCGCATCGCCGGACACTCGCTCGGTGGCTGGATCGCCGAGACGCTCGTGATCGAGCACCCCGAACGGGTGCGGGCCGCCGCTCTCATGGGGAGTGCCAACCGCCCCACCTCCTGGGAGAAGGCGATCACCACGCTCGAACGGGATCTCGCCGCGTCAGGCGTCGAGCTGCCGCGGCTCTACTACGCGCTGGAGACCGTCAGGTACCTGCCCTACCACGACCTCCAGGAGGACGAGGTGGTCGACAGCTGGCTGACCCTCATCGGTGACCTCGACGTCTGGCCCAACCCCGGACGGCTCGGTCAGTTCGAGGCCGCCTTGGCCTGGTCCACCGATCCGGCGCGCACCACGGCGTGGCCGACGATCAGCGTCCCGTGCCTGGTGGTGGCATTCGAGTACGACATCGACTCGCCGCCGGCCAGGGCCCGGGAGGCGTCCCGGACGATCCCCGGCACCGAGTACGCGGAGATCGCCGGAGCCAGCCACCTCGGCTTCGTCACCCACGCCCGTCAGGTGGCCGACGTGCTGGTGGACTACTTCGGGCGCCACTGACCGCGATGCCCGCGGACGGGCCCGCCGCAGTCCCGCCCCGTCGAAGATCCGGCCCTCGCGCCCGCCCCTGTACTAGACCAATTCGAGGCAGACATCGGTTCAGGGCAGACATCGGGACCGCCACCCCAGATGGGGGAGAGGGCGACAGGATGGGAGACGTGGATGAGCCAAGTCCTGACCGTCACCGGCACCGTGCACGAGGCATTGAACTGTGTGACCAACTCGGCTGGACAGACGTACTGCGACAGTACGACCACGGGACTGTTCGCCGGCTTCGGCGTGCTGCTGCTGTTCATCTATCTCGCCTTCGCCGTGCTGGGGATCATCGCCGCGGTCAAGGTCGTCACCAAAGCGGGCTACTCGGGGTGGTGGGTGTTGATCGCCTTCGTCCCGATCGTCGGTACCGTCCTCATGCTGATTTTCGCCTTCGCCGAGTGGCCGGTCACTCGCGAAGTCAAGATGCTGCGGACGCAGCTGGTGGGCGTCGGGGGCCACGGTCGGCCCGGCGCGTACGGGTCGCGGCCCGTGTCGGGTGGTCCGCCGCCCACCGGCCCCACGCCGGCCCCGATGGCGGCGAGCGAGCCGACCGCCGCCCCGGCACCGCTCCCGACGTTCGGGGACTTCATCCAGGGAGGGTCGGTCACCCCCAAACCCGAGGTGCCGGTGACACCGGCGGCACCGACCGGGCAACCGGCGGCCGGCTGGTACCCGGCCCCGGGCGATCCGTCGGGCCGGCAGCGGTATTGGGACGGCTCGACCTGGACCGAGCACTTCCACTGACCGTCCATCACGGGCCGGCGACGGTGGCCGTCACCTGCTGGCACCCGACTACCCCCGGTTCTGCTTCGGAAAGGCGCCTTCCTCGAGCAGGAGGCGAATTGTCGTCGCCACCGGGATCGTGACCAGGGCCCCGACCAGGCCCAACGGTGAACCCCCGATGGGCGTGGCGATGATGGTCGGCCCGGGCATGACCTTCACCGTGTGCTTCATCACCCGCGGTTTGACGAAGTAGTCCTCGAGGATCCGGTAGACGATGTAGAACGCGGCGAGGGCGATGGCGACGGGCACCCTTGGTGAGGACGACCAGGTGCACCACCACCCCGGCGATCGTCGAGCCCACCGTGCGGATCAGGCCGAGCATGGCGACGAAGCCGGCTGAGGGCAGCGGGTGGGGGCCGGTCAGGCCGATGATGAAGGTCGTGCGCCTGTCGAAGGAGCGACCGGGCATACGCAGCGAATCCTCGCTCTCGTCCATCCGGCTCTGCGCATCGGCAGGCAGGATGAGGACGTCGACCGGCGCGTCCACGTCCGAGAGCAGCGTCCCCGCCGCGTCCCCGCCGGTCGGCTCCACGAGCAGAGCCCCCCGTCGTCGGCCGCCCTGCGCGGGCGAGTGCAGCGGACCGTCGTGACCATGCCGTGGTCATACCCAGTCCAGGGCCCGCCCGCCCATCGGACCCACCCCGGCGTAACGATCCCTGCGTGTGGGAGGCTGGTCCACCGTGGTGACCCCTCACGGCCACGACCGCTCCCTCGGCCTGGCCCCCGCGTCCCTCCGGGACTACCGAGAGCTCGCCCGGCGTCGGCTCCCCCGCCAGCTCTTCGACTATGTCGACGGAGGTGCCTACGAGGAGGTGACCATGGCCGCCAACATGGCGGACCTCGGTCGGCTGCGGTTGCGGCAGCGGGTTCTCCGGGACGTGTCGTCATGCACGCTCGGCACCACCGTCCTCGGCGAGGAGCTCGCCCTCCCGGTCATCCTGGCCCCGGTCGGGCTGGCCGGGATGTTCGCCCGTCGGGCGGAGGTCCAGGCTTCCCGGGCGGCGGCGGCGGGCATCCCGTTCTGCGAGTCGACCGTGTCCATCTGCGGGCTCCCCGAGGTGGCCGCCGCCTGCCCGCGGCCGATCTGGTTCCAGCTCTACGTGATGCGCGACCGCTCCTACGCCGTGGGCCTCATGCACCGGGCCCGGGAGGTGGGCTGCACCGTGCTCGTGCTCACCGTCGACCTCCCGGTCGTCGGCGCCCGGTACCGCGACGTCCGCAACGGGCTCGACGGGCGGCTCCCCCCGGTGCGGCAGCTGCAGCGCGCGCTCGATTTCGCCCGCCACCCGGTCTGGGTCCGGGACGTCGCCGTCGATGGGAAGCCGCTCACCTTCGGCAACCTCGAGCAAGCGGTACCGGGGGCGACCACCCCCGACGCCTTCAAGGAGTGGGTCGACGGCCAGTTCGACCCGAGCGTCACCTGGGACGACCTGGCCTGGGTGCGGGAGCACTGGACGGGCACGCTGGTGCTCAAGGGGGTCCTCGACCCGGAGGACGCCCGTCGGGCCGTGGCCGAGGGGGTGGATGGCGTGGTGGTCTCCAACCACGGCGGCCGCCAGCTCGACGCCGTGCCGTCCACCGTGTCGGTGCTGCCCTCGGTCGTCGAGGCCGTGGGGGACGAGATCGACGTGCTGGTGGACGGCGGGATCCGCAGCGGACTTGACGTCGTGAAGGCCTTGGCGCTCGGTGCGCGGGCGTGCCTCCTCGGCCGACCCTGGGCCTATGCGGTGGCTGCCCGCGGCGAGGCCGGCGTCGCCCACATCCTCCAGATCATCCGGCGCGAGATGGAGGTGGCGATGGCGCTCACCGGGTTCACCGATGTCGGCGAACTGAGCCCGACGGCCCTCCTCGAGGACCTCGGGCCAGAGCCCGGGCGTCGCCCGAGCGCTCACTAGCCTGGGAGGGTGGAACTGGGCCGGGTCGGCCCCTCGCGACCCTGTCGACAAGGAACTGTCCGGTGTCACCCATGAGGATCCGGAGCTCCCCGGGCAGGTCAGGGGCCGGACCGGGACTGCCACTCCCGCACCTGGGCGATCAGGGCATCCGGGCGTTCGACGCGCACCTCGGGCGCCCCCCGATAGAGGAGACCGGTGGCGCCGTCGACCGTGATCCACTCCCCCTCGGCCAGGTCGGCCTGACCGATCCGGATCCTCCCGTGGGCGATGTCGAAGGACAGCTCGCGGCACCCGACGACGCAGGCCAGCCCCAACTGTCGTGCCACGACCGCGGCATGGGAGGTGCGGGCGCCCGTGGCCGTGACGACCGCCCCGCAGACGGCCAGACCGGCGATGTCATCGGTCACCGCCTCGTCGCGCACCAGCACGACCGGGTCGCCCGACGTCCGGATGCGCTCGGCGGATCCGATCCCGAGCGCGAGTCTCCCGCTGGCGACCCCGTCACTGGCGGGCAGACCCCATCCGATGATGTCGGAGGCATCCTCGTCGGCCAGCCGGACCCGGCTGATGGCGTCGAGGTCGAGCGGCTCCAGCCGTTCCAGCGCGGTGGCCAGGTCGATGAGACCCTCGTCCACGAGATCGCACGCGATCTGCAGCGCGGCCCACGCGGTCCGCTTGGCCGTCCGTGTCTGCAGCATCCAGAGCGTGCCCTCCTCGACCGTGAACTCGAAGTCCTGGGCGTCACGGAACAGGCTCTCGAGCCTCCGGCGGACCGACTGCAGCTGGTGGGCGAGGCCCGGCAGAGCGCCGATCGAGGCGTCGGCCTCGGGCACGGCCCGGCGCCCGGCGACGACGTCCTCGCCCTGGGCGTCCAGCATGAAATCGACGTACAACCGGTTCTCCCCCGTGGCCGGATCGCGGGTGAAGCCCACGCCCGAGCCCGAGGTCACCCCCCTGTTCCCGAACACCATGGCCTGGACCGTGACGGCCGTCCCGATCAGATCGGTGAGGCCCTGGAGGGTGCGGTACTTCCGGGCCCGGTCTCCGTTCCACGACCGGAACACGGCGCCGACCGCTCCGAGCAGCTGCGCCGTCGGCTCCTGGGGGAACGGTGCCCCCACCAGGGAGCGGTACACGTCCTGGTACTCGCGCACCACACCGCGCAGGGCGGCGACGTCCAGCTCGGCCGCCGTGGGCACCTCGTTCCGCTCCAGCGCCCGTTCGAGCACCTCGGCGAACGGGGCCGCCACGCACCCCTCGACCACCTCTGCGTACTGCTGCACGAGCCGGCGGTACGAGTCCCAGACGAACACCGGGTCGCCGGTGGCCCGGAGCAGACCGGGCAGGGTGGCGTCGCTGAGCCCCACGTTGAGGATGGTCTCGAGCATGCCCGGCATCGAGACGGCCGCCCCGGACCGCACGGACACCAGCAACGGCCGGCGGCCCGCCCCGAAGCGCAGGCCAGTCGAGCCCTCGATCTCCCGGATCCCGGCGATCACCAGCGCCACCATGTCCTCGTCGAGCCGGTCGCCCGACCGGTGGAACTGCCGGCACGCCGCCGTCCCGAGCACGAAGGCACGCGGCACCGACAACCCGGCTTCGCTCATCAGCATGAGGTTGAAGGCCTTCCCGCCCACCGCTTCGGTGCTGACCTCCCGGGCGCTGGTCGCCCCGATGACGGTGAGCGACAGACTGCCGGTCGTGTCGGTCACGGTCACCTCGCGGCCAGGGGGCTGAGGACGTGGTCACGCAGCAACGAGGCGGCACGAGCCAGCGCGTCGGTGGCCTCCTCGACGGCCCGCGAGATCAGATCGGCCACGTGCAGGCTGCGGAACTCGGGGCACTCGGTGACGAGCTGGGCGCGGGCGGCGCGCTCGGCGCGGTCGGCGTCGTGTTCGAGGGTGGCCACCCGGTCGACCGCCACCAGGAAGTCCTCCAGCTCGTCCTCGCCTGACGCCACGACCAGCTCGCGGGCGATCTCGATCGCCTTCAGGTGCTCACGGGCAGCGGACACGGCGATGCCCGCCAGCGGGTCGAGGATGGGCCGGACCACCGCGGTGGCGTCCGCCGGGAGCAGCGTGAGGAGGAAGAGCGCCTCCTCGAAGGCGTCGATGGCATCGTCGAGGCTCGACACGGTGGACACCATGGCGTCGGCGCCCTCGATCCGGTGCGCAGCGAGCCGGACCTCCACGAGGATCTCGTCGGCGCGGTGTTCCCAGGCGGCGGCCCGACGGGCCGACCGTTCGAGGAACGGGCCACCGTCGGGAAGGCCGAGGTGGACGAGGGCGGCCCGGAGCCCTTGCGCCGCCTCCACCACCAGGCTCCCGTGCTCGGCGGCCGAGTCCAGCAGCTGGCGGTGGGCCGCCTGGACGTGCTTCAGCAGCTCGACCCGGAGCTCGTCCCGGATGAGGAGCTCGGACTTGCCGGCGAGCATCCCCTCGGACGCCGAGCGGATGGCGAACTGGAGGATGCCCATCGTCGCCTCGGCGCCGAGGACGTCACGCAGCTGCTCCCCGTAGTGTGCGGGCACCCGGTCGGTCAGCTCGACGGCGTCGTTGACCAGTCGCTCGCCTCCCATCTGGAGGAACGCCACGTGGCCGTACCCCTCGTCGGCCGCCCAGCGCAGGAGGGCGATGGCCTCGCCGTTCTTCACCAGGGAGTTCAGCCGCCGCCGGGCACGGTTCCAGTCGATGAGAAAGACCAGCCTCGACCCCAGATGGCGCAGGTACGCCTCGAGTGACGTCCGGTCCGGCGCCTCGTAGCGCCCGGTGACCAGGTGGTGGCCGCCCAGCGTCCCCGCCCCCCGGCGCTCCTGGGCACCCGACCACTGGACGGGGTAGCCGTCGAGCATCGACTGGAAGAAGGCAAGGCGCTGCCGGTGGACGTCGGTGTACGTCACCGTCGCGGTACCGTCCTCGACGGTGACCACCAGCACGTGCGCCTCGGTCATGCCGATGTCGTTCTGGATGAGCAGGCGAGCTCCCGACCGGGTGGCGGTGGTGCCCAGGCCCGGGTGATCGAACTTGAGGCGCTCGGTCGACTGCACCCCGGCCATGAAGGCGGACACCAACGGACGGTCGTCGTCATCCAGCCGATAGACGGACGCACCGTCCAGCACCTCGGTCGCCACCTCGGCCTGCAGGCGGTTGAGGGCGCGATGGGCATCCATGATGACCAGATGGAGCGAGTCCCCCGACCCGCGCTCCGCCGACGCCATGCGTTCGATGTACGCGCCGGGCACGCAGTCCGAGCCCAGGTCCGGCGCCTGGTCGACGAGCGTCTGCAGGCGGAGGGCGAGCTCCCGCCCGCCGGCGTCGGCGGCCTCCAGAGGTACGAGCATCTCGGCGACGGCCGCGATGAGGTCGCCGTGCAGGGCCCCCGCCCCCGGCAGTAGGTAGGCGTCCCCGCTGGCCGTCCTGGCCTCGGCGACCAGGTCGTCGAGCCGCGCGTCGGCAACGCCGGCGGCCAGGCGCTCGCCTCTCAGCGACGAGAAGGGTCGGTCGGGGTGATCGGCATGGCTTCGGGCGGCCTGGAGGAGCGCCAGGACGTACTTGGCACGATCGTTCGCCTCCAGGCCGCGATTCACCAGGACCGGCAGCACCAGAGACGACTCGCCCAGGTCCCGCACGATCTGCTGCTTCGCCGACGCGGCCACGGGCGGGCTGGGGCGTGCGGAGTCATCCGGCATACCCCGTCAGTATCACCCGGTCCGGCGGAGGCAGACAGGGGCAAACGTCCCATCGGCCGGTGGTGACCGGCCCGCAGGCACCGCCGTCGCTAGGCTGCCTGCGGGCACGCCTGTGCCCGAGGCGGGCCGGCGATGCGGGGGACTCGATGACGTCGAAGACGTGGGCGGTGTGCGGGGCGCTGGTGGCGGTCCTCGGCCTGGGGGTGGTCGGCAACTCTGCCGGAGCGGCGGGCTCCTCGGCCGGTCATCCGTCCGGGGCCGACGTGCGACCGGCGGCATCGCCGGTGACCACGGTGGGCTTCCAGTTCCAGGTGACCGTGGACGGTCTCGGCACCGGGCCGGTGACGGTCGCCGGAAGCGGCCGGGCCGACCTTCCGGACGGTTCGGCGTCCCTCACGGCCACGCTCCCGGGGGCCCTTGCGGCGCTGCTCCCCGGCGGCGTGAGCACTCCCGAAACGGTCAGGGCGGTCCTGACCAACGGCACGGTGTACCTGGACGTCCCGAGCCTCGCCTCGCTCGTGGGGAAGCCGTGGATCTCGGTGGCGCTTCCCGGCCGGGCGACCGCGGCCATCCCCGGCATCTCGTCGGACATCTCGTCCGCCCTCGGGGACGTCGACGCCGTGGTGGCCTTCGCCGCCGGTCACGGCGCCATCGTGACGTCGCTGGGCACCCACCGGGTGTCCGGCGTACGCGCCACCGGCAGCCAGATCGTGGCGTCAGTCGGCGACGCCACAGAGGGTGCGACCGTCACGGCCGGACTGTGGGCGAACTCGTCGGGCGATCTGGTCCAGGCGACCGTGTCCGCTCAGGGGACGGGCTCGGCCGCCACCTACGGCGTGTCGGGCTCCGTGGACCTCCGCAAGTACGGCGCCCCGGTGACGATCTCGGTCCCGAACAGCTCGAAGGTCGTCCCGGTTCCGTTCTCGCTGCTGGAGAACGTGCTCGGGCAGTACCTACACCTACCAGGCGCCACCTGACCCGGTTCCTGGCGGTCCAGGCGGCTCGGCCCCGATCCCGACAGGGCACAGTGACAACCCGGGACGTGTGTGCCGCCGTGCCAGGATCTGGGCCTTGACCGTCGGCTCCCACGACTCCGAGCGGCTCTCGGTCCGAGAGGTCGAGGTACCCGTCCGTCCGCTGGATCGGCTCGAGCCGATCGTGGGCCCGGACCGCTTCCGGACCCTCCGTCGGGCGGCCGATCGCACGCGCCGGCGGCTGGGGGGACGGGCGATCTGGAACGTCAATTCCGCAGCAGCCGGGGGCGGCGTGGCGGAGATGCTCCAGGTGCTGGTCGGCTACACGCTCGACGCCGGCATCGACGTCCACTGGCTGGTCATGGGGGGTGACGCCGAGTTCTTCTCGATCACCAAGCGGATCCACAACCGGCTCCACGGGGTGTCCGGCGACGCCGACGAGCTGGGCGCCGTCGAGTCCGCTCACTATGCCGCCGTGACGTCCGCCAACGCCCACAGCATGCTCGGACGGATCCGACCCGGCGATTTGGTCATCCTCCACGATCCCCAGACCGCGGGCATGGCCGCGGCGCTCGGTGCCGTCGGCGCCCGCGTGCTCTGGCGGTGCCATGTCGGTCGGGAGGACGACAACCGGTGGACCGCCGAGGCATGGGCCTTCCTCCGGCCCCATCTCGCCGCGTGCACGGCGTACGTCTTCACGCTGCCTTCCTACGTCCCCCCGTGGATGGACCGTTCCCGGACCTGGGTGATCCCCCCCTCCATCGACCCCCTGTCACCCAAGAACCAGTACCTTTCAGCCGTCGACGCCGCCCGTGTCCTCCGTTCGATCGGGCTGATGCCGCCGGCCGGGAGCGGGCCGCCGGTCGCCTTCACCCGGCACGACGGTCGTCCAGGTCGGGTCGAGCACGAGGCGTCCATCCTCTCCGACGGCCCGACGCCGGTGGCACCCGGGGACCCCCTGGTGGTCCAGGTGTCCCGGTGGGACCGGCTGAAGGACATGTCGGGCGTCATGGAGGGCTTCGCCTCGCGGGTGGTGGGCAGGACCCCCGCCCACCTGGCACTCGTCGGCCCGGCGGTGACCGGGGTCGCCGACGATCCGGAAGGGGCAGAGGTCTACGCCGAGTGCGCCGCCCGCTGGCGGGCACTGCCGGTCGGGGCACGGCGATGGATCAGCCTGGTCACGCTCCCCATGGACGACGTGGACGAGAACGCGGCCATGGTCAACGCGCTCCAACGCCACGCCAGCGTGGTCGTCCAGAAGAGCCTGGTCGAGGGCTTCGGCCTGACCGTCTCCGAGGCCATGTGGAAGTCCACGGCGGTGGTGGCATCCCGGGTCGGGGGGATCGCCGCCCAGGTCGCGCCGGGGACGGGACTGCTCCTCGACGACCCCACGGACCTGGACGCGTTCGGCGATGTCCTGGGCACGTTGCTCGAGCATCCCGCCGACATCGCCCGGCTCGGGACGCGGGCCCACCGCCACATCCTCGACCGTTTCGTCACCGACCAGGAACTACTGCGGTTCGCCGAGCTCGTCGAGCACCTCGTGCCCTGAACCGGCACTCGGGGGGCTCCCTCCCTGGGGTCAGGATCCGTACGCCTGCCGGACGATGCAGGCGACGGATTACGGCAGGACCCGGGGCCCGACGGCCCGAGTCGGAGCCGCTGGTCGTCTGACGGCGGCCCGGCGATGGGACTTTCGCCTCTGTGGACCGAGCCGGGCGGGCGGGACACTGGTACCCGTGACCACCGAGGCCGAGATGCCCAGCCCGTTTCGGCCACGCACGGTCCCGATCCACGGCCACGACGTGAGCTACCGGATGGCCGGCGAGGGTCCGGCGATCGTGCTCATCCACGGGATCGCCGGCAGTTCGACCACGTGGAAGTCGGTCATGCCCCGGCTGGCCGAGCACTACACGGTCATCGCCCCGGACCTGCTCGGCCACGGCCAGTCGGCCAAGCCCCGGGGCGACTACTCGCTCGGCGCCTACGCCAGCGGCATCCGCGACCTCTTGGCCGTGCTGGGTCGAGAGCGGGTCACCCTGATCGGCCACTCGTTGGGCGGCGGCGTGGCCATGCAGTTCGCCTACCAGTTCCCCGAATGGGCGGAGCGGCTGGTGCTGGTGGCGTCCGGCGGCCTGGGCAAGGAGGTCAGCCCCATGCTCAAGGCCGTGACGCTGCCCGGGGCGGAGTACGTGCTCCAGCTGCTGCTCCACCCGAGGCTCCGGGAGGCGGCCGAGTTCCCGGGCACCTTGGCCCGGAAGGTCGGCTGGAAGCCGAGCGACACCTTGACCGAGGTCTGGCGCAGCTACACCACCCTGACCGACCGCCACGGCCAGATGGCCTTCGTCCAGACGGTCCGTTCGGTGATCGACGTCGCCGGCCAGCGGGTGAGCGCCCACGACCGGCTCTATCTGGCTGCGGCGGTGCCGACCCTCATCGTCTGGGGCGACCGTGACCACATCATCCCGGTCTCCCACGCCTACCAGGCCGCCGAGGCGATCCCGGGTGCCCGGCTGGAGATCTTCGAGGGCGCCGGACACTTCCTGCCGTGGCAGGACGCCGACCGGTTCCTCAAGGTCCTCGAGGACTTCCTCACGTCCACCAAGCCGGCCCACGTGCCCGAGGACAAGTGGCGTGAGCTCCTCACCACCGCACCACCGGACGACGAGCCCGAGTAGCGGTCACCGGCGCCAGGGCGGTCCCCGTGGGAACGCTCGTCGTGCGAATTGTGACCTTCGACCCTCGTCAAGCGAGCGGCGATGGGGAAGAGTAGGGGGGAGACCGTCGAGCGACACGGGAGCGGAAGGAAGCGACATGGCCGAAGCAAGGGACGCACGGAAGCAGATCGACCGCCTGGTCGAGCGAGCGCAGGACGAGATCGTCGAGGCGAGCCGGCAGTTGGCGAACGGGATCACCAAGGAGACGGACCGGTTCGCGGCGCCCATCACCCAGGACGTCGAGCGACTGGTGGATCAGGTCTTCGACTTCGCCGAGCGGGTGATCAAGGGACAGCGGGCGATGGTGTCCGACGTGGTCAAGGCTCTCAACGAGCAGGCCCAGCGGGCAGCGGAGGCCGGCCGCGAGGTGGCCGCCCGGCCGCGGAAGCTGGCGGGCCGGAGGAAGCGTGCGGCCAAGCGGGCCCCGGCCACGAAGACCACCGCCACGAAGACCACCGCCACGAAGACCACCGCCAAGAGGACAACGGCGAAGAAGGCCACCGCCAAGCGAGCCCCGGCCAAGAAGGCGGCCGCCAAGAAGACCGCCGCCAGCCGCGCCGCGACCCGCTGACCACGCCGATGCGGTGAGGGGAGTCGTCGTGGGTCGTCGGCGGTTCGTGGGGAGCAGAGCGTGACCGTCGTGGACCAGGGTCGGATGGACGCGTCCGATTCGATCCTGTGGACGCTCGATCGCGACCCGCTGCTGCGGTCCCCCATCACCGCCGTCGTCGTGTTCGACCGGGAGCCCCCGTTCGAGGAGGTGGTCCGGCGTTTCGGGGTCCTGTGCCGCCGCGAGCACCACTTCCGATCGACCGTGGTGGCGCCGTCGGTGCCCTGGGACCTCCCCCGGTGGAGGGAGGACGATCGCTTCGAGGTGACCGATCACCTGCGTCACATGCGGGTAGCGCTGCCCGGCACCCTCCGGGACGTGCTCGACCTCGCTCAGAGCAGTGCTATCTCTGCGTTCGACGGGGTCCGCCCGTTGTGGGAGGCCAGTGCCGTCGGCGGGATGGCGGCCGGGCAGGCGGCGCTGGTCATCCGGGTGCACCACGCGGTCATCGACGGCGTCGGCGGACTGCAGGTGGCCGCCCATCTCCTCGACCGCGACCGCGAGGGAACCCCGCTGCTGAGTGGTCCGGAGCCCGACGCCGCTCCCCGGGACGCCGGTCGGCGCTCCCCGTGGGAGACAGCCCGCGCCGCCGCCGGTTCCCTCATCGGGGCACCCGAGCGCGCCGGGCATGCCGCCCGGCACATCGCTGGGGACCCCGTCGGCTCGGTGCGGAGAGGCTGGGAGACCCTCAATGACGCCGGTGCACTGGTCGCCCCGTCCCCCCGCCCGTTGTCCCCGCTCCTCGTGGGACGCAGCCTGGTGCGGCGCTTCGAGACGATCGATCCGGAGCCCGACAGCCTCACCCGTGCGGCGGCCGGTGCCGGGGTGACCCTGAACGACGTCTTCGTGGCCAGCCTCCTCCGGGGCCTGTCCCACTACCACCACCAGCACGGGTCGCGGGCGGACCACCTCCGCGTCGTGATGCCGGTCAGCACCCGGCTGCCCTCCGACCCGCTCGACACCAACCGCTTCGTCCCCGTCCGGCTGGTGCTTCCCGCCGACCTCCCCGACGCCTCGGCCTACCTCCGCACGGTGCCCGGGCTGCTGGCCAGGTGGAAGCACTCGCCGGCGCTCGGGGTGAGCGACGCGCTGACCGCCGCCCTCGGGCACCTGCCCGCCCCGGCCACCGTCGGGACCTTCGCGTTGATGCTGAAGGGGGTGGACTTCATGGCCACCGACATCCCCGGACCGCCGACCACCGCCTACTTCGCCGGCGCCAAGGTGACGGGTGTCTACGCGTTCGCCCCGACCTCCGGCGCCGCCTTCAACGCCGCCCTGCTCACCCTGGCGGGCCGGCCGAGCATCGGGCTCAACATCGACGCCGGGGCCGTCCCCGACCCGGACGTTCTGGTCGAGTGCCTCGGCCGCGGGTTCGAGGACGTGGCCGCGGCGGCCGCAGGCTGAGCGGAACGGCGGAACGGCGGAACGGTGCCGGGCCCGCGGCCGCTCACACCGCTCGAGTCGGCGTTCCTGCACATCGAGGGCGACCGGACCCCCATGCACCTCGGGAGCGTGGGGATCTTCGAGGCCGGGCCCCTCCGGGACGGGCACGGGCGGCTTCGCCTCGACGAGCTCCGGGCCCATGTCGGGGGACGACTCGACGCGGTGCCCAAGCTCCGGTGCCGGATCCGGAGCGCCGTGCTGCCCGGTGCGCCTCCCCTGTGGATCGACCATCCCGGCTTCGACGTCGCCCAGCACGTGGAAGCGATCGATCTGGGGAACCCGTGCTCCCTGCCGCGGCTCTGGACCCTGTGCGGCGAGCTGTTCGCCCGCCCGCTCGACCGTTCAAGGCCCCTCTGGCACCTCGCCGTCGTCGATGGGCTGCCCGGCGACCGGTTGGCGGTCATCGAGCGCGTCCACCACTCGGTGACCGACGGCCTGGGCGGCGTGGAGATCGCCACCGCGCTCTTCGATCTCGAGCCGCGGCCGCCCGCCCCGGCACGCGGCATCCGGACCTCCGCCCCATGGGAGCCACGAGCCGCTCCCGGGCCGGTCTCGGGGGTGGTCGGCGACCTCGGACGACTCGGGGCGATGGCGTGGCGATGGGCGGACCGGGGGCGGCGGGCGGTCGCCCATCCCTGGGGCACTGCCGGCGGAACGGTGGCGCTGGGGCGGGCGGTCGCCACGCTGGTCGGGACCGGCCTCGTCCGTCCACCCACGTCGCTGAACCGGACCATCGGGCCCGGACGGCGTGCCCTGGTGGAGCGCCGTCCTCTCGAGGAGCTGCACGAGGCCGCCCGTGTCCACGGCGTCACGGTCAACGACGTGGTCCTCACCGCCGTCGGTGCGGGGGTCGGGAGGCTCCTCGCCGGGCGCGGCGAACGCGCGCCACGCGACGTCCACGTGCTCGTGCCCGTTGGCCTCAGCCCCGGAGACCGTCCCGAGCTCGGCAATCTCGTCTCCGCCTGGCTCGTACGGGTCCCGATCGGCGCCGGCGCTCCGCTGGACCGGCTCAAGGCGGTGGCCGCCTCGACGGGCCGGGCGCGCTCCGAGCACGAGGAGCTCGCCACCGAAGCGGTCCTCGACGTGCCGGCTCCGCTCCCCCAGCCCGTCGTGGCCTGCGCCGGTGCCCTGGCCAACCACCAACCGATGGTCAACCTGGTGGTGACCAACGTCCCCGGCCCGCCGGTACCCCTGTACCTCATGGGGGCCCGGATGGTGGAGGCCTATCCCTTCGTGCCGCTGGCCGGCAACCTGACGCTCGGGGTGGCCGTTCTCTCCTACGACGGTGCGCTCACCCTCGGGGTGCTGGTCGACCCGGCGACCTGCCCCGACGCCGAGGCGTTCGTGCTCGGTGTCGACCAGGACCTCGACGCGCTGGTGGGCTCGACCGTCCGGAGACCGCCGCGCGTCACTCGCAGGGGTGCCTGATCCCGGTCAGGGCCACGTTGAACCTCGCACCGTTGAACCCGAGGGATTCGTCCTTCGGGCAGAACGAGGCCGACTTCCCACGGTACTCGGCGTTGAACACCGCCTTGTGCCCGACGTAGGAGGAAAGCAGTCCACACGTCGAGTACTGATTGCACTGCTCGGTGAGCACCGCGTCGGCGAGGGGCTCCATGTCGCTGGCGTAGCTGTCGCCGGTGTCGTCGGGGTTCTTGATCCACCAGCCCAGGCCGAGGCCGTGGATGTAGTCGGCGAGCGTGGTCATGTACACCTCCTCGTCCGCTTTGGTGAGCGGGAAGCCGCTCGGGTCGGCGTACTCCTCGTCAATGTCCGTCTCGACGGCGTCGAAGCCCTTCGCCGCGCACTGCTTGGCGATCATCGTCTCGATGATCGACACCGTCGCCGGTGCCCGGATGTCCAGGTAGTACTCGGGGTAGCCCGGCACCTTGTCCCCGAACACCCCCGCACTGTGCAGCTGGTCGTAGTAGGTGGTGGCGATCCCCTCGCTGGACGCCGAGTAGTAGTTGCCGGCAGCGCCGACCTCGACGTAGCAGACGACGTGCCTGCCCGACGCGTGCAGTGCGGCGACGGTCGAGGTGGGGTTGATGATGCCGTCGATGTCGTAGATGACCGGCGCCGGCGCCGGCTGTCCGTCAGGCAGCTTGTCGTCGGTGCCCATGTCCCGCGGGCTCGACTGGTTGAGGGGATGGCTGAGCTCCCACTGCCAGGGCTGATCGCCGAGCGGCGGGACCCACCACGACGTGGCGCCGGACGACGTGGCACGAGCCGGCGTCCGGGGAAGCGCGATTCCGAGGAGTCCCACCAGGACGACGGCACCGAGCACCGTCACCGGTTTCCGGAACGGGTGGCGCCCACGAGTCGGGTTCACGTCCACGGTCCCCTCAGTTGTGCTTCCAGACGACCGAGAATGCGGTGCCACCGGCGGTGAGGGTCAAGGGCTCGGCCTTGGTCTCCGTGGCGCCCTTGTTGGTCATGACGATCTCGGTGTGGGTGTAGCCCGGCGACGAGATCGGCAGGCTATCGGCTGACGCGCCGGTGAAGTCGACGGTGCCAAAGTCGGCGAGCTTGCCGACCTTGCACTTACCGGCGTTGCAGGTCGAAGGGGATTCTGCGATCCACTCGGCCGAAGAGTCGGCCGGGTGCCCGGTGGAGGCCTGCATCGTGGTGTACGTCCACTTCGCAGCGTCATACAGGGTCAGCGTGTAGATCGAGCCCGCCACCGACACCGTGGCCGACATCGAGTCACCGGGCGCCACCGGGAAGGTGGTCTTGGACAGCGTCACGGCCACCGCCGGGTACAACTCGAACCAGGCGTAGTAGGAGGGCGTGCCGCCCTTGCCCTTGCCCGTGCCCTTGCCACAGTCGGCGTCCGTCCCGATCTGCTCCACCGTGTCGTTCTTGGCGCCGAATCCGTCGAGCCCGACCCAGAACGCCGACTGTTCGACCTTTTTCGTGGGGCAGGAGGCGGCGGGCTGCACCCAGCTCCCGGAAACTTTCGAGAACGTCGGCCCGATCGCCGCGTATCCCGCCCAGTCCAGGGACGTCTGCCCCGAGTTGCTCGACCCGGCCGGCTCCTCCGGTGGTGTCGCCCGGACCCATGGGACGTCCCCGTGTGCGGCGGCCGGGGCGGCAAACGCTCCCACGAAGATCAGCACGGCGCCTGCGGCAGCCAACGCCCCCAGCCGGATCCGCGTCGACCCGACCCTCCGGACCGCGTCCGGCCTCACGGTTGGGTCGTGGGGGTTCCGCCGTCCGCTGACGGACCGTCGGATACCGATGCCGGGGTGTTCCGGTGCCTGCCGGTCACCCCGCCGTGCCGTCCCCCGCTGCTGCCGGTCCCCGTCCCGGAGCCGGCGCCCGTGACCGAGCCGGTGCCCGTTCCCGTCCCGGAGCCGCCTGCCTTCTTGCCGCCCCTGCCGCGGCCGGTGCCCTCGTCGGGACCGCGGTTGGTGCCGTTGGCCGGACCGTGCCCAGCGGACCCGGCTGCTCCCGAGCCGCTCCCGTCACCCCGCTTCCGCCCCGAGCCAGGGGCGTTACCCGCCCGTGAAATGGCGGTGGCCATGGCGACCCCGGTGTCCGTGCTGGCAGCGGCGTCGGTGGTGGGTCCGCTCGCATCCGCTCCACCAGCACCGGCCGTCGCACCAGTACCGGCCGTCGCACCAGTACCGGCGGCACCGGCGGCAGCCGGCGCACCGGCACCTCGATGGCCGGAGGACGCCGAGGTGTGCGCCGAGGTCGTGACCACGGGCGACGGTTCCACGGTGACGGCGCAGGGCGTCGTGGCCCCGGCGGCGTCGCTGCACCCGGGCACCCGGGCCGCGATGTGCTGGTGCGCCGCCGCCGACGCCACCCGGGCACCGGTCCGCGCGTGCACGGCCGGCGAGGCACCGGTCCGCGCGTGGACCGACGCGACGTCGGCCGATGCGGTGGATGCGGGTGGCGTGATGTCGATGTCCGCACTCCGCAGCACCTGGTCGACCACACCGGTCGCCGACGGCGGCAACGCCGAGGCGGCTGCCAGCCCCGTGCTGCCGGCGACGAGGCACACGGTCGAGACGACCGCGGCCAGCGCCGAGCTCCGCCGGTTCCAGCGCCGGCGAGCGCCCCACGACGCCACACCCCGGTCGAACAGGGTGCGGGCCCGCAGCTCGCCCCGGAGCTCTCCCCTGACCGCCGGGCCCGACGCAGCCGCCAGCAGCCGACTCAGGTCGTCGCTGGGCGGCGTGATGAGCTCCACGACCGGGGCCGTCTGCGGGCCGCCACGCGGCCCTCTCCTCCTCCGGGCGTCACCCATGTCGCAGCCGCTCCCTGCGATAGCCGGGCCCATCGACTGCGAGGGATCCCGGCATCGTCGCGTGGTCGGCCCCGAGGTCCGCATTGACCAGCGCGCCGGCCTCGAGCGTCCGTTCGAGACCGCGAAGCCCCCGGTGGCACAGCACCCGCACCGACCCCGGCGATCGGTCCATGATGGTCGCCACCATCGAGACGTCCAGCCCGGCCACGATGCGGAGCATCACTGCTTCGGCCTGGTCGGTGGGCAGTCCCGAGATGAGCGCGAGCGCGGCGTCCGTCGCCGAGTGCTCCTCGGCATCCGACTCGACGTCGCTGACGGCGGGAAGCGCGGTGAACAGCGAGCCCTCGCACACCACCTCGTCGCACCGTGCACCCTTGCGGTACCAGTCGGTGAGCCGGTTCCTGGCGGTGGTGAAGAGCCAGCCCCGAAAGCCGTTCTCGTCCCCTTCGAAGGTAGGGAGGGCACGGACCACCCGGAACCAGGTGTCGGCGGCGAGGTCTTCGCCGGCAACCCCCGCCTTCACCCGCAGGTAACGGAGCAGGCCGGGCTGGAACTGGCGCCACAACCTGGCGAATGCATCCTGGTCGCCCCGCTTCGCCGCACGCAGGCTTGCCTTGAAATCGTCCACTCCATCCCCCTGAAGTCAGCCCCGCGCAGCCTACGCCCATCCTGGCATCATTGCCGCCCATCCGCCGTCGGCACCCGGATCCCACGTAGGGTCTTACCGGCGTGAGTGAACACTTCCTCTGTGACTTTCGGCCCTGGCCCGACGCTCCGCTGGTTTCCTAGCCTCACCGATGGGAGGTCGCACACGATGCCGACACTTACAGTGGTCATTGGCGCCCTGTTCGGGAGCCTGGTCCACCTCAACGGAACGGGCCGCTACGCGCACTGGGGCTTCATCCAGATCTCGTACGCCAACCTCATCCTCATCGGGTTGATGGTGGTCACGTTCGTGGCCGCCATCCTCATCCCGTACCGTCGCCACGGAGGTGGTAGCCGATGACCATCGACGCAGACGCACCGACCACAGCCGCCGCCGACCTGCCCCAGGACGCCGGACAGTTGAGCGCCAGGCTCAGACACGCTGCCGTGGAGGCGCTGCCCCCGGAACGCCTGATGCCCGACCGGCAGCCCACCTATGTCGCCTCGTGGATCTACGTCTTCGGCGTCCTGACCGTCTCCGCCCTCGCCGTGGTGATCCTGACCGGCCTGGTGCTGTCCATCTTCGGTCCGGCATGGTGGCACGTCTCGCCGACCGGCCACTTCTTCAACTCCCTCCACCTGTGGAGCGTCGAGGTGTTCTTCTTCGCCATGGTCATCCACCTGTGGGGCAAGTTCTTCATGGCCGCCTGGCGTGGACGGCGCCGGGCGACCTGGGTGACCGGCGTGATCGCCTTCGTCGTCTCGGTGGGCGCGGCGTTCACCGGGTACCTCTCGCAGCAGAACTTCGACTCCCAGTGGATCAGCACCCAGGCCAAGGACGGGATCAACTCGACCGGGGCCGGGGCCATCTTCAACGTGACCAACTTCGGCCAGATGATCCTGTGGCACATCGTCCTCCTTCCCCTGGCGGTCGGGTGCATCGTGGCCGGGCACGTCCTGCTCGTGCGACGCCGCGGCGTCGTCCCGCCCTTCGCCCCACCGGGCCAGGTGCCCCCGGGTGAGCCCACATCCTCGGCCACCGCAGCGCCGGTCGGAGCCGACCGATGACCGCGACCACCGATGGGGCCACCACGAGGCGTCGGCGGTTCAACCCCGACCGCGACGTCGAAGAGTGGCACGGGGGCTACCTGCCCTACGACCTGGTGAAGGAGTTCATCATCGCTTTCCTGGTGGTCGTGGTACTGGTCGTCGGACTGGCCGTGATCTTCTCGTCCCCCGACGAGGCACCGGTCACCGTCAAGTCGTGGGCGACGTCCGATCCGGTCGACTTCGCCCAGACCGCCATCACCGAGCTCGACGGCACCAGTGCCATCGCCACCTACGGGCCGCCCTACAACGGCACCACCGGGGCGTCCCAGTCGATCGGCCCGTTCTCGCCCGAATCGTGGTTGGGCGTCCACCACCCGATCAACACGGCCCAGGACTTCGTCATCCACCCGCTGCAGACGCTGCCCAACCGGCCGGACGTGACCGCCGCGCTGGCCAAATACCAGGGCGCCTCGGCCCAGCAGCAGGCCGCCTGGACGGTCGCCTACGAGAAGGCGGTGGCCAACGCCACCGCCACCGGCGGCGTGCTGCGCGTGCCCGCCGGCGACTACGGACCGGTCGGCCCGATGATAGGCGATCTGACCTCGATGGCCCGTTCCGGCGCCATGGACGGCGCCCTCCTGAGCTCGCGCCAGTTCTACGACACCGACTACACCAAGCCCCTCCTCTTCATCGCCGACGGCACCTACCTCGCCAACCTGGCCCAGAGCCAGCACCTCCAGGGTGACCAGTGGGGCATGATGAACGAGACGGGCAACTATCCCGGGCAAGCCTGGTTGTGGCTCTACACCCTCTGGTACCAGGTGCCCCCGATGAAGACGTCGTCCAGCGGTGACCTGCAGGTGTGGGCGATCATGATGGTGCTCACACTGGTCCTGCTGTTCCTCCCGTTCATCCCCGGGCTGCGCTCGATCCCCCGCTGGAGCCGTGTCTACCGGCTCATCTGGCGCCAGCACTACCGCGACCTTGCCGGAGCCGCGCCGAGCTGATCCTGTCGGCCGCCCGATCAGCCGACGCCGGCGTCGACCCGGAGTCCGGCGAGGTAGGCGGCGAGCCCCGCCCGGGCGTGGCGCATCATGACCGCGTGGTTGGCGCGGAAGGCGGGCCGGGCCACCGGCGCCAGCCGGCACAGCAGCCGTTTGTGCACGGTGACCTCCTCCTCGAACACCAGGCGGGAGCCCTCCGGGTGGTCCCGGATCCGCCAACGCGAGAAGCCGTTGAGGTCACCGGACATGGACGCCTCCAGCACCCCGGCGTCCGGGTCGCGCCGGGCCGGCCGCAGCAGGAAGGTGAGGTCGTAGGGCAGCACCGAGCGGCAGGTGACCTCGCAGCACTCCTCGTCCACCAGCCGGAGCCGGCGGACCTCGGGCCACCACCTCGGGTAGTCCTCGAACCGCTCGAGCGCCTCGTAGACGGTGGCCGGGCGCACACCGAGGAGCCACACCGACCGGAACCGGTAGAAGTTGGGATCCACCCGACGAGTGTGGCACGTCGGCCTCCGCCGGCGCCGCCCGTTGCCTACGAGGTCATGCCCCCGAGTCCGACCAGGCCCCGGGCCAGTTCGATCTCCCCCATGTGGCGCAGCCCGTGCTGGTAGATCCAGCACTCGGCCGCGTCGAGCAGGGTAACGCCCTCGGGCCCGGCCACCCGGGCGCTGTAGGTGCTGGCCACCTCGGGCGGCAGGGGCCGGGGGATCACCACCCGCCGGAGGTCGGCAGGGTCGACCTCCGCCAACCACCGCTCGGTGCGGTCGAAGACGGCCGCCATGTAGGCCCGGAAGGCGTCGTAGTCGCCGATCCGCTGGTCGACCATCTCCGCGACGGTCCGGTGCTTGCCGTGATCGGGGATCGCCGGCCGGACCCGGGCCGCCCACTCGTCGTTCCAGATCGGCGCCGTCCCGGTCATCAGCATGAACGACGCGTCGATCATGTTGATGATGTGGAAGAGGCTAAAGGCGATGGGCAGCACGCCCTCGCGCTCGAAGTGGTTGACCTGCTCGAGGTCCATGGTCGAGACGGCGTCCTCGTAGAGGGAGTGCATGGCGCGCATGCGCCGCTGCAGCGAGTCGAGTACCAGGTTCTCGTCCATCGTGGTCCGACGCTAAACACTTGGCAGTCAGACTGTCAACTGTTAGCCTGGCCAGGCCAGGCCGGACAGGCGTGGCCTCCGCACGAAGGGGGGCAGGTGCTTCTCGAAGTCGACCGGCAGGACTTCCGACACGTACGCCTGGTCACCAATGACACGGCTCCCCTGTCTGCCGGGACGGCCCGCCTGCGCATCGACACGTTCGGTCTCACCGCCAACAACATCACCTACGCGGTCTTCGGCGGCGCCATGAACTACTGGTCCTTCTTCCCGGCTACGGGCGCGGACGGCGGCCGATGGGGTCGCGTGCCGGTGTGGGGCTTCGCGGACGTGGTCGAATCCCGCACGCCCGCCCTCGAGGAGTCAACCCGGGTCTACGGCTACTTCCCGCTCGGGAGCGAGCTGGTCGTCGAGCCTGGGCGGATCGACGACAGCGGCTTCACCGACGTG
>JBKQRT010000119.1:0-3409 GCA_052143895.1 Acidimicrobiales bacterium | reverse complement strand
CGGTGGCCTAGTCACCGGCGGTACGGAGTGGTATGAGGTGGGCCGGTTCCTCGGACCCAACATCTCGGCCCACTATCGCCGCTATCCGCTGAGCTGGACGGTGGAGGCCTGGCGCAGGGCCGGCCTGGTCGACGTCGGCGTACGGCGAATGAGTCTCGGCGGCGGTCTGGTCATGTGGGGACGGCGCCGCAGTGGATGAAGACGCGCAGGGGGACTCGCCGTCCCAGGATCGTCCCGCCTTCTATGCCGCCCGCCCCGGTGGCTGGCGGGACTGGTGGACCTTGCTGCACCCGCCCTACACGGCGTGGCACCTGGCCTACGTGGTCATCGGCGCCTGTCTGGCCCCGGTGGTCAACACGACTCGCTTGCTCGCCACACTTCTGGCCTTCTTCCTGGCCGTCGGTGTGGCGGCGCACGCGCTCGACGAGCTGCACGGCCGGCCCCTGCGCACGCGTATCCCCACGCCAGCCCTTGTGGGCGCGGCAGTGGTGGGACTGATCGGCGCCTTGGTCCTCGGCGTGGCGGGGGTCGTGCAGGTCGGATGGGCGTTGGTCCCGTTCCTCGTGCTCGGGCCCGTTCTCGTAGTCGGGTACAACTTCGAGGTCCTCGGAGGAGTCATTCACAACGACTTGGGGTTCGCCGCGAGCTGGGGCGCGTTCCCGATGTTGACCGCCTATGTCGCCCAGGCCGGGACGCTGGCGCTCGCCCCGGTGCTGGCCGCCATCGGGGCGCTTACTCTGTCGTTGGCGCAGCGTGCGCTCAGCACGCCGGCCCGGATGCTGCGCCGACGGGCCGTCGACGCCACCGGGGTCGTGTCCTTGTCCGACGGCTCGCAGCGGATTGTCGACCGAGCCACGCTGCTGGCTCCCCTGGAGCACGCGCTGCAAGCCATGGCCTGGGCCGTCGTCCTCTTGGCCGCGGCCTGTGCTGTCGCCCGGCTTCGTTGAGAGACGTTCAGGGTTCGATCCTTCGCCGGAACCCGGCCACGGTGATCTCGACCACGCGGTCGTGTCCCCACTGCAGAAGCGGATGGCCGAAGCGACTAGCCAGGCGCATGGCCGGCTGGCGCATCTCGATGTTCCAGGCGACCTCGGCCCAGGTCCCGCCATCGGTTGGACGCAACCAGAGGCCGGCGACTCCGGTGAGGTCACCGCCGACCGAGGCGTCTATGGTTCGCGGGCGCACGCACTCGCCGAGTTCGACGCGGATTCGCATGCGGTAGGGGAGGGGGGGCGCGACCACTCCGCGCAGGACCGATCCCTGCGTGAGCCCGTTCCCCAGGAGCTCGCATTCGGAGAGCCAAGGCCACCAGCGCTCGAACTGGTCGACCTCTTCGATCCGCTCCCACAGTTGCTCCGGAGTCATGGCGAATTCGAAGCCGTGTCGGTAGTCGATCACCGGTGCCGCCACCCTCCTCACTTTATTTGCTGTGGGAGGGGCCACGGCCAACAGCATCGGAGCCGTCGAGGGACCACAGCCCTCGACCACCCAGGCATGCCCCGAGTGGCCCATTTGGGGCGCCAGCCGGGCACTGTTGCATTGAGCGCGATCGACGCCAAAACCACTTCCGGCAGCGTTCTGAATGAATGACAGAATTCGGCATCGCATGTTGTCACAGTGCATTTCAATAGAAGCGTCTGAGTGCTTTCTGTACCGCGAGTTGGCTGGCGCGGCTCAACGCAACAGTGCCCCCAGGCGTCATCGATGCTCGCCTGCGACTTCTTCACCGTTGACACCGTGCTCCTGCGGCGCCTGTATGTGCTCTTCTTCGTCGAGCTGGATAGCCGAAGGGTGTTCCTCACCGGCATCACCGCGCACCCGAGCGAAGCCCACATTGTTGTGGAAACAACCAATGTCTGAAAGTCCCAGGTGAGGGCAGCGGTCGGGGCTTCTCGGCACCCACGCGTCCCTTGCTGGCTCAGGAATCGGCGACCTTTGCGGGCATCACCGCTTCGTGGTCGGCCCCGGGCCCCGACGGCGCCCCCTCGTGCGGATGAGCCTTGGCCCACTGGAGGGCGACCTCGTAGACGGCCAAGAGCACGCCGATGATCAGGAAGCTCCACCAGGAGATGCTGACGATGAGCAGAAGGATCCCGGCAACCACGGCCCCCACAAGTTGGAGGCCTTCGGCATGCGCCGTGACCCAGGCCACCGATCGGGTTCGTCCCTCGCCGCTCACGGCCTCGACCCCCCGATGCCAAGCCCGAACCACGAACCGGCGCAGGGCCACGGCCCAGCGGTAGGGACCAGTCAGCATGGCCACCACCAGGATGACGAGAGCGATTCCGAGAAGCCAGGCCGTCAAGATGAAGAACCCGTGCAGTAGGTCCCCGAGGACTGTCTGGGCGACCTGGTGGTTGTTGGCATCATTGGCCAGCGCATTCTGCTCGTGGATCAGGACACGCCGTAGGACGATCAGCAGCAGCGAGCTGCCGACCAGGAACTGGACCAAGGTCCGGCGGCGTGAGACCGACAGCCAGAGGGTGAAAGCGATCAATGCCAGGGTGAGAAGGGGCAGGGCGATGGTCAACCGGTCGAAGGCCTTGACCCCGCGCTGGGCGACGGCCAGGTTGGCCGACCGCACCAGCGTGATCTGACCGTAGTTGGAGGGCAACTGCACTCCGAGGGCTTTCGACAGCTTGTCTACGGCCTGTTTGGGCGGCTCGGCCGACGTGATGGTAGGCAGGGTGACGCTCTTGCCGGTGAGGTTGGAGGCCAGCCCCGACACGGACCCCAGGGCCTTGTTGATCACCGGAACGGTGTTGAGGACGATGTAGCCGTTTGCAGTGGAGATCGTCGAGGTCTTCTTGCCCCGCAGCACGGCGACGACCGTCTCATGGGTGGAGGTGAGCGTCTTGACCCAGAAGGTCTGGAACCGGTCGGACCCCAGGACCTTCGCCAGTTGGCCCGACACGTAGCCCTGGGTGGCACTGGTGATGGGCCCAGCGGCGAAGCTGACCTTCGGCGGAAGGGAATCTCGCAGGCGGGTCTTGAGCTGCAGCTCGGTGAACAGCTGGTTCGTGGCCCGAGTGGCGACCGCCGAGTCCACATCCGGGTGCTGGAAGACCGGACCGACGGTGCCCACGAACGTGTCGGTATTGAGCACGGTCCGGTGTGCCCACACCACGGTGGTGGACAATAGGACCAAGACGCAGGACAAGGCGACCAGGACACCCACGACCCCTCGCCGGAACCGCCGCCTCCGGGGGGCCTTCAATTTCTGGACCTCCTGGGCCAGGGCATCCCGCTCCGCCTGGAGGCGTTCGACCTCCGCCGCGGTGGCGTCTTCGGTGGGCTCGGGCTCAGAACCGGGATTGACGTCGCTCATCTAGGCTCGACCTTACGCCACGCCGGAGTCCACGGTATGGCTTGGCGCTAAGAGCGCGCGCCAATAGGTGGGTGAATCAGG
>JBKQRT010000118.1:0-2844 GCA_052143895.1 Acidimicrobiales bacterium | reverse complement strand
ATGCCGGTGCCGACTGCCAGGAATGGGCTCTGCTTGTAGAGGAACAGCCCTTTCCGGCGCCGGGATCTCCTGAGCGAGTCCCTGGTGCGGGCGATGCCCGTTGTAGTGGCGGGCGTAGCCGCGCAGGATGCGCTCCAGGTGGGCTTCGTTCACGACCAGCAGGTGGTCGAGGCACTCCGATCTGGCGGTGCGCACGAACCGTTCGGCATAGGCGTTCGCGTTCGGGGTCCGGAATGGTGTCCGGAGGACCTCGGTGCCTTCGGCCCTGAACACGTTGTCGAAGCTCGCCACGTACTTGGTGTCCCGGTCGCGGACCCAGAACCTGGAGGTGATCTCTGCGTCGGTGGGGTCACCGGTGACGTTCCTGGCCTGCTGGGTGACCCATCCTGCATTGGGATGAGCGCTCACCCCGGTGATCCAGACCCTCCGACGTCCCAGTTCGATGAAGAACAGGACGTAGAGGCGTTTGAGCAGAACGGTGTCGACGTGGAAGAAGTCCGTGGCCACGACGCCCGACGCCTGGGCACGGAGGAACTCACGCCAGGTGGGACCACTGCGTCGGGGAGCAGGGCCGAGCCCGTGGCCCTTCATGATCTTGGCGATGGTGCTCGCAGCCAGCCGCACGCCGAGCTTGCCCGACTCACCCTGGATGCGCCGGTAGCCCCACCTCGGATGCTCCTTGGCCAGGCGCACGACGAGGGCCGTCGTGGCGTCGTCGACGGGCGGGCGACCCGGTGAGCGATGGGGGTACGTCCAGCGTCTGGCAACCAGCCGGCGGTGCCAGGACACCAGGGTGGCGGGCGTCACACCGAAGGTTGCCCAGGACGAGCGCGGAAGGAATCGACTGAGGGCGGCCAGGAAGGCGGGATCGGCGGGCTCGTAGGCACAACGCCCCCACCTGGCGCCGAAGAACTTCCACTTCATGGCGCAGGGCGAGGAGCTCGGCGTCCTTGGGGCCTGTGGGTGCCAAGAACGTCATCCACGTCACGCGACCAGGCGATACTCATGGATCATTCCGCCGAGCCGACTCGCCCGTTGCAGCCGCGACACGTCGACATTCTTGAGTACTGCCGGGGCGACGCTCTTCGGCTGAGGAGGCAGCTGACCGAGTGATCGATGAGGCCGGTGGCTGTTGTAGTGCTCGACGTACTCGTGGACTACAGCTTCGAGATGTCGACGGCCGAGGATCAGCATCCGGTCCAGACATTCACGGCGGACGGTGCCAACGAAACGTTCCGCAAAGGCGTTGGCCCGGGGTGCTCGAACCGGCGAGCGGATGATCCGGACACCTTCAGCCTTGAAGACCTCGTCGAAGCTCGATATGAACTTGGTGTCCCGGTCGCGGATCAGGAACCTGACGGGATGGGCCCGCTCGTCAAGAAGCATGGTCAGGTTCCTGGCCTGCTGGACAACCCATGCCCCAGTCGGGTGAGCGGTGACTCCGGTCACGTACACCTTTCGTGTGTCGAGTTCGATGAAGAACAGGACATAAAGTCTCCGGAGAAGCACCGTGTCCACCGTGAAGAAGTCGCAGGCCAGCATCGTCGTGGCCTGGGCCTTCAGGAACTCGCACCAGGTCGGCCCGGCTCTGTCCGGGGAGGAGTCAAGGCCGTTGCGCCGGAGAATGTTCCACACGCTCGCGGGTGCCAGGTCGATGCCCAAGACGGAGAGCTCTCCGTGGATCCGGCAGTAGCCCCACGTCGGGTTCTCCCTGGCCAAGCGAACCACCGACCGTACGGTCCCGGCAGGGATCCTCGGACGGCCGGAGGGCTTCGGGTAGGTCCACTTGCGACGGACTAGCTCACGATGCCAACGGAGCAGTGTGTCGGGCTGGACGAAGCAGCGAGTGAGCTTCGATCGAGGGATCAGCTGGCTGAGGCCGGCAAGGAGCGCCCGGTCCGTCGGCCGGAGGGCCGGACGGTCCACTTGGCGACGGAGGACCGCCACCTCGTGCCGGAGCATCACGACCTCGATGGCCAGATCGGACTCGTCGGACCGCTGCAGGCAGAGGATCTGAATGGTCCGGAGGAAGGCGAGGTAGAGAAACGAGAGAGCCACGGACCATTTTCGCGGTTACACCCGCTCCGGCGAAAGGCCCAGTTCAACGGCTCGGATGACATTCTTGGCACCCACACCTCCTCTCGTTGGGTCGGGGTGCGGGCCTCCGCGCCCACGAGATGTCGAGACTCCACGGCACCGAGGTGACCCGCGACGGCTCCGGGGTGCTCGTTCACGTCACGGGTGGGAACGCCCGTCAGGTCCCCGTTCTCAAGCCCTGGGAGGAGACGGTCTTCGATCTCGCCCAGGAGGTCGGGGAGTGCTTCGTGTTCCGCCCGGACCGCACCCGTGCCGAGAAGCACCAGACGAGCAACTTCGTCTCCCGGTGCGCCAAGTCCGCCGGTGCGCCGCCCGAGTTCTCCCTGATGCGGCTCCGGGGTACCTGGCTCGTCAACCTCCTGGTGGGTGGCATCCCGCCCAACGAACTGGCCAAGGTCGCCGGCATCCAGCGGACCCAGCTGGCCAAGTACTTCAACCTGCTGCCCGATGCCGACCCGGCGGACCTGCGTGACTGGCTGAGGAACGGCGGGAGGCGATGAGTCTGCCTCCCGACGAGTTCGGACATGGTGAAGATCCCCGCTATCCCCGGCTGAACCTTGCCGACCGGGAGGTTCCCGACCAGATGGTCCATCGGGCCGTGGAGGTCGTCGAGGCGATGGGGGTCATCGATCGGATCGAGGGGTGGGAACAAGAGGCCCGCAACGGCCCGGGTGGGAGGCCCCGTACCTTCACGATGCTCGCCATGCTCACCGGGTTCGTCATCGTGACCCGCATGGGCGAGGCAGT
>JBKQRT010000117.1:0-4969 GCA_052143895.1 Acidimicrobiales bacterium | reverse complement strand
TTGTAGGAGAGGACGACCACCTCGGCGTCGACGGCCGAGACCACCCGGCAGAGGGCGGCCGGCATGGTCCGCCGGCCGTTGAAGGCGCTGCGCCGGGACGGGTCGCGGAGCTCGTCGCGCTTGCAGGCCACCCCGTAGTGGGCAGGGGCGTCCCAGGCCACGATGGTCTCCCACACGTGGTAGTTGGCGTCGTACCGGTGCTGGTTGTACGGAGGATCGAGGTAGGCGAGGTCGACCGTCCCGAGCATCGCGGAGCCGGCGAGCCCGCAGGCGTCGCCGAGCAGAGCCGTCCCGGGGCCGTCGAGCAGCTCGGGCACCCGCAGGACGAGGGGTCGGTCGGCCCGGGTCGCCCACCGCTTGAGGTAGGCCATCTGGAGCCCGGTGGTCGAGTCGACCCGGTCGGCGGCCTCGAGGAGGCTGGTGACCAGGATCGGCCACAGGTCGGTGCCGGCGTAGTCCGCGTCGATGGCGTCGCGCACGGCGTCGATGCGGGCACCGTTCTCGGGCCGGAAGTAGCGGGCCGCCTTGCAGAACGTGGCGGTGACGTAGCCGGGCGTGCCGGGCAGGCGGTTGAGCCGGTCGACGGCGTCGGACACCGCCTCGGTCAGACCGGTCGAGGCCGCCGGGTCGGCGGCCACGTAGCAGCGGGCGAGGACGTGGGCGAACCGGGCGCTGTCCACGGCCGTGACGGTGAGGCCTGCCCGCTTCCACGCCTGGGCCACCCGGGTGGTCCCGGTAAAGAGGTCGAGGCCGGTGCGGGCCCCGGAGGCCTCGGCCAGGACGGTGAGCGCGGGCACGAGCCGGCGCTTGGAGCCCAGGTACTTGATCACCGTCGAGCGCTCACCCGCCGGTCACTGGCGGCGGAACCGCCGGAACCACCAGTCGGGGTCACGGGCGTGGGCGTGGAAGTGGTCGGGGATCTGCCGCATGACCCGGTCGTACGACCACACGCCGGTGCCGAGCTGTTCGTTGGCCACGCGGCCCAGCTGGGCGAGCATGTGCTCGACGGTGTCCTCGGGGGGCTCGGTGCCGTGCTCCTTCCACACCACCATGGGGACGTCGCAGATCTCGCAGGCGGCCACCCAGCACACGTCGTCCTCGTGGAACCACTCGGTGATCCTCGCCGCCTCGCACAGCTCACACCTGGCGGTGGGACCGGTCATCGCGTGTACAGGTTCACCGTGGTGCCAGGCAGGGCCGAGGAACCGGCCACCGGGTCGGTGGAGAGCACGGTGGAGGAGCCCGGGGGGCCGTAAGGACCGGCGACCTGGAGACCGAGCGCCTGGAGGGCGGCGGTGGCCGCGGCCACCGAGTGGCCGGTCTCGTCGGGGACGACGACCGGCTGGGGGCCGAGCGAGACGTTGACCGTCACCTTGGACGCGAACGGCTGGGGACCGGTGCTCGGGTCGGGCGTCGTGCCGATGACCTGGCCGCTCGGGACGGTGGCGCTGTACTCGTTGTTCTGCGCCGGCACGAAGCCGGCCGCGGTCAGCGCCGTGCCGGCCGATGCGTAGGTCGAACCGGCGCCGGTGACCACCGGCACGCCTACCGGGGCGTGGCCCTTCGACGTCACGATGGTCACCGTCGAGCCGTAGGGGGCGGTGCCGCTCGGCGACGTGCCGATGATGGCACCGGGCACCACCGTGGCGCTGTACTGGGCGGCCGTCGGGGGGCAGGCCCCCGCCAGGTGGACGGCGGCCAAGGCCTGGATGGCGTCGTGGCAGTTGGTGAGCGCGCTCAGGTTGGGAATGGTCACCGGCGGGGGCCCGGTCGAGACGACCACGCCGATCGTCGACCCCTGCTTGGCCGTGACCGGCTCGCCGCCGGCACGTGACGACGGCTGCTGGCTCACGATGCGACCGGCGGCCAGGGTGATGCTCGGGGTGCGGCCGTCCGCCCGCACGACGAAGTGGTCGGCCCGCACGGCGGCGTCGGCCTGGGCCAGCGTCTTGCCGACCAGCAGCGGGACCGGGTGGCTCGGGGTCAGCAGCTTGCTGGTAGCCAGGAGGACGCCGCCGACGGCCAGCAGGGCGGCGACCAGCACGACGATGGCGGCGATCCGGGGCCAGCGGCGCCGGGTGGCCGACGTGGCGCCAGGACGGTCGGGTGGCGCTCCCGGGCGCTCGGCCACCAGGGTGCCGGCCACCGTCGGGGCGCCCAGCTCGGTGAGGTCGGGACGTTCGGCCCCGTCGGAACGGCGGCGGGCCGGTCGGACCAGCACCCGGTCGACGGCGCTGGCCTCGTCGACAGGGACGGCGCCGACGATGGGCAGCGGGGCCGGGGTGGGCAGGGCAACGGCCAGTGCCTGCAGGCGCAGGGAGAACTGGGCGGCGTCGTAGCGCTCGGACGGCTCGGGGGCGGCGGCCCACACCAGGACGTCGTTGAGCGCCCCGAGGGCCTCGTGCTCGGGCAGCAGGGTGTCCATCCGGGCCATGAGGGTGGACACGGTGGTGTCGCCGATGAACGGTGCCTCGCCGGTGACCCCTTCATAGAGGACCAGGGCCAGCGCGTAGACGTCGGCCTTGCCGTCGAGGACCCAGCCCTCGACCTGCTCGGGGGCGGCGTAGCGGGCGGTACCGAGAATGGCGCCGTCCGGCTCGGTCCAGGCCGCCTCGGCCAGGGCCCGGGCCAGGCCGAAGTCGGCGATCCGTAGGCGGCGGTCGGCGTCGAAGAGGAGGTTGGCCGGCTTGATATCGCGGTGGATGAACCCGCGCCGGTGGGCGTACTCGAGGCCGGCGGCGGCCTGGAGGCCCACCTGCACCGCCTGTTCGGGGGTGAGCAGGACGCCGGTGTCGTAGACCTCGCGGAGGCTGCCGCCGGCCAGGTACTCGAGCACCAGGTACGGCTCGCCCCCCTCCTCACCCCAGTCGTAGACCTGGAGGATGTTGGGATGGTTGAGGGCGGCCACGGCCCGGGCCTCGGCCCGGAACCGCTTGAGGAAGGACTCGTCGACTGCCAGCGCCGGGTGCAGCACCTTGATGGCCACCCGGCGGTGCAGGGTGACGTCGTCGGCGAGATAGACGTGCGCGGACGCACCGGTGCCCAGGGCGGTGACCAGTCGGTAGCGGCCGCCGAGGACACGTCCGATGGAGTCGGTGATACTCGGCATGGTTCTCCTTCAGGCTACCGAGTGGCGGGCCCGAGGCGGTGGAGGGTCGGTGCACGCACCGGAGCGCCAGGTCCGGGGGCCGGACGCGACGAGGACGGGGCCGGAGCCCCGTCCTCGTCGGTACGGTTCGCCCGCAGGTGCGGGTGTGAAGCGGTACTAGCTGAGGCTCACCGCAGCACCGCTCGGAGGCGACGTGATCTTGATGCTCTTCAGACCCTTCTTGTCACAGTTGGCCAGAAGCGTCAGTGCGGGCAACGTGGTCTGCGCGGACGTCATGTCCCCCGCTCCAGCGTCGGTGCCCTGGAAGGAGCCCGAAGGGGCACCGTTCGGCACCGTGCCGGGGATGTTGAAGCCGGCGTTCCCATTACCGAGAACGCTGCCGGCAATGGAGTTGACGTTGATCACGCTGCTGCCCGAGCTGAGGGCGGGCGTGGACTTCCACTTGGTGGTCAGGGCACCAGTGGCGAGGCTGCCGCCGGCCAGAGCCGTGCAGCCGTTCTCGCCGGCCGTGCGGGTGGTGGTCAGAGTACCGGTCGCGCCACCACTCACCACGGTAACGCCGTCGTTGGTGGTGCAGCCGCTGACCTTGGCCTTGATCTTGATCGAAGCCGAGCCGGCCGACTCGTCGGCCGTGACAGGCGGGACGAACGTGGCCGAGCCGCTGATAGTCGTGCAGCTGATCGTGGCATGGGTCGCATCGACAGGTGGCGCCTTGGCGGAGGCGATGCCACCCGTGGCGGCGATCATGCCCACCGGCATGGCGGCCGCGGCGGCGACCAAAAGCAGCTTGCGAATCATGTGTTGCTCCTTTTTCTTCGTGTCTCCACGAGTCTGTTGTCAGGGTGACGGTTTGTCACCCGATCCGGCGTGCCCCCCGTCCCGGAAAACGCGCCCCTGGGTGCCCAACGGAATGGCGCCCCCAAGCACTGCGTCGCCGGGATCGGCGACCCCGTCCAGCGGAATGCGCACGTCGACGCAGTCCTTCCCCCCTCGGTGCGAACTCCCTCTGTCCGGTACTTCGCACCATAACGGTTACCCGCCGGTAATTCAAGGCGCCCTCGGCCAATTCCATGGACGCATTGGATGTCCTCAATTTTTGCTGTCGGGGACGGTGGATCGGGGGGTAGATTGACGGTCTGCCCCAGCCATCCGAGGGCAACTGTCCTGTTCAGCACGGTATTTGGGCCGGACTGTAACGAAATGGGCCGGCGCGTCGTTGTAAATACTAACCGGTGATGTAGGCCAATATCCGCAGGCCAGATCCGCCGTTCTGGCACCCGCGTCGGCGCCCCCCGAGTGGGCCCCCAATTTGTGGGAGAAGACGGCGAGGGGCGAGGGGACAGTGCCGGGGCGAGCTTGCTCGAATCGCACCGGTGCGCCCGCGACCACGCTCCGGTTGCCACGTCGAGCTGGCAGCGGCATTGGCCACCGCCGTGGGCGGCCGGACCCCGAACCCTGTGCCGTGGAGCGAGTCGCCGCTACGCCGGAAGTTCACCGGTGTCGAGCAATTCCGCGAACCGGTCGCCGTCGACGACCGGCACACCGAGTTGCTCCGCTTTGGTGACCTTGGACGCGCCGGGCGACTCCCCCACCACCAACGCGAACGTCTTCTTCGAGACGCTCCCGGGCGACTTCCCGCCGCGCGCCAGGATCGCCTGCTCGGCTTCCTCGCGTGTATAGCCGTCCAACGTGCCGCTGACCACGACCGACTTGCCCGCCAGGACCTGGGGAACGGCGGGGGGAGCCGGGGCCGCGCCGCCACCGGGTTCCACGAGCGTCACCCCCGCGGCCCGCAGCCGTTCGACCACCGACCGGTTGACCGGCGAGGCGAACCACCGTACGACGCTCGTGGCGATGACC
>JBKQRT010000116.1:0-2610 GCA_052143895.1 Acidimicrobiales bacterium | reverse complement strand
GTGGCAGCATCTCGGTGGGGATACCGACGCCGTTATCCCGGACCCACACGGTCACATAACCGTCATCACACTGGGCGGACAGCCAGATGTGCCCACCCCGCTCCGTGTACTTGGCGGCATTGTTCAGCAGGTTCGAGAAGACCTGCGCCATGCGAGTCGGGTCGGCGACAAGCGGGATCGGCTCCTGGGGCAGTGTGACCTCGAGCTCGTGTCCCGACTGCTCGATGAGCGGTCGGCTCGTCTCGACGGCGCTGGTGAGGACCGTCGCCAGCTCGACCGGCTCCGTCCGCAAGTCGATCTGTCCCCGGCTGATGCGCGAGAGGTCGAGCAGGTCATCGACCAGCCGGACCATCTGTTGCACTTGCCGCTCGATCATGGCGCGGCTGCCGTCAATCGTCGCCCGGTCGTGTCCCGCCAGTCGCATGACATGGATAGAGTTGCGGATCGGGGCAAGAGGATTGCGCAGTTCGTGGGCCAGCGTCGCCAGGAACTCGTCCTTGCGGCGATCGCTCTCCCGCAGCTCTTCGTAAAGCCGGGCGTTGTCATAAGCTACCGCAGCCATGTGCGCCAGTTGAATGAGAATGGCCTTGTCGTCCTGCGTGAAGTCGCCCTTCGTTTTCCCGGCCAGGTGAATGTGACCAAGGAGACGACCGCCCCGACCGATCAACGCAGCCCGGATCGCATCGGCCGGCAGTTCTTCTTCACTCTGGAGAGAAACCTCGGAATGCGTCGTCCCGATGATTCGCTTCGCCTCGGCCCGGATGACGTCGACCACGCTCGTCGGGGTGGTGGCCGAGTTGATCGTCAGCGATGCCGCCGCCACCTGCCGCAATCGCTCGGATCGCTCTTGTTCCAGGGCAAGAAGCCGGGCGACTTCCTGTTCGGCCCGCTTGCGCTCGATGCCCAGGGCGATCTGGTCCGCCACTGCCGCCATGGCATCAAGGGTGTGAGGTCTGAGCGGGCGGCGAGCGAACATCGCCATGACGCCGACTAACCGATCTTCCACCGTCAGCGGGTATCCCGCGAAGGCGACCAATTCCTCCCGCTTGGCCCACTCCTGGTCCGGTATACGAGGGTCTCCGACAACAGCATTCGTCAGGTGGGCCTTCCGCTCCTGGGCGATCAGGCCGATCTTGAGCTTGCCGACCGGCACACGCCCATGGGGCCCGTCGATGTGCGTGTACAGCCCGGCGCTGGCTTGCAGTTCCAGCAGGCCCGCCTCCGGGTCGAGGGTCCAGATGCGGGCAAACGCCCCGTCCAGGTATTCGACCAGAGCCCCGGCACAGCGCTGCAGAGCGAGCCTCAACGTGGCTCCCTGCGTCAAGGCTGCCCCCACCTCCGCACTCATCGCCATCAACCGCACCCGTTCGGCCAGCCCTTCCTCGGCCTTCTTGCGGGCGGTGATATCTCGGAAGACCAGGACCGCTCCGACCGTCTTCCCGTCCGCATCTCGGATCGGGGCGGCGCTGTCGTCGATGGGTCGCTCCGTGCCGTCCCGGGCAATCAGGATCGTGTGGTTTGCCAGCCCCACGACCACCCCCTCCTCCAGGGCTCGCAAAGCGGGGTTCGCGACGGTCTTGCGGGTCTGTTCGTTGACGATCTTGAATACCAATCCCAGGGGCTGGCCTTCTGCCTCATGCTCCTTCCAGGCAGTAAGCTCCTGGGCAACGGAGTTCAAGAACCTGACATTGCCCTCGGTATCCGTGGCAATCACGGCATCACCGATGCCCGCCAGCGTCGTGCGGAACCACTCGCGCTGTTCGTGGAGAATCACCGCGGCCTGATGGCGCGCCAGGAGACTACGATGGAGCAGCCAGACGAACGCAGCGACCAGGCCCAGCCCAACCAGGGCCGTGACGAGGCCGGACGTCACGGCGGTCTGATAGGCAAGGCTCGTCCGGCGTTGCCGGTCCCTGAGCAGGTCGTGCTCGTCCTTCCTCATGTCGCCGACCAGTTCCCGGATGGCGTCCATCTGCGCCTTCGCCAAGTCGGTGAGGATGAACGCCTGCGCCTCTTGCTCGCTCTTGCGCCGCAGTTCGATTGCCTGCTCAAAACCGGCCAACCGCACGGCGGTCATCCCTGCCAGCTTGGCGATACGATTCTGTTGCCGGGGGTTGTCTCTGGTCTCTTCTTTCAGTGTCGCCAGAAGCCCTTCGAGCCGTTTGCGGGCGGAGTTGTAGGGCTCAAGGTACTCATCCCTGCCGGTCAGCAGGAAACCCCGCTGCCCGGTTTCGGCGTCCACGATCGCCAGCAGCACCTCGCCAGTCAGGTCCAGCACCTCGTTGGTATGAGCGACCCAATGGGCGTCCTCGTTCAACTGGCTCGTGTTGCGATAGGTCAGGGCGGCAATGGCGACCAGCAGGGCCGCGAACAGACCCGCGCCGACCAGCACCGTTCGATCCAGGGTTCCCCTCATACCTGCACTCATCTTTGGGCGACAGAGGACTTGAACCTCTGACCTCCTGCATGTCGCGCAGGCGTTCTGGCCGGCTGAGCTAATCGCGTGACGCTGCAAGTCTTACTCTCTTGGGACTCACGGCGTTCACTTCGTTCAGTAGTGACCAAGCTACTACTCGGACAGCCGGAATTGGACCCCGGTCGATCCTTCGG
>JBKQRT010000115.1:0-19062 GCA_052143895.1 Acidimicrobiales bacterium | reverse complement strand
GTGGGCCGTGCGGGACTTGAACCCACGACCCCTTGCGTGTCATGCAAGTGCGCTACCAACTGCGCCAACGGCCCGTGGCTGTGGACGTTACCACCGGTCACCTGCCCCGACGCCGATCACCCGAGCGGGCTGCCTGCACGGCTCCTGTGCCGGAAGGTCGGGGCATCACCGCCGCCAAACCGCAGGTCAGCTCGGCACGGCCGCTCCATCCGGGGTCGCCCGCTCGATGGCAGCCCAGCCACCCAGCTCCTGGCGGCGTTCGAGCTCGGCACGGTGCCCGCCCCGGAGACCGAACAGCCGCTTGGCCAACAGCAGGTAGACCACGATGGCCACGTTGATGACCAGCGTGACCATCTTGAAGACACTAACGCTCAGCGACAGCTCGTAGACCTCGAACGGCACCAGCACCGTGGTGGCGACGAACGTCAGGTACTCCGCCCATCGCTTGTTGAACCAGAGGCCGACCATCTCACTCGCCTCCAGTGCGGCATAGGCCGTGGCGACCAGACCCAGCTGGAGCAAGCGGTGCGGTGAGAACTCGAAGGCCTTGCGCAGATAGCCGAGCAGCCCCCGCACCTGGGCCTCCCCCGGGTTCCCGCCGTTCAGGTCGTTCATGATGTCGGTGTAGTCACGGTGCAGCGCGGCATCGTGCCGGGCGAAGGCGAACAGGACGACGGCCAGCAGGGTGAGCAGGACGACGTGGACGGCGCGGTCGAGGGCGATGAGACGGAGGACATAGCGGTCGCGCAGCACCGGCCCACGTGCCGGCACGTCGATCTCCTCGCGCCGGGGCACCCGTTCGACCGTCGGCTCGTCAGGGATCTTTCTCGGCAGCCATGCATCGCACCGGAGGCAGCGATGCCACCGGATGCCGTCCCGCTCCCGGACGACGAGCGCGTCCTCGGGCGTGACCGATCTCGCTTCGGTCCCGACCAGCACATGTCCAGACCATCCGCAGGTGAGCAGCTCATAGCGGTTGGCTGGTCGTCGCCTCTTCGTCCCGCGCACCCTTGGCACAATAGGCTCGGCATCGTCTCACGACGTCGAAGGGGGACCAGATGGACACGAACGTCAGACCGCACCTGGACAGGATCGAGGACCAGGGCTACACGATCCTCGAGGACGCCATCGACCCGTCGCTCGTCGACGCTCTGCAAGACGACCTGCTCCGGCTCGAGCACGACCTCGGCATCACCCCGGCCCACAACACCTTCGAGGGACTGCACACGACCCGCATCTACAACCTCCTGGCCCACGGTCCCCACTTCGAGCAGATCCCCGTCCACCCGGCCGTCCTCCCCATCTGCGAGGGCGTGCTGGACGAGGGACTGCTCGTCTCCTCCCTGTCGTCCATCGCCATCGGGCCCGGCGAGTCCGCACAGCCCGTCCACGCCGACGACCAGGTCATCCCCCTGCCCAAGCCCCACCCGGCAGTCGTGTGCAACACCATGTGGGCCCTCACCGACTTCACCGAGGCCAACGGTGCCACCCGGCTCGTCCCCGGTTCGCACAAGGCGGTCGAGTCACCCGACCTCGGCCGGGACTACGACACGGTTGCCGCCGAAATGCCCAGAGGCAGCGTGCTGGTCTGGCACGGAAGCCTGTGGCACGGGGGTGGTGCGAACACCACCCAGACGCGCCGGGTGGGGATCGCCATGAACTACTGCGCGGGCTATATCCGCCAGCAGGAGAACCAACAGCTCGGCCTGCCCACCGACACGGTCCGTCGGTTTCCCCAGCGGCTTCGCCAGCTCGTCGGCTACGGCGTCTACCGCGGCCTCATCGGCCACATCGACAAATCGATACCCGACAACCGGCTCCTCGACGGCGCGGAGGACTCGCATCTCCTCTGGGACTACGCCACTCCGTCAGCCCCCTGACACGCTCCGCCGTGCGCCCGGGCCTCCCCCGAGGCCGGGAGGGCGGTCCTCAGATCATCGCCGTCGGCAACCTGGCCGACGGGAACTGCCCACGCCGGCGAAGGCCCTCCACGGCAGATTGCAGCCGTCGGAGCTCTTGGTGGAGACCGTCGAGCCACGCCTCGAGCTCGAGCAGCGTCAGGGCGGCCCCCGGCTCCGACCGGTCGATCGGGCCCTCCACCAGCTCGAGGGGTTCGTCGGCAAACGATCCTTCGCCGACAATAGCGACGGCCAGGCGACGGTGGGCGCGGGTCAGCCCCTCGGCCGACTCGATCAGCCTGCCGGCCACCTCCGGCATCCTCGCGCCCGCACCCGTGGGCACCGGCACCACGCTGACCACGCTGGCGCCGAACCACAGCTGATGGGCAGCCGCCATCAGCTGGGACCACGCCACGACCGGCGCATCGGACTGGTGGGGCTCTGCGAGGTACTGGGAGAACACATCCTCGGCATCCACGGCGGCGACGGCCACCCGGGACCGGAACGAAGCGAGATCCCCACCGGCCTGCTCGGTCTGACCGCTGACCGGACCCACCATGCGCCGGACCCTTGCCTCCACGTACTCGCTGCCGCTGACGAACAGCCGACCGACGACGCCTGCCAGCTCGGTGGCGGCACCGCCGGGCCATAGGGCCATCCCGATGGCCAACCCGATGCCCGCGCCGATGAGCACGTCCTCCAGCCGGACCAGACCGATCTCCCACCCCGACGGCTGCAGCAGGTTGAACAGGACCACGATCACCATGGTGAAGAAGGCCTGTCCGGCGATGAAGCTCACCGCGCCGGGGAGGTAGAAGGCGGCGAAGATCACGACGGGGAGCACCAACGAGTACACGGTCGCCTCCACGCCGAAGGCGGCGACCAGCGCGCTCGACACGGCGAATCCGATCGCCGTACCCAGGGCCGCCTCGACCGCCGTCGAGCGGGTTCCCGCCGCACTCGTCTTCAGCACCACCAACGTGGCGAAGCCGACCCAGAACCCGTGCTCCAGGTCGAAGACTCCCACCGCCAGCCGGGCCAGACCGAGCCCGACGGCCAGCCGGATGCTGTTCTGGAGGTGCACCGACCGCCAGTCCAGGTTCCGGCGGGCCCGCCGGACCCACTTGCGCACCGACGGACCGTCGGTCAGGGCGCGCACGAGGTCCGACTGCACCGACTCTGCCGAGGCCGACAGCGGCGCGCCGTGCATGGCCCGGCAGTGGACGACCGCCAGGACGACGCCCCACGCCAGTTGCTGCCACAGGAAGTACCAGCGGGCGACCTCCTCCCGCTCTTCCGGCGTGGCGCCCGCGTCCACCCGTCGGTCGAAGTAGGTGCGGGCCCTCGCGACGAACTCGTGCTCCACCCGTTCGACGGCTCCGGGGTCGGGAAGCTCGCGGCCGTCCGATGCCAGGGCCGCCGCGCACTGGTCCAACGACAACGCCATCTCGCTGATCAGCGGCTCGGTCATCTCGGCCAGGTCGGCGTTCGACCGCGTGGGCCGATCGACCGAACCGTCGAGCAGGCCGTTCATCCGACGTGCGCCCTGCAACAGGTACATCCGCGCCTTGTGGGGGGCGGCCAGGCCGTCCGGGCGCCAGGCGGATCTTGACACGGCTCGCTCCGCCTCGAGGATCGAGCGCCCCACGCCACGTCCCTCCGCGCTGGTCGGATCGCCATCGACCCCGATTGTCTGCTGGGAACGTTGCCGGACCCGGGCGGCGAGCCCGGCGAACACGGTGGCCAGCGCGGTCCAGCTCTCCGCTGCGGTGCGCGAGGGCCACAGCCAGCCGACGGCGAGCAGCGACAGGGCCCCGCCGAACGCGAGACCCGCCTCCCGTGACGGGATGAAGCTCACCGGTCCCTCCACACCGGTCGCCACCACGTAGAACACGATGACCGCGCTCGACGCTGCGGCGAAGTAGCCGCTGAACACCGCCGAGAACCCGACCAGAAAGGTCCCCCGGTCATGGTGACGGCGGCCGCCACGGTGTACTGGGACACGGCGGTCCCGAGCGCCAGCAGGACCGCCCCGACAGCCAGGGCGCCGGCGGTCGCCCGCAGTCGGAGGGCTCGCCGCCCGGAGAAGTCGGCGATACCCAGGATGGCCGCGGCGGTGAAGGTGGCAATGATGGCGAACTGGGAGTTGTGGACGACGTGAACCCCGAAGAAGAAGGAAGCGGACATCACCACCGACGTCCGGGCCGCCTTGCGAAGCGACCGGCCACCAGGGTCGTGGACGCTCGGCAGGGCCCGCACTAGTTGCTCCCTGAAGCCAGTGGCCGATCGGTCATGGACTATGTGTACTCGTTCGTCGCCATCCCTTTCGACTCCCGCTGCTCCTTCTCGACGTCACGCATCCCGTCCGCCGGGGCCTCTTCGAGCTTCGTGCGGCCGGCCTCGGCTCCCGGCAGGGCGCACAGGAGCTCGTCCAGCTTGCGCTGGGTCGCCGCCTGCTCACGGTCCTGGGTGTGCTGGATCACGATGATCATCATCAGGGTCACGACCGAGGTGCCCACCTCCAAGCCGCTGAGCCAACGAGGCGGGAACCGGAGCGCCGCCCCGACGATCACCGGGCAGGTCAACGCACCGACCACCACCAGGGCGGCGACGGGCAGTGAGCGGTAGTGGTCGATCCGGTAGAGGAGCCGGCTCCTCCGGGTCAGTTGCTGGGCGCGCGGGACGATCCGGTCGCGCCCCGACCAGGACCGCCACCTTGACAGGCGTTCGGTGGCGGATGGGCCTTCGCCGTCGACGGTCGCGTCCCGATGCCCGGTTCGCCAACCACACGGCCGCCTCTGGCCTCGGGCCGGCGGCATGCTCCCGACGCGCCCGGGTTGCTGCGTCATCATTATCCCTGCCCGGGAACCGCCTGATGAAACCCGCGGCGTCCGCCGGTGGTGGTTCCCGCTACCGGGGCGGCGACCACCGGAACGGGGCCCCACATCGTCGGCCAAGAGGCGGGCGGCGGCGCCTCTGGGTTCGGGCCGCCTGGACCCGTCACCAGTTCGTTCCGCTCTCGTATCCCAGGCGTACCACCAGGTCGCCCGTCAACTCCTTGAAACGCTCGATATGGTCATCGGAAAGGCGGTCCATCCACTGCCCCGGTTGTCCGGACCGAACGTGATTGCCAACGGCGCCACCGTTGGCAATACTCAACCGCTTGACCGCCTCCATGCCGACGGTGGTGGCGGAGTCGTTGAGGCCGTACCACCGGAAGAGTCGTTCGAATGTGCCCTCCTGGTCGGCCAGGGCATCCTCGTAGCGGATCTCCAAGAACTCGGGCTGCTCATAGTCCCAGGAGCCCATCGTCGCCACGGCGCCGTAACGGTGCGTATCTTCCCTCGAATTTGCCACCCAGGCGATCTCTGCCATCAGCCCATCGTGTTCGTTCAACGAATTGAGGTACTCCTGGTAGCTGCGTCCACCATAGCGCGGGTCGGGCATGCGCGCCCACTTCTCGTTGGTCCTCTTGTGGTACTCGTAACCCGAAACCACGACATCGCGTGGGTCGCGGATGACGTGCGACCCCCGGAACGAACAGGATCCGACGCGGTCGCGGTCGAAGTTCCCAGCATGGGCGAACACGATCACGTCGGTCCGCGGCTCGATAGGATACCCACCTTTTTGGTAGCGGAGCCCGTAGGGTCGCACGATCGCCAAGAGCACCTGTCGGAACCACAGTGTCCCCGACTTGTGGTGTGCACAATGGACCAGCAGGGGCCGATCGGTTCGCGAGACGAAAGGGTTTCTGACGGCCCGCAACACTTCCTGCCTGCCCCGAACGCGCACCTTGGTCGCCAGAGAGGCTCGGTCCGGCGGTGTTGTGCGGGTTGTGGACATGTGGTGATCTCACTCGCGTCGACTGCTGGCAGCCTAGACCAAGCCGGGGAGCACGGCTCTCGCCGATGGGGATAGAGCTTACTTCAGTCACCATGAGCGACTGATGGGGAGGTTGGGTCCGGAACGCGGCATAACCGCGAAGCGGATCTGCGGTCCCGCCATGCTGACGAACTCATCTGACTGAACGGACTCCCGGAGCGACCTGAAGGCCGATTTCGCTGCGTCGCGACCCAGTCGCGTTCCGACACGATTCACCGAGGTACCCGGTGCTCGCGTCGGCTTCGGTCCATCTGGAACAGGAGGTCCCACCGCCAGAGGCCCCGTGTCCGCAGCAGCGTCGGTCCACCCCTGCGGCGAGCCGATGTCTCCGCACTGACCCGGTCAGTGTCTTGATCCCTGTCCAGGGCCTGTCCCTGGAGGCGGCGGGCGGAATCGAACCGCCGTACGGGGCTTTGCAGGCCCCTGCCTAAACCACTCGGCCACGCCGCCGCGGCGTCCGCTGATCCTAGCGTCCTCGTCGGGATGCTTGAATCTGTCCATGCGAATCGGCATCGTTGCCCCACCCTGGACACCCATCCCCCCCCCGCTCTACGGCGGGATCGAGCTCGTTGTCGACCAGCTGGCCCGGGGGCTGGACGCCGCCGGTCATGACGTTCTGCTCTTCGCCACGGGCGACTCGACCTGCCCGGTCCCCCGCAAGTGGGTCCTGCCCGCCGCCGAGGGGACCCGCATCGGGATGGTCGTGCCCGAGATCCGCCACGTCATCCACGCCTACGAGGCGGTCCGGGACTGCGACGTGGTGCACGACCACACGGTGATGGGACCGTTCCATGCCGAGCATTATCCCGGGCTCCCGGTGGCCACCACCATCCACGGACCGTTCAACGAGGAGCTGAGTGACCTCTATCGGGTCAACGCCGACCGCGTCCCCATCATCGCCATCTCCCACGCCCAGCGACGGGACGCCCCGGACATCCCCATCGCCCGGGTGATCCACCACGGGGTCGACGCTTCCCGCTTTCCGATCGGGGACGGATCCGGCGACGAGAACGGACCGTACGTGGTGTTCCTCGGCCGCATGGCCGACGACAAAGGGGCGCACCGGGCCATCGAGGTCGCCCGCAAGGCGGGGATCCGCATCCTCATGGCGGCCAAGATGCGCGAACCGTGGGAGATGCGGTACTTCACCGAGCAGGTGGAACCGCTCCTCGGGAACGACGCCGTCTACCTCGGCGAGGTGTCCCACGAGCGCAAGCTCGAGCTACTGGCCGGCGCGTCAGCCCTTCTGTTCCCTATCCGCTGGAACGAACCATTCGGGATGGTGATGATCGAGGCGATGGCCTGTGGCACCCCGATCCTGGCCTTTCCGGAGGGAGCGGCCCCCGAGGTGGTCGACGACGGCCGGACCGGGTTCCTCTGCGAGGACGAGACCGCCATGGTCGAGGCCATCGGGCGACTGGGCGACATCGACCGCAAGGACTGCCGCATGGCGGTCGAGGGGTACTTCTCGACCAACCGGATGGTGGCGGAGCACATCGAGCTCTTCGAGTCGATGATGGCCTGACACCGGGCCGCGGGGCCCTGGCCGCCCTCGATGCCCGGGATCACGAACGCCGGTGGAACACCAGCCTGAGCACGAGGGCGATGAGGGCCACGGCGATGACGAGCTTCACCACGAACCACACCAGCCCGGCGATGATCCCGAACAGCTTGAACGCCACGAACAGCACGATGAGGCCGCCGCCCACCAGGAGCACGCCGTCGAGGACACTCAGTCCGGTGCGTTCCTCCTCGGCCATCCCTCCACGCTAACCGACCGTCGGCCCCGTTCCCCGTCACTTCCGCCCACGAGGTCCCCTGGGCCGCCCGGGAAGCCTCCGGTGGTACGGTCCGCCCGTGTCCCTGCGTGAGAAGCGGCAGACCCTGCTCGAACGCAGCGACCTGCGTGGGGACGCCTTCTGCCACGCCTATGCCTCGGTCGCCGACGGATGGCTGACCGGCCTGTTCGAACAGGCGACCGACGGGGATGCCCGCGGCATGGCCCTCGTGGCCGTCGGCGGGTACGGGCGGGCCGAACTGTGTCCGTACAGCGACCTCGACGTGGTGCTGGTCCACCGGGGGCACAAGGACATCTCCGCCCTCGCCGACCGGATCTGGTACCCGGTCTGGGACGAGGGGATCTCCCTCGACCACAGCGTCCGACGTCCGGCCGAGGTGCTGGAGATGGCCGGCAAGGATCTGCGGGTGGCGCTCGGGCTGCTCGACGCCCGGGTCATCTGCGGCGACGCCAAGGTGGCCGAACCGGTGCTCGACGGCGCTCGCGAGCGGTGGGTCAAGCAGAAGCCGGCGTGGCTCGGCGTGCTCGCCGACCTGGTCGTGGAGCGGCACCGCACCTACGGCGACGTCGGGTATCTCCTCGAGCCCGACCTCAAGGAGTCCCACGGCGGGCTCCGGGACGTGGCGGCTCTGTCCGCCCTGATGCTGGCGGTGCCCGTCCTCGCCGACTTCGTGGACACGGTGGCCATCGATGACGCTCGGGCCGTCCTCACGCGGATCAGGGTCGAGCTGCACCGCCGGTCCGGACGGGAGCAGAACAAGCTGCTCCTCCAAGAGCAGGAGCAGGTGGCGGACGCTCTCGAAGAGACTGACTCGGACGCCCTGATGCGGGCCGTGGCCACCGCCGGCCGGACGGTGGCCTGGGAGGGCGACGACGCCTGGCGCCGCCGAGGGGCCTGGTCGCGTTCGCACAAGCAGCGCGGGCGCAGATGGGGCACCGGCCGGCAACGGGAGGTCGGCGGTCCGAGCGTCGTGACGCCGGTCCCCGGCCAGCCCGATATCGGTGTGACCGCGGACGAGGCGGTGCTCACGGCCTCTGCCGATGTGAGCGGTGATCCGTCCCTCGCCCTCCGATTGGCGTGCGTGGCCGCCGAACGCAATCTGCCCATTGCTCGCGACGCGCTGAACCTGCTCGGGCGCAAGGCGCCCGTCCCGCCGTCCCCGTGGCCCGACGGTCTCCGAGACACACTGGTGAAGGTCCTCGCCGCCGGTCCCCCGGCCATCGTCGCCCTCGAGGCGCTCGATCAGCGGCGGCTGCTCGAGCGCTACCTGCCGGAATGGGCCGCGGTCCGCAACAGGCCGCAACGGAATCCGTACCACCGCTTCACGGTCGACCGTCACCTGCTGGAGACGACGTCCAACGCCGCCCAGCTGGCCCACCGCGTCAGCCGGGAGGATCTGCTGCTGCTCGGTGCCCTGCTGCACGACATCGGCAAGGGGTTCCCGGGCGACCACACCGAGGTGGGCATGCGCATCGTCGCCGACATCGGGGCTCGCATCGGACTCGGCCCCGCGGACGTGGACAACCTGGTCACCATGGTGCGGCTCCACCTCCTGCTGCCGGACACCGCCACCCGCCGGGACCTCGACGACCCGGTCACCGCCGAGCGGGTGGCCAAGGAGGTCGGCGACCGCACCACCCTCGAGCTCCTGGCCGCCCTGGTGGAGGCGGACAGTCTGGCCACTGGTCCCTCCGCCTGGGGATCCTGGAAGGCTGGCCTGGTGTCCGACCTGGTCGAGCGCACCTCCCGGCTGCTGGCCGGCGAGCCCGTCGTCCCCCCGACCCCCTGGATCACCGATGAGCTGCGGGTCATCATGGACACGGTGCGGACACGCGGGGTCCCGGCACTCTCCATCGAGGACCCGGTGGTGACGGTGGTGGCCACCGACAGACCCGGCCTCCTCGCCGAGGTGACCGGCGTCCTCGCCCTCCACGGGCTAAACGTCCGGTCGGCGGTGATCGCCGAAGAGGACGGCGTGGCCGTAGAGATCTTCACCGTGGAGCCGGCGAGGGGGCGGTGGCCGGCCGCGGCCCGCCTGGCCGACGATCTCGCCGCCGTGATGGACGGTCGGCTGTCCATCGAGCGCCAGCTCGCCGAGCGGGCCCGGATCTACCGCAACGAACGCCGGGTCACCGCGCCCCAGCTGGTTTCCACCCAGGTCACGGTGGACAACAACGCGTCGGCCAGTGCGACGGTGGTGGAGGTCCGGGCCGAGGATGTGGTCGGGCAGCTCCACCGGATCACCCAGGCCCTGGTGGACTCCCACCTCGATGTGATCTCGGCCAAGGTCTCGACCTTCGGCTCCGCGGTGGTCGATGCCTTCTACGTGCGGGGGCCCGACGGCGGGAAGGTCACCGACCCCCGGCTGGTGGCCGCCCTCGAGCAGACCATCAACCGGCGGGTGGGGAACGAGCCGTCCAGCGACGACGCCGGTGGGTCGGCCAGGCCGCGCTGATCGACCGCTGCTCGAGTTGACGGCTGAATTGCCCGATGCACTGGTAGCTTTTCCCTACCGAGGAGAGGCATGCCGGCAACACACGCACATTCGAAACCGCCGTGGCCCACGGGGTGGATCGTCGCGATCGTCCTGGTCACCGTGGCGGTCGTCGGGGTGAGCGCGGCCGCGTTCACGCTGCACGGCAACCACGCCGACGCCTCCCCGACCGCCGCACCGGTCAAGGCCGTCGATACGTCGGTCACGCCCGGGCCGTTCCGGGTGGTGGTGGTCACGCCGGCCGCCGGCACCACCCAGGTGCCGAGCGACGCCACGCTGTCTGTCCAATTCTCCGGGCCACTCGCCCCCCGCTCGCCGGTCCCGACCCTCTCGCCGCCGGTGACCGGGGTGTGGCAGGAGGTGACGCCGGACACCTTCGCGTTCGTGGCTGCCGGACCCCTCGTCCCCAACGCCACCGAGACCGTGACCGTTCCGGCGGGAGACGCCGGGGTGGTCAGCGCCACCGGCAAGAAGCTGGCCGCACCGACCACCGCCCAGTTCACCGTGGCGCCTGGCAGCACACTGCGGCTGCAGCAGCTCCTCGCCCAGCTGGACTACCTCCCACTGAGCTTCAGCCCGGCGGGCCCGCTGTCCGCCCCCCAGGAGGCGGCCCAGGCCCAGGAGGGCTCGTTCGCTTGGCGCTGGAACGAGCCGGCGTCACTGGTCAGCCAGTGGACGGAGGGCAGCCCCAACCAGGTCACCAGAGGCGCCGTCATGGCGTTCGAATCGGCGAACGACATGAAGACGGACGGCGTCGCCGGGCCCGCCGTGTGGCAACAGCTGCTGGCCGATGCCGCCTCCGGCACGGCGAACACCGCGCCGTACAACTACGTCTTCGTGAGCGAGTCCCTCCCCGAGACGACCACCGTCTACAGCGATGGCGTGGCGGTCTACTCCACTCTCGCCAACACCGGGGTGGCGGCGGTACCCACCGCCCAGGGGACCTTCCCGGTCTACGTCCGGTACAAGGTCACCACCATGACCGGCACCAACCCGGACGGGTCGAAGTACTCCGACCCGGGCATCCCGTGGGTGAGCTACTTCAACGGCGGGGACGCGCTGCACGGCTTTGTGCGGTCCAGCTACGGCTACCCCCAGAGCGACGGGTGCGTGGAGATGCCGCCGGCCAACGCCGCCCTCGTCTGGCCGCTCACCCCGATCGGCACCCTCGTCACGGTCGCCTAGGGCCGACTCGCGTCACGTCGCCGACGGAAACCGGGGCGCCCGTCGCTCCCGGACGGCGGCCACGCCCTCCCGGGCATCCGGTCCGAGGAAGCCCAGCATCTCGAGAGCCAGCGACTCCCCGAAGGCGGGACTGGCGGCCACCAGCCACTGATTGAGCACCCGCTTGGTCCACTGCACGGCGGTCCGGCTGCCGTGTGCGAGCCGCTCGGCGATGGCCAGCGCCTCGGCGAGCACGTCGTCGTCCCCAACACACCGGGTGACCAGGCCGATCCGTTCGGCCTCCCGGCCGTCCACGAAGTCGGCGGTCATCAGGTAGTACTTGGCTTTGGCCATCCCGCAGAGGAGCGGCCAGACGGCGGCAGCGTGATCGCCGGCGGCTACACCCAACCGGGCGTGACCGTCCGACAGGCGCGCCGACTCACCAATGACGCTGATGTCGGCCAGCAGGGCGACCGCCAGACCGGCACCGACAGCCACACCGTTGATGGCCGAGACGATCGGTTTGACCGAAGCCAGCATCTCCTCCACCACGGCGTTGGCATCCCGCCACTGCTCGACCACCACCGCGTGGTCCACGGTCATCCGCTCGATCATCCCGAGATCACCGCCCGCCGAGAACGCCCGGCCCGCACCGGTGATGACCGACACCGCCACCGTCTCGTCGGCGTCGACGACCGACCAGACCTGCGAGAACTCGCGGTGGAGCCGTTCGTCTGCGGCGTTGAGGACGTCGGGACGGTCGATGGTGATGAGCAGGACCCCAGGACCGGGCCGGTCAAACCGCAGGTGGCGGAAGTCGTCGTAGGAGGTGAGGGACAGGACGTGCGGTGCGGACATGCCCCGATCATGGCCCGACGATGAGCCTCCGGGTTCCTAGGACCGACCCCCAGGGCAGGTGAGCTGGAATATATCACTCTACGTGTGGATTATCTCACCTGGAGCGGTTATTCTAGAGGGATGGATGGGGTGGGCATGGCACGGCAGGGGCACCCGACGTGAGACGCCGAATGACCGGAGTCCCATCATCGGGCGGTCGTGAAGCCGAACCGGCGCCCCCTGGCGCGGCGCCGGACAATTCTCTGCTTGAGCCGGCGTCCCGGGACGCCGATACACCCTCTGGGCCTGCAGTGACCATCGAAGGCGGTGCGCCCCTCAACGGGAAGGAAGCAACCATGAGCCAGACGGAGACCTCCGAGGAGGCACCGGCCGCGTCGCTGGTCGGCTCGCTGTCCGTGTTCACCCTGTCCGACGTGCTCACCCTGTTGGCCTCGACCGCTCAGACGGGTGAGCTGCAGGTGATCAGCGCGTCCGTCGACGGCAAGGTGTGGCTCGCCAACGGCCAGCTGTCCAACGCCCACATCGGTGCCGCCACCACCATCGGGCAGGCCGTGTTCGAGCTGGCCTGCGCCACCGACGGCTGGTTCTATTACACCCCCGGCGCGGTCTCCTCCAGTGGCCAGCCGGCCGTACCGGTCGACGCCGTGCTCGACGAGGTCCGTCCCCAGGTGGACGAGTGGCGGAACCTCAACACGGCCATCCCGCTGGACGCCGGGGTCACCCTGTCCCCTGACCCCCCGGGCCATGACGTCCAGATTCGCAACGACCAGTGGCAGGTGCTGGCCACCGTCGGCACGACCGGCCACTCGGTCCGAGAGGTGCTGGACCTGATCGGTGGCGACCAGGTCACCGGCCTCCGCACGCTGCGCGACCTGCAGACGGCCGGGCTCGTCGTGCTCGCCCCGCTGGCCACCGACGCACCGGCGGCCGAGCCACCCGGTCCCGCCACAGGCATGCAGGACGACGTCGTCGCCCTCGCGCCCCTGTCGACGGCTCCGGAGGCCGACCTCGTCGACACCCTCGTCGACGACCACGCCGGCGAGGACCAGGCGCCGCCGCCGCTGGACTCCGCCGTGGGCCAAGACGGAGGCGGGCTGGGCAGCCTGGCCGAGGTGACAATCATGCCACCCCCCATCGCCACCGACCCATGGGCGCCCACGATCCAGTCCACGGGCTCGGCGTCCAACGGCTCGGGGGACAACGGCGCCGCCTGACGGGATCGACCCGGGAGGCTGGTCCGCCCGGGTCGATCAATTCCCGTTGTTGAAGATGGTGTTGGAGGTGCAGTTGCCGTTCTGGTCGCAGTGGTGAACCACTGCCGCCACCACAACGACGATGGCGATCATGAGGACGATGCCCACGAAGCCGATGATGATCCCGGCCAGGGCCAGACCGTTGCCCTGCTGGGTATCACCAGACCGCTTGATCTGGGACCGCGCGATGAACCCGAACACGATGGCCAGCACCGCGCCCACGCCGTAGAGCCAGAAGAAGAACGAGCACACCAGCGAAGCGATGGCGAGGCCGTTGGTCCGACGGGCCGGCACGTAGCCGTACGGTCCGCCTCCGCCGTAGCCGTAGCCGTAGCCGTAGCCCGGATCGGGCGGCGGACCGTACCCGGTGCCGCCGGCTGGCACGCCGTACCCGGCAGCGACCGGAGGTGGACCATAGCTGCCGGCCGTCGGAGCGCCCGGATAGGGCGGGACCCCCGGACCGGGTGCCGCGGCACCAGGCGGGGCCACCGTGCCGTTCGGCATCGGCGGCGGGCTCGCGTAGCCGGGCGCCTGCTCCGGCGAGTACCACTTCCCGTCCGAAGCAAGCCACCACCCGGGTCCTTGTGACACGTCACTCACGAATGGCCCTCCATGCTCGGCTGCCACTGGACGCTAATGGGGATCGACCACCCTCAGTGGGGACCGATCCGCTCGACCAGACGTCCGGCCAGGGCACGGAAGGCGCGGCCCCGGTGGGAGATCTCGTGCTTCTCCTCGGGGCGCATCTGTGCGAACGTCCGGCCCCCGAAGCCGTCGGGGGCGAACACCGGGTCGTAGCCGAACCCACCGTCGCCGGCGGGTGCGGCGGTGATGGTGCCGGTGACCTCGCCGTCCGCCCACAGTTCGCTCCCGTCGGGGAAGGCAACCAGCGCCACGGTCCGGAACTTGGCGTCCCGGCGCTCCGGGGTGACGGCGCCGTGCCGCTCCAGCTCCGCCAGCAGCTTGGACACGTTGTCGGCGTAGGTGGCGTGCCGTCCCGCGTACCGGGCCGAGTACACCCCGGGCGCACCACCGAGCGCCTCGACCTCCAGCCCGGTGTCGTCGGCCACGGCGGCCTGGCCGGTGAGCTCGACCAGGGCGACGGCCTTCAACCGGGCGTTGTCGAGCAGGGTGTCGCCGTCCTCCTCGACCTCGGGGACGCCCGGCGGTCGGGGCCGCAGCTCGATGCCGGGCACCGCCCCGAAGATGGCGCTGATCTCCGCCGCCTTGTCGGAGTTGGCGCTGGCCAGCACCAGGGTGAGCGGGTGGTGGGTCACCGCGGGGTGGGGGGTTCGGCCAAGGTCTCGGTCTGGAGGTCGAGGAGCTGGGCGATCCCGTGCTCGGCCAGGCTCAGCATCTCGTCGAGCTCGGCCTTCGTGAACGGCATCCCCTCGGCCGTGCCCTGCACCTCGATGAACCGCCCGGTCGAGGTCATCACCACGTTCATGTCCACCTCCGCACGGCTGTCCTCCTCGTAGGGGAGATCGAGCATGCACACCCCGTCCACCACGCCGACGGACACGGCCGCCACCGCCTCGGTCAACGGGTTGACCCGCAGGGTGCCCTTCTGGACCAGCCGGGTCAGCGCATCGTGGAGGGCCACGTAGGCGCCGCAGATCGATGCGGTGCGGGTACCGCCGTCGGCCTGCAGGACGTCGCAGTCGACGGTGATCTGCAGCTCCCCCAGCGCCACCATGTCGCACACCGAACGGAGCGATCGTCCGATGAGTCGCTGGATCTCCTGCGTCCGGCCGGACTGCTTGCCCTTGGCCGCCTCGCGTGCGACCCGTTCGGCGGTGGACCCCGGCAGCAATGAGTACTCGGCGGTGACCCAGCCCTTCCCGCTCCCCCGCATCCATGGCGGGACCCGTTCCTCCACCGATGCCGTGCAGAGCACCCGCGTCCGGCCCATCGACACCAGCACCGAACCCGCAGCGAAGACGGTGAAGTCGCGCTCGAACGTGGCGGGCCGCAGCTCGTCGGTGGAACGGCCGTCGGCTCGGGCGGTCGTGCGTCGGGCGATGGTTCCGTCGGTCACAGTATGAATTCCTTTCCGATGACTGCCTGCTCCACGGGGCCGCCGAAGGCGTTGGCGGCTTCGGCCGCCAGGGCCGTCGCCCCCACCGTCGGCCAGCGGTGCGTGACGACGAGCCGCCGAGCGTCGGCCCGACGGGCCTGCAGCCCGGCCTGACGTCCGCTCAGGTGGCCTGCGGTTCCTTCGTGCTCCATGGTGTAGGTGGCCTCGCACAGCACGAGGTCGAGACCGGTCCCGAGGTCTGTCAAGGACCACCCGGGACCCGTGTCGGCAGAGTAGCCGAGGGCACGACCCGCGCCGTCGACGCGTACGGCCAGCGTCTCGAACACGTGGTCGGTACGTCGGAACGTCACGTCGAGCGACCCGATCCGGGCCGAGTCGCCCCCGGTCACCGTCCTCCAGCGCAACGCAGCGGCGCCCTCCAGTCCGGTGCGCTCGGCCACCCCCTCGGGGGCGTACACCGGGATCCCTTCCCGGGCGAGGGCGAACCGGGCGTGGGAGGCGAGCCCGTGGAGGTCGGTCCAGTGGTCGGGGTGGTGGTGGGAGACGAACACGGCATCGATGAGCGCCGGGGCGAGATGCTGCTGGAGGACGGCGAACGTCCCCGGACCTGCGTCCACCAACAGGCGGGTCCCGCCGGCCGTCACCAGGTAGCCGCTCCCCGCACCACCCGGGCCGGGCCAGCTGCCGTCGCAGCCGAGGACCAGGAGATGCATGCCAGAGCTGTCCGATCCTGCACCGGGCGATCCGCTCACCGACACAGGCTATGTGCCCCGTGCCGGGGCGCCGGGCGCAGCGCGGTCAGAAGTACGTGATGCGGCTCGCCCGTTCCGTGACCACGTCGAGGTCGTCGGTCCACGCCCCGGTGGAGAGGTACTTCCATCCGGCGTCGGCGGCCACGACGACGATCGTGCCCTCATCGATCGAACCGGCGGTCTTGGCCGCGCCGGCCAGCGCGGCACCCGACGAGATGCCGGCGAAGATCCCCACGTCGGTGAGCCGGCGGGTCCACTCGATGGACTCGCGGGGGCGGACGATCCGCTTGCCGTCGAGGAGCGCCGCACCGCCGTTCTCCTCGAAGATCGGCGGGACGTACCCGTCGTCCAGGTTGCGCAGCCCGTCGACGATCTCACCGGCCGGTGGCTCCACGGCCAGGACCTTGATCGCCGGATTCTGCTCCTTCAAGTACCGCCCCACCCCGAGCAGGGTGCCCGACGTGCCGAGGCCGGCGACGAAGTGGGTGACTTCCGGACAGTCGCGCCAGATCTCGGGACCGGTACCCTCGTAGTGCGCCTTCGGATTGGCCTGGTTGGCGTACTGGTATAGGAAGGCCCAGTCCGGATGCTCGGCGGCCAGGGCGCGGGCTCGGCGCACGGCACCATTGGAACCCTCTTCGCCGGGTGACTCGATGATCTCGGCACCCCACACCTCGAGGAGTTGGCGCCGCTCGACGGAGACGTTGGTGGCCAACACCACCTTCAGGTGGTAGCCCTTGAGCTTGCACACCAGGGCGAGGCCGATGCCGGTGTTGCCCGACGACGGCTCGATCAGCGTCTGCCCGGGCTCGATGAGGCCGTTCTTTTCGGCGTCCTCGATCATGGCCAGCGCGATCCGGTCCTTGACCGAACCGCCCGGGTTCTGACCCTCGAGCTTGATCAGGATCCGGGCGTGCGGGTTGGGGCTCAGCTGGCTGATGTCCACCAACGGGGTCTCGCCGATGAGCTCCAGGACGGAGCCGCGCACCGTCATGGGAGCGGCTGCGTCCGGTCGAGCGCCCCGCCCGCCACCGCCGGCAGGATCGAGATGTCGTCCGAGTCCGTGACCGGCGTGTCGAGGGACGACAGATAGCGCACATCGTCGTCGTTCAGGTACACGTTGACGAACTTGTGGAGAGTGCCGTCGGCGGTGATGACCTGGCCGGAGAGCCCCGGGTAGGCACCGACCAGGTTGGAGAGGACCTCGCCGACGGTCGATCCCTCTGCGGGCACCGTCTTGGCCCCTCCGACATGGGCCCGCAGGACGGTCGGCAGGTTGACTTGGACGGGCACGGGCTCTCCTCTGGTTCGACTGGCCGGTCCGCTCGACCGGGCCGCTCTCCTGCACTGGACTGGACCTGAACGTCGGCCGAGCCGGGTGGCCGGGACGGCGCACAGGGCCACCGGCACCGGGATCGGCGCCGGCCACGCGGCAAAAGCTGACTACTCCGGTTGGGATTCTACTGGGGCTGCACCCGGACCGGTTCCTCGGTGACGACCCCGTCCACGATGCGGTAGCTGCGGACCACCGGTTCGATGTCCCGCAGCGACACCAGCACGTAGTGCCACTCGGGGTCGGGCGCCTGGGTGACGTCGGTGGGCGACGGGTAGGCCTCGGTGTGGGTGTGGGAGTGGAAGACGCCGACGATGGCGGTGCCGGCGGCCTCCGCGGCACGATCGGCCCGGAGGTACTCCTTCGGGTCGACGGTGTACAACTTGGCCGACCCCGCCAGGTTCCGGGTCGGGTAACAGGTCGTCACCTGCCCGGTCTCGAGCAGGCCGCCCAGCAGGCCACAGGCCTCTTCGGGAAGCCCCTTCAGGCAGTGGGCGACCATCTGGTCGTGGATCGGCTTGGGGAGCGAGAGCATGCCGGTCTGCACGCTAGAGGAACCCGACCCCGGATCGGGCGACTACCGTCCGTGGGACATGGCTGCAGCGAAGAAGAAGACGGCGGCGAACCCGGGGTCGACCCGAGCCGGCAAGGCCCCGGCCGCCGAGGCCAACCGGGTGGTGGCCACCAACCGGCGTGCTCGGCACGACTACGAGATCATCGACACCGCCGAGTGCGGGATCGTGCTGCAGGGGTCGGAGGTGAAGTCGCTGCGGGCGGGGCGGATCGCCCTGCAGGACTCCTACGCCCGGATCATCGACGGGGAGATGTGGCTGTTCGGTGTCCACGTGCCGCCCTACGCCCAGGCCACTGGCTTCGGCGCACACGAGCCCGACCGCCGGCGGAAGCTCCTCCTCCACCGTCGTCAGATCGACGAGTGGATGGGAAAGACCCAGCAGCAGTCGCTCACACTGGTGCCGCTGTCCATCTACTTCAAGGACGGGAGGGCCAAGGTCGAGCTGGCCCTGGCCCGGGGCCGGCGCCAGTACGACAAGCGTCACGCCATCGCCACCAGGGACGCCAGCCGGGAGGCGGCCCGGGAAGCCCGGGCGGCCTCCCGGGGCGGCGGGCACTGAGGTTCGGTCAGACCGGTAGACTGGTCCTCCGACCGGGCAGTCCGTCCGGTTCGGTGGAGACGCCCCAGGGGGTGACAGGCTTCGACTCTGGTCGTCGAGGTAGGAGAAGCGAGCCGTGGTCTCCGGAGCCACGTTAAAGAGCCGGAACCAAAAATAAACGCCGAGCCTCAGCTCGCGCTCGCAGCCTAGAAACTGCGACGTCCGACCGGTCTCAGTCCTACGGGCCGGAACCGGGCGCCATCAAGTAGGGCTCACCTAGTGGCTGCGCCGACGGGCAGCTAGGGACACCTCAGTCGGATACGGGACACCGCTGCCGCCGGCAACGACGGTGTCCCCGACAATCCACCGCCGGCTGCGCTCGGAGAAGGCCTATTGAGAAGCCGGAGGACGCGGGTTCGATTCCCGCCACCTCCACGACGCCGCGGACGGCGCAACTCCTGGTCAGCGGGTATGCGGGG
>JBKQRT010000114.1:0-13011 GCA_052143895.1 Acidimicrobiales bacterium | reverse complement strand
CGGGCCATGGTCCGGGCCTACGAGACATGGGGCATCAGAGCCGTCGGCGTGTTCCCGTCGGGGACCTTCCCCCAGGTGGCCATCGACGACAAGCTGATGTACCCGATCTACGCCAAGTGCGTGGAGCTCGGCATCCCGCTGTTCTGCTGCGCCGGCGTCCCCGGCCCCCGGCTCCGGATGGCCCCCCAGCACGTCGAGCTCATCGACGAGGTCATGTACGACTTCCCCGACCTGGTCTTCGTGACCCGCCACGGCTGCGAGCCGTGGACGGAGCTGGCCATCAAGCTCATGCTCAAGTGGCCAGGCCTCCACTACTCGACCAGCGCCTTCGCCCCGAAGTACTACCCGAAGGACGTGATCGAGTTCGCCAACAAGCGGGGCGCGGAAAAGATCATCTACGCCGGGTACTTCCCGATGGGCCTCTCCCTCGAGCGGATCATGACCGAGATGCGCGACGTGGGCCTGAAGGACGAGGTCTGGCCCAAGTTCCTGCGGGCCAACGCCCTGCGCGTGCTCGGACTGGACACCTGACCGTGCGACCTCTCTACACGACGGCCACCCCTCTCCAGACGACGATCAACGGAGGACACCAATGAGCATCGACTTCACCACCTTCGACGCCGACAACCACTACTACGAGGCCACCGACGCCTTCACTCGGCACCTGGACCCGCGCATGGCCCGGCGGACCATGCAGTGGGCCGAGATCGACGGCCGTCAGCGCCTCCTGGTGGCGGGCAAGATCAACCGGTTCATCCCCAACCCCACCTTCGACCCGGTGGCCAAGCCGGGCAGCCTCGACGAGTACTTCCGAGGCCGCAACCCCCGCGGCCAGGATGTGGCCGCGCTGTTCGGCGACCTCGAGCCGATCCGGCCCGAGTACCGGGACCGCGAGGCCCGGCTCACGGTGATGGACGAACAGGGCCTCGACGGCTGCTTCGTGTTCCCGACCCTGGGTGTGGGGATGGAGGAGGTACTCGCCCACGACCCCGAAGCGGCGATCGCCGCCTTCCACGCCTTCAACCTGTGGCTGGACGAGGACTGGGGCTACGCCTACCAGGGGCGGATCTTCGCCGCACCGATGATCACCCTGGTGGACGTCGACGCCGCCGCGGCCGAGCTCGAGGAGGTCCTGGCCAAGGACGCCCGGATGGTCTGCATCAAAGGCGGCCCCGCCATCACCCGGGACGGGCGGGTGTCTCCCGGCGACGCCCGGTTCGACCCATTCTGGGCCCGGGTGAACGAGGCCGGGGTGACCGTCGGGATCCACTCGGGAGACGCCGGCTACAACCGGTACATTGACGACTGGGAGCACGTGGGGGAGTTCCGAGCCTTTGCCTACTCGCCGCTGAAGATCGTCATGAGCATGAGCCGGCCGCCATTCGAGACCATGGCCGCACTCGTCTGCCAGGGAGTGTTCGACCGGTTCCCCAACGTGCGGGTGGCGAGCATCGAGGCGGGGGCCGACTGGGTGCCCGACCTGATCAAGAAGCTCACCAAGGTCTATGGCCAGAGCCCGATGGGCTTCGCCTCGGACCCGGTGGCCACGTTTCGCGAGCACGTCTGGGTCGCTCCGTTCTACGAGGACGACCTGGCCAAACTGAAGGACCTCATCGGCCTCGACCACCTGCTGTTCGGCTCGGACTGGCCCCACGCCGAAGGGCTCGCCGAGCCCCGCACCTTCGCCGAGGACCTCCGCCGGTGCGGGTTCGACGAGGACGAGATCCGGGTCGTGATGAGCGACAACGGGCGACGTCTCGCCGCGCTGATCGGGTGACGCCGTGAGCGCGGCCGCATCGGGAGAAGAGCGCGCATGACGTCGGACGGAGCGAGCGACGTGGTGCCGGGGTTGGAGGCCCAGGACCGGGCCACCCTGGCCCTGCTGGTCCGCGAGTATCTGCTCGACGGGCACCTGATCGACCGGGCCGGCATGCCCCACCTGATCGGGGCGTTCGGACGGGACGTCATGCGGGACATCGCCATCGACGAGTGGATGGGGGCCAGCCCCGTCTACTCGAAGCGGATGCAGCGGGCCCTCGACTTCGAGGGCGACTCGGTGGAGACCATCTTCAAGAACCTCCAGCTGGATGTCGGCTCGCCGCCCCAGTTCATGGACTTCCGGTTCGAACTGACCGACCGGGATCACGGACGGTTCTGGTTGGACCACTGCGGGGCACTGATGGACGTCGAGCCAATGGGCCCTGACTACGTGCGGGCCATGTGCCACGACATCGAGGACCCCACCTTCGACGCGACAGCGACCGCCTCCAACCCACGGGCCCAGGTGCGCCCGATCCACCGGCCGCCCCGGGTGCCCGCCGGCCGGGTCCCGCACTGCGAGTGGACGGTGACGATCGACGACAGCCACCCCGAGCTGCAGGTGCCCCGCCAGGCGGTGGCCATCGGCGCCACCCGGGCGGCCACCTTCGAGCTCGATCCCATCGACCCCGACGATCCCGGGATCCACGACTACCCGGGTCCCCTGCTGTCCGACCTCCGCCTCGACAACTGGTCGGCCTCCGCGCTCCGGCGGATCGCCGAAGAGGTCTGCCTTCAGGGCCACCTCTTGTCGCTCTCGTTCCTGGCCGCCACCCGGGAACGTGTGGACACCGACGACGAGGCCCGCGGGATCACCCGGTGCCAGTTCACCGGGACGGCCGGCGTGGCCGCGGCGCGGCTCCGCGCTGCCCTCGAGCTCGGGCACGACCTCAACGACGCTGCGCACGTGCTGGCCCTGAGTCCGGGTCTCCTGCCCTCGGCCTACACCGGGGTACGGGTGGAGTCGGGTGACCGGCTGCTCGTCCGGATCGATCGGTCGGCGCCCGCCATGGCCGATGGCGCTTGGCCCTCGCTCATCGACGCCGACCACCTGGGGCCGCTCGACGCCATCGTCGGGGCCGTGGACCGCAGGCTCCGGTGCGTCGTCGTGGAGGACGGGGCCAGGGAGCTGGTCGTGGAGGTCGTCCGGGGGGACGACGAGCGTCCCGTCCCGGACGACGTCCGGCTCACCCAGTTCAGCACCGGCGCGGACTTCGCGTTCACCGACCGGGGCACCCCGGTGGAGATCCGGCGCATCGACCGGAAGTAGTCACCTGTGGGCGCCAAGAACCTCATCCGGCTCGAGCCACCAGGCGGTGTTCGTGGATGAGCCCACCGAGCCGATCAGTCCGACGCAGTCGTGAGTTGCCAGGTCTGGTGCTGCGAGTCGGCGTGGGATCGTCCGGCTGCGGCGCTGCCCGACCAAGGTCCCGATCCGGTCGACGGTGGTTGTAGCGGTCGACGAACCCATGGAGCGCGGCCCAGTTGGATGGGCCGTGATCACCATGAGGTACGCCCGTCGGGTGTCGAGTTCGATGAACAACAAGACGTACAGCCGGCGCAGCAGCACGGTGTCGACGATGAAGAAGTCCCACGCGAGCATGGTCGTGGTCTGGGACGTCAGGTACTCACCCCTGGTGGGACCTCGTCTGCCGGGGGAAGGATCGAGGCCGTGACGCCGGAGGATGGCCCACACGCTGGAAGGGACGAGCGGGATCCCCATGGATGACAGATCCCCCTGGATCCGGCGACACCCACAGGTCGGGTTCTCCTGGCCAAGCGGGCCACCAGCTGCACGGTGCTGGCTGGGATCTTCGGGCGACCGGACGGCTTGGGGCAGGTCCACTTCCGACGGGCCAGTTCTCGGTGCCAGCGGAGCAGGGTGTCCGGCTGGACGAAGAACTTGGTGAGCTTGGCTCAGGAGATCAGCCGGCTGACACCGGCGAGAACCGCCCGGTCCGCAGGACGCAGGGCTGGACGCGTCACCTGGCGAGGGAGGAGCGCCACCACCGTCGGCCACCACCGCTCGACTTTGATGAGATTCTCGGCACGCACAGAGCCAACACCGAGGAATAGTGTGTTCCCATTGCTTCCGAAGCGGGTGAATGGCGACCGATGGGTCGCCACGGGAAGTGAAAGGCCGGTGCAGCGTGGAACTTCGAGACAAGCCGGGGCAGCGGGGGCCAGCCAGGTCCATGCGGCGATCACCGAGTGGAGGCACCCAATGATGAGCGGGGTCCTCCCTGGTGGTTCCGTTGCGGCAGGAAGCGATCGGTGAGCCAGTGACGAGGGTTAGCGACGGCTCCGGCCTTGCGTCGCCGGCTCCGGTCCGAGCCGGACGCGAGTCCATCGGTCAGGAACGTCCTGTCCTGGGTCCGAGAGGCATTCGCAACGTTGCCCTCGTCGGCCACAGTGGGGCGGGCAAGACCACCTTGGCGGAGGCGCTGCTCTTTGCCGCTGGTGCAATCACCAGACAGGGGAAGGTGGATGACGGCTCGACGGTGTGCGACTTCGAACCCGAGGAGATGAAGCATCACATGTCGATGTCGCTCGCTCTCGCTCCGTGTCTGGCCAGCGGCGTCAAGCTCAACGTCATCGACACCCCGGGCTATGCGGACTTCTTCGGTGAGGTGCGGGCGGCGTGCTCAGTCGTCGACTCGGTGGTCATCGTGGTGAGTGCAGTGGAGGGGGTCGAGGCACAGACCGAGGCCGTCTGGGCCCTAGCGGCCGAGATGGACCTTCCCCGATTCATCTTCGTCAACAAGCTAGACCGGGAACAGGCAAACTTCGACCGGACCCTTGGAGCCCTTGTGGAGCATTTCGGGGCAGGAATCGCCCCGTTGGAGCTTCCCATTGGCAATGTCTCCGGCTTCAGGGGGATCGCTGATCTCCTGACCGACACCGCCCTCTTCTACGAGGGTTGGAAATCACACCCTGGGCCCATCCCTGACGACCTGGCCGCTACCGAGCACGAGGTGCGCGAGCAACTCATCGAAGGGATCGTGGTCGGTGATGACGGCCTCATGGAACGCTATCTCGAAGGGGATATCCCCTCGAGTGTTGAGCTCGAGAACGCCCTCGCCGGGGGTGTCGCCCAAGGTGTGGTGTTCCCGGTGGTGTGCGGTTCGGCCGTCACCGGCATCGGCATCGACCGCCTTGCCTCCTTGCTGGTCGAGGTCGCCCCCGACCCCGACTCTCGACCACCGATCGAGGTGAGCGTTGGTGACTCGTTTCAGAGCGTGGCATGCGACCCAGCTGGTCTGCCGCTCGCTCGGGTGTTCAAGACGATGTCCGACCCCTACGTTGGCAAGGTGTCACTCTTGCGTGTCCTGTCGGGGACAATCCGGCCCGACAGTGTGCTCACCAATTCCCGCACTCACGGCGATGAACGACTCCATCTCCTCGAGCTGCTGAGGGGCAAGCAGACCGAGCCGGTAGACGAGGCGCAGGCGGGGGACATCGTGGCAGTTCCCAAGCTGTCTGACGTCAATACCGGTGACACCCTGGCACCCAAAGGCACTCCTGTGCTCATACCGCCTCCGCCTCCGGAGCCAGCTGTGTTCTCCGTTGCTCTCCGACCCAAGTCCAAGGGCGACGAGGACAAGCTGATGATCGGCCTCCATCGAATCCAGGAGGAGGACCCCGTGCTCATGGTCGAGCGGGTGGACGAGACGCATCAGACCGTCCTTCGGGGCACTGGCGAGACTCATCTCGCGGTGACCAGGGAGCGGCTGGCGCGCAAGTTCGGCGTTGAGGTTGTCACCGAGGACGTACTCACCCCTTTTCGCGAGACTATCTCGACGGGGGCCGAGGCAGAGGGAAAGTACAAGAAGCAGACCGGAGGTCACGGCCAGTTCGGCGTGGCGTCGATCCGCGTCGAGCCGCTCGAGCGCGGCGGCGGATTCCGATTCATTGACCAGGTCGTTGGCGGTGCCATCCCGAGGCAGTACATCCCGGCGGTGGAGAAAGGGATCGTCGAGGCCATGGAGCACGGCGGTCCCCACGGCTACCCGGTGGTCGACGTTCAGGTGGCCTGTGTCGACGGCAAGCATCATCCTGTGGACTCGTCAGAGATGAGCTTCAAGATGGCCGGGTCACTTGCCTTCAAAGAAGCATTGGCCAAGGCCAACCCGGTACTGCTCGAGCCCATCTCACTCCTCGAGGTCAGCGTCCCCGCCACCTTGCAGGGCAACGTGCTCGGTGACCTCAACGCTCGCCGGGGTCGAGTGCAGGGAACCGACACGCTGGATGCAGGAGTCCAGAAGATCACCGCACTCGTGCCCACGGCCGAGATCCAGCGCTACGCGGTCGATCTGCGGTCCCTCACCGGAGGCAGAGGCCGGTTTCGAGCCGTACACGACCACTACGACGTGATGCCGCCCAACTTGTTCGAGAAGATGGTCAAGGCCAAGTCCGACTGACTCTCTTCGTTTCGTGGAGCGCCTTTGGGAACTCGGCCGCGCTCCTTCATCGTGCGGTCCTGTGGGTGCCAAGAACCCCATTCACGTCACGCCTGTGGGTGCCAAGAACCTCATCTGGACCGCTGACCGGGACTCCGGGTCTGCTCTGAGTTCAGTTGACGCTTGTCTTGACTGACCATGCTGCGGGGTCGGCTCGTTGGGCGATGCTGAGGAATGTCCGTCAGGGCGACGTAGCGGACACGATGGCCACGGTCCGGTGTCCGACCCTCTTCGTCTGCGTCGTGACCCCGGAGAGGCCGGATTGCTCAAGGTCCGCCACGAGGTCGGCCACTTGGTCGTCGGTGAGGCCGTGGGCGGCGTGGCCGCGAGCTCCCGGCCTGACCGACCGTTCGACCAGCAAGACTCGACCGCCGGGGCTGAGCACCCGGCTGATCTCTCGGAGCGCCGCAGCGCGGTCAGACCAATGGTGAACCGAGCTGAGCGACCAGACGACGGTCGCGCTGCCATCGGGGATCGGGAGCGATTCGGCGGATCCCTCTCGCCAGCTGGGTCCACCCGAGCTAGTGGACGTGCTCAGCCACCTGGCGAGCATGAGCATCTCGGGCGCCGGGTCGACGCCGGTGGCCTGCGCCCCGCGGCGGGCCGCCTCCCGTACAGCGGTCCCCGGCCCGCACCCGACGTCGATCACGCAGTCGTCAGCGGAGAGCGACGCGGCATCGGCAATCATCCGTGCAGCCCTCCCTCGGCCGACGGTCATCGAGAACGCTGTCAGCCACGAGGTCAGTGAGGAAACGCGGTGGCCGTGATCGGCGTTGTCGCCTGCGTTCTCCATATCCCCTCTCTAGCGGATCATGACCGAAGCATGTAGCGGTCGTGTTTGGCACCTTGGTGCAGGATCGGACGCTGTGGGCACCAAGAACCTCATCCGGGGCGCTGTGACCGGACTCCAGGCTGAGGTCCAGTATCCCGGTTCGCTTCGTACTGTCCCTTCCGAGTGTTCCGACAAGCTGGGCCTCGTAGGTGCCAACGGAAATCGACGGGCCAGATAAGGCCCGGCCTGGCAGAGGACATGCGCCGCAAGTACGGCACAAGACCCACATGATCACCGGGAATTGGTCACCCGAGCGCGCCATTTTCCACGCCATTGCTTTCGATCTCCCATGTTATTGCGAGTAAAACTATCTCTAGGGAATCCCAGGTCATCGATACGGATGAGATTCCTGACTCCCACAGGCACCCCCAAACTAAGGACTTTCGGCCCTAATAATTGGGAACATCTTCATCAAGAGTCGTCGCAAATGGTCAAACCCGTTATGGAGGTGCTCGGCACCGATCAGTGCACCGAGCTCCTCCGCCAGGTGCCGGTCGGGCGTGTCGCCATCACCGTTGATGCACTGCCTGTAGTCCTACCAGTCAACTTCGCAGTGGTGGATGACACCATTGTGTTTCTAACGATTCCGGGTACCAAGTTGACCGCGGCGACGGCCAATGCCGTTGTCGCGTTCGAAGTCGATTCTTACGAGGCCGACGGACGCTCGGGCTGGAGTGTCGTGGTCCAAGGGATCGCTTCTGAGGTAACCGACTCCATTGAGCTCGAGAAGATACTTGCGGTTGGAATCGAATCATGGGCTCTTGACGGTCAGGCCGACCACGCGGTGCGAATCGAATTGCACACTCTCAGTGGGCGTCGGTTTACCTCCTGAAGGGGCCCTCTCGTGAGGAACCGATCGTGTCGGGAGACCCTGCTCGCCTTGGGTCGCCCCTGAGTCACTGGGAAGGCACTGCTGCATTACGGATGACCGATGCCGATCCTGCTCCCAGCAGCGCTCTGGCTGAGCATCACCTTCGAGGCATCCGTGTCCTCACGATGCATCTCAGTATGGGTCTTCCAAGCGCTTCTCATTCTTCACTTCGAGTGGCGCGGTTCAATGCAACAGCGCCGTCCTCCTGGGAGACCGGTCGACCCAGAACGATCAGAATCGCCTGGTCTGAGGACGGAGCGCTGGACGCGCTACCCGGTACCACGGGACCGGGGGTGTGGACGGCATTTTCAGCAGCCACAGAGTGGTCAGCCCATACTCCGAGCCATATGATCGATACATGGATATGGGTCCAGCCGGGAAAGGTCGGCGCCCTTGCGAGAGTGAAGTATGCGCCAGGAAGGGCCTGGCCTCCGGGCCGATGAGCTCAATCTGTTCGACTCGGCAGTCGTGGCCATGTCCGGCACTGTTGCATTGAGCGCGGCCATGCCCGGGGCGCCCCCTGGGTTCGTCCCCGGACTCTGACTGGACGAGGCTGCCGGGATGATGCGTCGCCGTTCCCACCTGCCCGTCCTCCAGCCCAGCTCGGCGTCCGCCGGGTTCCGGTTCCCAGCTGAGGTGAACCTGATCGCCGTGCGCTGATAGCTGCGTTACAGCCTGTCCTACCGGGATCTCGAGGAACTCCTCGCAGCGCGGGCTCCGAGGTCGACCATGTGACCTTGCTCCGCTGGGTCCAGGGGTTCACATCGATCCTGGTCGATGCGGCCTGGCCCTGCCGTCACGCCGTCGGTGGCCACTGGTTCGTGGACGGGACCTACGTGAAGGTTGCCGGCCGCTGGAGGTATGTCCACCGAGCAGTCGACCAGTACGGCCAGGTCATCGACGTGCTCCTCTCGATAAGAAGCGCGACACGACGGCTGCGACCAGATTCTTCGCCACGGCCATCGGCGCGCACCGCGCGCCAGCCGAGATCACGACCGACCGGGCCCACGCCCCGGTCCGGGTGGTCGTGGAGTTCTTGCCGGCTGCACTTCACGACACCACCCAGGACGCCAACAACCGGGTCGAATCCGACCACGGGCGCTTGAAAGCCCGACTCGGCCCGATGCGGGACCTCGAACAGGACCGGACCGCCAGCGTCGTCATACGAGGTCACGCGTTCGTCCAGAACCTTCGGCGACGCCATTACGAGCTCGGAACCGAGGCGCTCCCCGGGCTGACGACTTCCGCGGCGTCCGACCAACTCGCACTGGTCATCTGAACGGCGGATCTCACCGGAGCCGGCTGGGCCGCGCCCGACGATTCGCCAACGCAACAGAACCCTCCGCCTAATCCGAGTAGAACTGCCGGAACCACCGACGGTACTGCGCCACCGGCCCGTCGACCTTCGTGATGATCGGGCGCTCGCGGTAGACCTTGTTCTCCCAGATCGGCACGTCCTGCGTGAACTGCAGATTCGTGACCTGGTCGTTGAGCTCGGAGATCGACTCGGTCGCTCCGGCGTCCGGGAGCCGCTTCATGGAGAAGTGGAGGCCGATCTCGGTCATCTCGTCGTCGACCGGGGTCTGCGTGATGTAGGTGAGCATTTCGATCGGGTCCTGGTTCACCTCGACCGCCACGATCCCCGGTCCGCACGTTGTCGTCGTCGTGCTGATCTCGAAGCCCGCCTCGGCGACAGCGGTCACCTTCAGGCTCTGCTCGACGATCATGGAGGCACCGGAGAAGCGCACCTCGAAGTGCTTCTGATCGGGTGGCGCCATGTCGTGCACTGTGGCGAAGTGTGACCGGTCGATGATGTTCTCGGTGAGGTCCTGGACGTGGACGCGCACCCGGTAGGTGTTGCTCCGCCACGGCGTCCAGTCCGCCTCGTCCTCCCGATAGCCGATCACAGCGAAGCTCGGTGCAGCGCCGTCCGCGTGGTGCCAGACGAAGATCCGTCCGTTGCGCTCGCGCACCTCCCACGCCCGGACGGCGGCGCGGGGCGGGCGGTCGAGTCCTGGGACCTCGACCAGCTGGCCCTTGCCGTCGAAACACCACCCGTGGAAGGGGCAGGCGATGCCGTCGCCGGACACCTGGCCCCCCACGCCGAGGTGGGCGCCGAGGTGGGGGCAGTGCGCGTCGAAGACCCGTGCGCCCCCGTCATCGCCGCGGAAGAGCACCAGGTCGTGGCCCAGATAGCTCACCGCTCGCACGTCCCCTGGGGCGAGCTCCTCGGTGGTGCCGACGGAGAACCAGCCGTTGGGCGACGCCCGGAGCGGGTAGCGAGAGCCCATCCGCCTTACCGGGCCGCCGGGGACGTGCCGTGGAACCTGCTCGCGAAGGCGCGCAGCGGGAGGTCCGAACTCGTCAGGAGGCCCGGAGCCGCCTCGCACACCGATCGCATCGCGTTGAGCGCCGGCATCCCGGTGATGGTCATGCCGAGCGAGGCGAAGTAGTCCGCGTCCATCAGGGTGTGCGGCGTGCCGGTCGCCGGCAGGATCATGTGGCGGTTGATGATCATCGGGTCACCCTCGATCGTGGTGATGTAGCAGCCCTGGATGTCCCACTTCGGCTCCGTCTTCGGCGTCATCTGCCATTCGAGGTGGACCTCGATCTTCGACTGACCGTCCGACATCCCCTTGAATTTGGCGAGGCTTCCACCGACCGACCCCTTCGGGAGCGTCCACCAGCCGAGGTCGACGTCCTCGGTGCACGCGCCGAGCTCGCACTCGAAGACGATGTCGTCGACCGCCGCGTCGAGGCAGTCCGCCATCAAGTAGATCGAGTCGGCGAAGACCGAGCAGCCCGTCTCGAGCAGCTGGGGGACCTCGGGATCATCCATTGGGCGGCCGTAGCCGACGTTTTTCCACGTGTCGACGGAGTGGTGGCACGAGACGTCGACCGTCTCGAGCACGGTGAGGTGGTCCATCCGTCCCATCCCAGCGGTGGCGACGACGCTCAGGATCTGCGCGAGGCCCGGGTTCATGCCGGTCCCGTAGAACGTCGTACCACCACGCTGGCAGGCGGCCTCGACGAGCTCGGTCGGCTTCTTGCCGGACGGGTGCGGGTGGTTGCGGTTGCGATGGTGGCCCGTGATCCAGTCGGAAGTGGTGACCACGTTGATGCCGTTCTCGAGCAGCGTGCAGAAGAGGTCGACGTCCGGCCACACGCCGTTGAAGTTCACGACATCTGGCCGTAGCCGGAGCACGTCCTCGAGATCGCCGGTGGCGGTGACCCCGAGCCGCTCGATGCCGACGATCTCTCCGGCGTCGCGACCGATCTTGTCGGGGGAGTAGCAGTAGAGGCCCACTAGCTCGAGGTCGGGGTGGTCGACGATCCGCCGGACCATCTCGGAGCCCACATTGCCGGTGGCGAACTGGACGACCCGCAGTGCTCTCGTCGACAAGGCGCTTCCCTCCTCCGGGCGAGCACCGGACGATGTCCGCCGTCCTCCAGAGCGTACGGCGGACCTGGACAGGTGGCCAGCGTAAGATCTGGACACCTGTCCAGTACGGGCGCACCGAAGCGGCCGATCGCCCGCGGAAGGGACAATGTGGGTGCCAGGGCCTGTGGGCTACCGACAGAACTCTGATGACCTCGATCTACGCGTCACCAGCGCGCCGCATTTCCCACGCTGTTGCCTCAGATTTCCCACCTTATTGCGGTCGCGACTACTGACAGAGATTCCCAGGTCAACTGCCTGGATGAGGTTTTCGGCACACGGTCAGATCCAGCGGCGGGTGGTCATTGCCCGACGGACGCGGGCCACGGCCATCTCGTGGGCTGCGTCGACCGGCAGGCGGCCGGTGGACGCAGCCCGATCGAGCACATCGTCGACGTTGCCGCGGATGCGCTCCTCGATCGTGGCGAACGCCTGCGTCGGGGTGCCGCCTCCGTACTCGACCGCGGCGCAGATCACGCCACCGGCGTTGGCGATGAAGTCGGGCAACGACACCACGCCGCGGGCGTGCAGGCGCTCCTCGGCTTCGCGGGTGACCCCGATGTTCGCCCCCTGAGCGACCACCCGCGCCCGAAGGCGGTCGACATTGTCGGCGCGGACTGCGTCGGGTCGGGCTGCCGTTACCCAGATGTCGCAGTCGACACCGATCAGGTCGTCCCGGTCGATGTGGTGGACGCCGGCCTGGTGCACGAGGCCTCGCCCAGATTGTTTCGTCGCGACCAACACGTCGGTATCGAGTCCTGCCGCGTCGACCACGCCCCCCGTCGAATCGGACGCGGCGACCAGGCGGCACCCGCGCTGGGCGAGGAACCGGGCCGTGGCCACCCCCACCGCACCGAACCCCTGCACTGCGACGCGGGCACCGTCGAGATCGAGCTCAGCGCGGGAAGCTGCCCTCTCGACGGCAACGGCGAGTCCGAACCCGGTGGCGCCCAGATCGTCGAGCGGTATGCCGCCCAGCTCGGCGGGCAGGCCCACTGCCCGCCCGATCTCGTCGCGGATCCAGCCCATGGCCTGCTCATCGGTGCCCATGTCGGGCCCGGGGATGTACTCCACGAGCTCCGCGATGGCGCAGGCGAACGCCCGCACCAATCGCTCCTTGTCGGCGGCGTCCATGTGCGGGTCGGCTCGGATGGCGCTCTTGGCGCCGCCGTGGGCGAGCCCGGCTGCCGCGCTCTTGAGCGTCATGGCGCGAGCCAGTCCGAAGCACTCGGCCGCGGACACGTCGGACGCCATGCGGGTGCCACCGATGGCCGGGCCCGCCGCCACGTTGTCGATGACGACCGCTGCCCGCAGGCCCGTGGTGCGCTCCGTCAGGTGTACGACCTTGGCCGGTCCCAGGTCGTCGGCGAAACGGAACGGGTCACCCGCCTGACTGGGTACGACGTCTACTGGCATCGCCACTGGGTCGTCCACGTCGGCGCTCTCCTCAGGGTGTGTCTTCAAGTGGGTGACTGCAGGTCGCTGATCAACGCGGCCAGGAACCGGTTGGCCTCCACACCGGTGACAACCCGGTGGTCGATGGTCAGCGAGATGGGCAGCGACGTCCGAACCACCGGGGCGCCGGATCGCG
>JBKQRT010000113.1:0-19853 GCA_052143895.1 Acidimicrobiales bacterium | reverse complement strand
ATGGCCACCCAAGCGTAGACGGGTGCCCCCGTCGCGGCACCGGACCGGGGCCGTGGCCGAAACCCACGGAGGACCTCGGTGCGGGACCCGTGTCGCGGGTGCCGGACACAGGTCGGGCGCGGGCGCGACGACACCCGCAACGGGCGGCCGGTGACGCGGGCAACGGACGGCACGGGTCGGAGCTGGGACGGTCGGGCCATGGGTACCTCGGAGCTCGGGCACCACCCTCCGTCGACGCCCGGCCGGCCGTCGACGGCCCGGCGGCCGACCGGGTGGTGGCGCGGCAGGAGGGGCGGTGGGATCTGCGTGACGGGCGGCGTGCTCCCGCCGGTCGCCACCGCGGCACCGGCCCGACTACGCGCCGGACGGTGCCAGCAGTCGGTGCAGGTTCAGGTGGTGCACACGGGAGGGCGTGGCGGCGTGCATCGTGTACTGGGGGGTTCTCCCTGTTCCATGGGCCACACCTCCCTCGGCGGTCTTCGGCGGTCTTCGGCAGCGGTCCTCGCCGGCGTCCCGGCACGCAGTCTACCTGTGAGCCACCGTTCGACACATCGGCGTGGCGGGCCCGTGTCGGCCGCGGTGGCCCGGGAGATAATGTCATCGCATGGACCTCAGCTACCCCGCCGAGACCGAGACCTTCCGAGTCGAGATCCGGCAGTGGCTGAGCGAGAACCTGCCCGAGGGCTGGGGCACGCCCGGGTTCTCGATGACCAAGGACGAGCGGAAGAAGTTCAACCGCGAGTGGACGGCGAAGCTGTTCGCCGGCGGCTGGATCTGCGCCTCGTGGCCCAAGGAGTACGGCGGCAAGGGCCTCTCCTTGATGGAGTCGGTGGTGCTCAACGAGGAGTTCGCCCGCGCCGAGGCGCCGTTGCGGGCCGACTTCTTCGGCGACACGCTCGTCGGCCCCACCATCCTGCAGTGGGGCACCGAGGAACAGAAGCAGCAGTTCATCGCCGGCATCCTCAACGGGACCATCTCCTGGTGCCAGGGCTTCTCCGAGCCGGACGCCGGCAGCGACCTGGCATCGCTGAAGACGCGGGCGGAGCTCGACGGTGACGAGTGGGTGATCAACGGGCAGAAGGTCTGGACCACCCAGGCCCAGTTCGCCGACTACATCTTCCTGCTGGCCCGCACCGACCCCGACGCGCCCAAGCACGCCGGCATCTCCTACCTGCTCGTGCCGATGAAGCAGGACGGGATCGAGGTACGCCCGATCGCCCAGGTCGACGGCAGCGCCGACTTCAACGAGATCTTCATCACCAACGCCCGCTGCCCCAAGGAGAACGTGGTCGGCGGGGTCAACAACGGCTGGAAGGTGGCCATGACCACCCTCGGGTTCGAACGGGGCTCCTCGGCCACCACCGGCCACCGCCGGTTCCTGCGCGAGCTCGACCAGATCATCGCCGTGGCCCGGAAGAACGGGGCGTCCTCCGATCCCCTCATCCGCCAGCGGCTGGCCCGGGCCTGGACCAACGTCAAGATCATGGAGATCAACGGGTACCGCTCGCTGACCGACGCCCTGCACGGCACCCACGACACCGTCGCGCTCGGAGCCTGCAACAAGATGTTCTGGTCGGAGCACCACCAGCGGACCATGGAGCTGGCCCTCGACATCCTCGGCATGAACGGCCAGACACTGACCGGCGACCCGACCGACGTGGTGGACGTGCGGCTCAAGCGGGGCCGCGACGACTACCCGGTCAGCGATCTGCAGGCGTCGTTCTTCTTCTCGCGGTCGGAGACCATCTGGGGAGGGACCGCCGAGATCCAGCGCAACATCGTCGGTGAGCGCGTGCTCGGTCTGCCCAAGGAGCCCAAGGTCGCCGCCGGCTGAACCGTCAGGCCACGTTCGCCACCGCCGGCTGAACCGTCAGACCACGTTCGCCACCGCCGGCTGAACCGTCAGGCCACGTTCGACTCGACGTCGCGGACCGCCCGGGCCTCGGTGTCGCGCGCGACCCGGTCACTGACCGCACCGGCGGTCCGCCGGCCGGCCTGATGGCGCCACATGAGGAGGCCGGCCGCCACCACCGTGGCCACCGCTCCGCTGAGGAGCGCGATCCTCGGGTTGGTCCACTGGGCGATGGCGCCGACCAGCGGGGCACCGATCGGGGTCGTGCCCAGGAACGCCATGGCGTAGAGGGCCATGACCCGGCCCCGCATGGCCGGCTCGGCGGTGAGCTGCAGGGTGGCGTTGGCCGTGGCGATGAACCCGATGGAGGCGGCACCCATGAGCACGATGAGCACCGCGGTGACAATCAGGCTGGGCGCGAGGGCCACGGCGGCCAGCAGTGCCCCGAAGACCAGGGCGAGCACCTGCAGGAGCCTCGGCGTGGGCTTGGCCCGATGGGCGGCAGCCAGCCCGCCGATCACCGCGCCGATGCCCATGCACGAGGTCAACAGCGAGTAGGTGCCGGCACCGCCGTGGAAGGTCACCTTGGCCAGCAGGGCCAGGGTCACGGTGAAGTTGTAGGCGAAGATGCCGATCAGGGCGATGGCCAGCAGCGTGTTGCGCAGGGCGGGCGTGCGCCACACGTAGCGGAAGCCCTCCCGGATCTGGCCGGTGGCCCGCTCGACCCGCGGGGTGGGATGCAGCTCCTTGCTCCGCATCATGGCCAGCCCGATGAGCACGGCACCGTAGGAGGCGGCGTTCACGAAGAAGCAGATCCCGAGGCCGAACACGGTGATGACCACGCCGCCGATGGCCGGTCCCACCACCCGCGAGGCGTTCATGACGACGGTGTTGAGGCTCACCGCGTTGGGGAGGTCGTCGCGCCCGACCATCTCCATCACGAAGGTCTGGCGGGCGGGGTTATCGAACACGTTGACGACGCCGAGCAGCGTGGCCAGCAGATAGACCTGCCACAGCTGGACGACGTGCCCGACCACGAGCACGCCGAGGGCGAGGGCCAGCAGGCCGCCGGCCGACTGGGTGGCGTAGAGGAGGTGGCGCTTGTTGGCGCGGTCGGCGACCAGACCACCGACTGGCCCGAACAGCAGCATGGGGAGGAACTGGAGGCCGACCACGATGCCGAGGTCGACCCCGCTGCCGGTGAGGTGGAGCACCAACCAGGCCTGGGCCACGGTCTGCATCCACGTGCCGGACACCGAGATGAGCTGGGCGATGAAGTAGAGGCGGTAGTTGCGGATCTGCAGGGAGCTGAACGTCTGGCGGACGCCGGCGCGCAGCGCGGTCATGGCCGGTCCACGTCGAGCAGGCGCTCGAGCAGCCCGGTCAGGTCCTCCAGCGCCTCGCGGTCCTGTGGTGAGAGGAGCCCGACCCGCTCGGCCAGGTAGGCGTTGCGCAGCGAGCGGCCGCGCTCCAGCACCTCGCTCCCGAGCGGGGTCAGGGTCACCCGGGCCACCCGCCGGTCGCGCTCGTCCGACACCCGGGTCACGTAGCCCAGCTCCTCGAGGGCGGCCACGATGCGGGTCATAGACGGCGGTTGCACCGCTTCGCGGGCGGCCAGGGCACCCAGGGTTGGTGCGCCGAGGGTGTCGATGCTGGCCAGGGCGGACGCCTGCGACTGCGTGAGCCCACCGGCCGACTGCTGACGGAGCCGCCGGTGCAGCCGAGTCACGGCCAGACGGAGGCGGGCCACCAGCACGGCCTCGTCGGCGTCCACACCCTCGGCGCCCGGCTCGATGGAGGTGGTGGCGGGGGCGGCTGGCATGCCCCCAGTATAGTTAGTTGTGCTATCTAATGTTCGGGGCGCAGCGGGTGGCCGGACCTGCCGGCCGGCGCCGGTTGTCAGCGACGAGGGCGGTCGGCGTCCACGGCGGCGCTGGCCTGCAGACCCAGCGCGGCGACGGCCGGCAGGACCTTGGGCTGGAGCCACTCCCCTCCCGCCTGGGAGATGTGGATGCCGTCGGCCCACCGCACGGCGATGCCGTCGATGACCGGCTGGAAGGTGCCGTGGGGGTCGAGGAGCTTGTTGAGGTCGATGAGGGTGACGGTGCGCGGATGGCGGGCGGCGACGTGCTCGACCACGGCGTTCCACGCCCGGGTGCGTGACGGTTCGTCCTCGGCGAAGGGGGTGCCGTTCGCCGACTCGACCGAGGGATCGACGTCGGGGAGGGTGAACAGCACCACCTTCGCCCCCTTGGAGGTGAAGATGTCGATCACCTGGGCGAGCTCGGACGTGAGGTGGTCGTCCCACACGGGCTGGCCGACATGGACCCAGTGCCCCTCGTAGAGGTGATCGGTCACCTCCCAACGCCCGAGTAGCAGGCCGACCACGTCCGGTCGGAGCTGGTCGACCTGGGCGGCCCACGACGTCCGCCAGTCGGCGCACTCCGACGTCGGGGGGCCGACGACGTCGGCCACGATGGTGTCCACCTGGTCGAGGTCGCACCCCAGTCGCGCCTTGTTCTCGACCACCACGCCGTAGTGGTGCACGGAGTCGACGGTGAGCCCGAACCCGAGGGTGACGGCGATGGAGTCGCCGGCCAGCATGAACCGGATCGGACGCGTCGTGTAGGCACGGGCTGCGGTCAGTGCCTGCCGCTCGGCCGCCGGGGTGGCGTTGCGGCCCGGGAGGGCCACCGCCCGGGTGGCCGGGGCGACGGTGGCGAGCAGGACGGCCGCCGCCGTCACCGCGGCGGCGACAGCCACGGCCGCCGATCCCCGTCGCCCGCGGAGCCAGGCCCGCGTGCGGATCGGCTCCTCGATGAACCGGAAGGACAGCACCGCCGCGGCGAAGGTGGCGGCCAGGCGGGCGAGCAGCAGCCAGCCGCCGGACAGGCCGGTGTGGGCATGGTCGATGACCAGGAAGAGCGGCCAGTGGTAGAGGTACAGCCCGTAGGAGATGCGCCCCACGAACACGAGCACGGGGATCGACAGGAAGCGCGAGAGGACCGACCGCGGCAGGGTCACACACGTCACGATGACCGCACCGGCGGCCACCGCCACCAGGAGGAACCCGCCCCGGTAGAGGAGGGCGTCCTGACCGTCGAGCACGTGCCACGCCCAGACGAGGAAGGCGGCGCCGAGCACGCCGGGCAGCGCCCACCACCGGCGGGCTCGCGGGTGGGAGGTCCAGCGCTCGGGCAGGATCACGAACCGGTCGCTACCGTGGGCGCCCACCGCCCCGAGGAACGATCCGACCAGCAGGGCCTGGGCCCGGGTGTCGGTGCCGTAGTAGATGCGGTCGATGGAGAAGCCGGTTGCGTAGAGGGACCAGGCGAGGGCGGCGGAGGCCACGGCGCCGAGCGCAGCGGTCAGCGCCAGCTTCCCGATCCCCCACCAGCGGGCGACGAGGAGGGCGACGAGCGGCCAGATCAGGTAGTACTGCTCCTCGACGGCGAGCGACCAGGTGTGGAGGAACGGCGACGGGGCCGAGGTCATGGCGAAGTAGCCCTGCTCGGAGGAGATGAAGTGCCAGTTGGCCACGTAGAGCATGGTGGCGATGGCGTCACCCCGGATCGACGCCAGGTCGAGGGAGCCGGCGAAGAAGTGCGCGTAGGCGGCGACCCCGAGGAGGAGCACGAAGAGCCCCGGCAGGAGGCGGCGGGCCCGCTGGGCCCAGAACCGGCCGAGCCGCACCCTCCCCGACCGGGTCACCTCCCGGCACAGCAGCGAGGTAATGAGGAAGCCGGACAGCACGAAGAAGACGTCGACGCCCAGCAGGCCACCCCCCACCCACGAGATGCCGGCGTGATAGAGCAGCACCGCCATGACTGCGAAGGCCCGGATCCCGTCCAGGGCGGCGAAACGGCCGAGCCGACCCGCCTGCGGATCGGACAGGACCGGCTCGTCCGACCGGGTCGGGTCGACCGCACCCGACCGGGGCACGGTGGTGGTCACGGTGTCCCGCTCGCGGAGGCGGACGCCCCCTGGCCCACCTGGGCGGTGAAGGAGGCGGCCAGCACGCAGTCGGGCACCGTGTCCGGGGGGCCCGACGGGAAGTCGGCGTCCCCGACGCAGGAGCGCTGGGCCTCCGGTGGCACGACCAGGGGGCCGGCCGGCGAGGCGCCGACCGGCCAGGTCCACGCCCGGGCGACGTACCGCGGGGCCTCGCCGAGTGCCGCCGTCATGAGGGCCACCACGTAGGCGGTGTCGTTGCCGCGGTCGTAGGCGGGCAGCTCGGGCTGGTCGGGGATCACCACGAGGGTGGTCCCCCAGCCGAGCACCGCCCGGCGCACGTCCTCCACGGTGGCGGGCAGGTACCCGGTGGCCGGGTCGACCGACAGGGTGGCGCCGGCCAGGACGGTGAACCCGGGGCGTTCTCGGCCGGCCCGCTGGGGGACGCTGCCCGGTCCTCCCCCGCCCACCAGCGAGAAGGACATCCGGTCCATCGCCTGCCAGGCCATCGGGGCCTGGATGCCCCCGAACGCAGCCGGGTAGGTCAGCACGACCTGGCCTTGTGGCAGGTGGGGGGCGACCGTCTGGAACCACTCGGGCAGGACGACCGGCTTCATGGTGAGCGGGACGTTCCCGGCGTAGGCGGCGGCGATGGGAACCAGCGCCACCGCGGCCACGGCCGACGCCACCGCCGTAGCCAGCACGGCGCGCCACCGCGGCCCTGAGGCGGCCCGGCGGCGGGCGTGGGCGCCGCGGTGCGGCGCGGCACCGCCTCGGTCGCCGGCGGCGAGCGCGGTGCGCCGGACGTGGTCGACGATGATCCCCAGCATGACGGCGGCGGCCAGGTAGCTCATGGAGACGAAGCGGATGGGGAGGATGTTCTGCACCACGGGCACGCGCCCGAAGACCCGCCACGGTACCCAGAAGGGGTTGAGCTTGGGCAGCGAGGTCAGGCACATGGCCATGGTGGCGAGCACGACCGCGCCGAACAGCCAGAGCCGACGGTCGCGCCACCACACCACCGTGCCGACGACCAGGACGGCGGCCAGCCCCACCCCGAGGTACTCGGCCTGGTGGAGGGCCGTCCCCTGGTACCCGCCGAACCGCCGTTGCGCCAGGGTCGACTGGGCGGTGGCGGACAGGCGGAAGAAGCCGGCGAGGTCGGTGCCGTAGTAGCCGGGGACGACGGACGGCCACACCCGGCCAGTGAAGTGGGCGGGCCCGGCGAAGATGAACCACACCGGGTAGGCGAGCAGCACCCCCGCCACCCCGACGGTGACCCCGAACCCGGCGGCGATCCGGCCGACCCGTCGGCGCACCTCGTCGAACCGGAAGGCCACGCCGTAGAGCCCGAGGACGACCAGTCCGAAGGCGGCGGCGACGCCGGTGACGGCCAGGACCTCGGTGCTGATGAAGAACTGGAGGGTGACCAACCCGCCGAGGGCGGCGCCCACCAGCACCGGTCGGCGCCGTCGTCGCACACAGAGCTCGTCGAGGCAGGCCACCATCAGCGGGGGGAGCGCCAGCAGGGTGGTGAGCCATCCGGCTACCAGCCCGCTGAAGATGACCGGCGAGAACCCGTAGAGAAGGCCGCCGACGACGGCGGCCGGCGCCCAGGACACCCAGCGGCGCAGGAGCCAGAACATCGACAGCGCCGACAGCACGGGCACCAGGGTCGAGGCGGTGTTGAGCGACGCCACGGGACCGAACAGCCAAGTGACCGGGGCCAGCACCACGCCGATGGCCACCACGCCGGTGTTGGCCAGCATGTTGAGGCCGGTCGGATGGAAGGCCATGGTCGAGTACAGGATGCTCTGGCCGTGGGTGATGGCGTGGGCCGGCCACTCGAGGAACCAGAAGTAGAGGGACGCGTCTCCGCACCCGCAGGTGGTGGTGGAGGTCGGATGGGTGCTCCAGGCGCCCCACCAGAACGCCACCGACAGGCCGAGGTAGAGGACGCCGGCCACACCGTAGGGCGCGAATCGCCTGCCCCGGCTCCGCCGCGGCTCGACAGCGGTGGCCTCTACCTCCCCGGGTCCGTCGCCGGCGCCAGGTGCCGGCTCCCGATGGCCGAGCATGCGGTCGACCCGGACGGGGACGGCCTCGTCCACCGCCGTGGCCGCGCCCGTGGCTGTCGCGTCCGGCCCGGTCGGGGGCAGCACCGGACCGGTCATGGCCCGGTCGAGGGGGCGGACAGGACGCAGGTGGCCACGGCGGCGGTGGCGGCCTCGGCGGCGGCCGGCGGCGGCTCGGGCGCGCCGATCGGCGGCGTCGCCGCAGCGACGCACTGCGAGAAGGCCTCGACCGTGGGGTGCACCGGCGCCCCGGCGTGGGTCAGGCCCGTCCAGACCCAGGCACCCTGCTGTCGGACCGGGGCCTGCCCGGTCGCCGCAGTCATGAGGGCGACGGCGTAGGGCACCGAGGTCACCCGGTCGTAGGTGGCGAGGCCGGGCTCGTCGGGGATGACCACCATCGTCACGCCCCAGCCGTCGAGGGCGTCACGCACGGTGATCTCGTCACCGGCGGCGAACGTCTGGCGGGAGAACGAGAAGGACGACGTGCCGATGACGGCGAGGCCCGCACGCTCCTTGCCCGCACGCTGGAGGACGGCGCCCGGTCCCCCGCCGCCGACCATGGTGAAGTCCATCCCGTCCACGGCCTGCCAGGCCATCGCGCTCTCGATGACCTGGTTGGGCAGCGGGTAGACGAGCAACACCTGGTGGCCCTCGAGACGGGGGGCCACGGTGCGGAACCAGGTCGGGAGGACGACCGGCTGAACGGTGGCCGGCGTGCTCTCGGCCAGATAGGCGGCGACGGGGACGACGGCGACGGCAGCCACGGCCGTTGCGGCGGCCGCGGCCAGCCACCGGCGGCCGCGCCCGGCGGTCGACGTCGGGCGCCGGGCGTGGGGTCGGGACGGGGCTTCCTGCCGGCCGCCGCGGACCGCCGCGTAGGCGTGGTCCACCACCAGCCCGACCATGACCCCCAGCGCCAGGTAGATGACGGCGAGGAACCGGCTCGGGATGATGTTCTGGAACTGGGGCAGGCCGGCCACGGCCGACCACGGCAGCCAGTAGTGGGGTCTGGCCCCGAGCGAGAGCACGACCGAGACGGCGGCGAGGGCACCGAACAGCCACAGGCGACGGTCGCGGCGCCAGACGGCCGTCCCGCCGACCACCACCGCCACCACGCCCCAGCCGACGTACTGGCCCGAGAGCGTGGGGCCCTGGTAGCCGCCCACCCGGAGGGCGAAGCGGGTGAAGCTGGCCGAGACGCCCGCCGGGAACACGTACGGCTTGAGCAGGGTGCCCTCGTAGCCGAGGTAGAGATCGGGCCACACAGGTCCTGAGGTGTGGGCCGGGCCGGCCAGCACGAACCACACCGGGTAGGCGAGGAGGAGCCCGACGGTGACGGCCGCCGCACCCAGACCACGGAGCGCGTAGGGCGCGCGCCGCGGGAGCACCTCGGGCCGGAACGCGCTGTAGACGAGGGTCGCCATCACACCCAGCGCGGCGCACATGCCCATGATCACGAGCAGCTCGGTCCCCACGAAGAACTGCACCACCACCAGCAGGCCGAGGGCGACCCCGGTGACCACCGGGCGGCGGCGCTGGCGGACGAGGAGCTCGTCGAGGCAGAGGACGACGAGCGGCGGGACCGGCGCCATGCCGATCATGAGGTGGGCGTCGGTCAGGCTGACCATGACGAAGGGCGAGAAGCCGTAGAGCAGGCCGCCGACGAAGGCGGCCGGCGCCCAGGACACCCAGCGGCGGAGCAGGGCGAACATGGACAGCGCGGACAGGACCGGGGCGAGGGTGACCGCCACGTTGAGGGTGGCCACCGGGCCGAAGGCCCAGGTGACCGGGGCCAGCACCACCCCGACGGCCAGCTCGCTGGTGTTGTCCAGCAGGTTGACCCCGCCCGGGTAGGACATGGCGTTCGAGTAGAAGGGGTTGAGCCCGTGGGCCAGCGCATGGGCCGGCCATTCGAGGAACCAGAGGAACAGCGCGCTGTCGCCGCATCCGCAGGTGGTCGACGAGGTCGGGTGGCCCGACCAGACGTTCCACCAGACGAACAGCGAGACCAGCAGGTACCCGGCGGCGGCGAGGAGCAGGGTGCGCCCGCGGTGGGGGGTGGTGCGTACGGAGTCGCCGGCCGCCTCCGGGGCCGTCCTCGTCCGGGACGGGTCGGGTGGCGCCGTGGCCGCGCGCTCGACCACCACCGGGTCGGTGGTGGTCATGACGTCGCCGTCGCCGCAACCCGTGACCTCGTCACCACGTCCCACACGCCACCGACAGCCCTCTCATCTCGGGATGTTCCTCTCACGACCAGGGGAGAATGTTAGGTGGGCCCGGTGGCGGCACCCGTGCAGCGGTCGCCGTCGCGCGGTCACCGTGGTGATCCGAGCACGCAGTCGGGCACGGCCAGCCGTGCCGGGTCGGCGGCCACCGCCCCGGACGTGCAGGTCGTGAACGCCGGGTCGGACAGCGGCACCGGCGCACCGGTGGTGCCCGACGACCATACCCAGGCCTGGTGGTCGTAGACCGGCAGCCGGCCCGTCGCCGCCGTGAACAGGCCGACGGCGTAGGCGGTGCTCCGACCGTGGTCGTAGCCGGGCAGGCCGGGCTGGTCGGGGACGACGATGAGCGTCACCCGCCAGACGGCCAGGGCGTGACGGATGGCGGCCAAGGCGGCCGGGGTCGGCTCCGGGGCGCTCCCGAGTCCCAGCGAGGCGGCGGCCAGCACCTCGAAGCCCGCCCGGGCGGCGCCGGCCCGGTCGGCCTGTCCTTCGGGTCCCCCGCCCCCGGCCTGGGCCCAGCGCATCCGGTTGACCGCCTGCCACGCCTGCGAGGACTGCAGCCCCGAGAACGGCGCCGGGTAGGCGAGGACCACCTGCCCCGGCGGCAGCCGCGCGCCGACCTCGGCGTACCAGCGGGGCAGCACGACCGCCCGGGTGGTCAGGGGCAGGTCGGGCCACAGGGCGACCAGGCTCGGGAGGAGGGCCGCCGCCAGCACCCAGGGTGCGCCGGCCCGGACCGCGGCGGGCCACCGGGTGGCCACCCGTCCGGAGTCCACCCACCCGCGGGTCCGGTCGAGGACCACGGCCAGCATGACCGCGGCGCACAAGGAGATGACCAGCACGAACCGGACCTCGACGATGTCGCCGATCCAGGGCAGCCGGTCGATGGCGTCCCAGGGGACCCAGGCGCCGTGGCCGGGACCGAAGGAGAGGACGGCGGCGACCAGGCCCACGCCCCCGAACAGGAGCAGGTGGTGGTCGTGGCGGAAGGCGACGGTGCCGAGCACCACGACCACCAGCACGCCGGTACCGAGGTAGCCCAGACCGACCAGGGTGGCACCCTGGTACCCCCCGAAGTGGAGCATCTCCGACCGAAGCGGGCCGAGCCCGCCGGTGGTCACGAACGAGGCCGGGGTGGTGCCGAACCGGTCGACGGCCCCGTTGGACCAGATCGGCCCGGACAGGTGGGCCGGGCCCCGGAGCAGGAACCAGAGCGGGTAGGCGAGGACGGCCACGGTCGCGCCGAGGGCGACGGCGGCGCCCCGCACGGCGTGGCCGGCCCGGGCACCGACCGCGCCCGGCCGGCGGAGGGCGGCCGACCCGATGACCAGCACCACGCCGACGGCGGTGGCGATGAAGCCGATGAGCAGCACCTCCGTGCTCACGAAGAACTGCACGACGGCCAGGGCGGCCAGCACCAGCCCGGTGCGCCACGGCGGCCGCGGCTGGCGGACCAGCAGGTCGTCGAGCGCCATGATCATGAGCGGCGGGACGGCCAGGAAGGCGATGTTGAGCTGGTTGAGGGCCAGCTCGGTGATGAGGAAGGGGGAGAACCCGTAGGCCAGGCCACCGAGCACGGCGGCCGGCGTCCAGGTCACCCACCGGCGCAGCAGGACGAACATGGTGAACGCGGACAGGGCCGGGGCCAGGGTGAGGGCCACGTTCATCGACGCCACCGGACCGAAGGCCCACGTGACCGGGGCGAGCACGATCCCGAGCGCCAGCACGCTGGTGTCGTCGAGCAGGTTGATCCCGGTGGGATGGAAGAGGTACGAGGAGTAGAGGACGCTGTGGCCGTGGGAGAGGGCGAAGGCCGGCCACTCGAAGAACCAGAGGAACCGGGCGGCGTCACCGCAACCGCAGGTGGTCGTGGCCGAGGGGTGGGAGGACCACACCCCCCACCAGAGACCGACCGCCACCACCAGGTAGCCGGCCGCCACACCGAGGAGGACGGGCCAGGGCGCCCGGGGGCGGCGGTGGGACCCGACCGGCCGGTCCCCGTCCGCGCCGGTGGTCACCGGTCGGGCCGCGGGGCGGGGGTCGCCCGGCAGAGCTGGACGGCGGCCAGCGTGGGGTCGGCGCTGAAGGACATGGTGGTGAAGCGGAACGAGTCTCCGATGTCGGAGGCCGCCCGCGACAGGGTCAGGGGCGCGGTGATGGCGGTCAGATAGGCGTGCAACGGGTCACAGGCCAGGGCGGTGCGGGCGGCCACCACCGACCCGGCCGACGGCGGGCTGCCGGCCACCACCGCACCGTCGGCACCGAAGCGGGCCACCATCCAGGCCGGGCCGATGTACTTCTCGTGCCCGGGGCGTGCGTGCCGGACGACGATGATGTGGCTGCCGATGGGGTTGGCCAGCGAGTACGAGTCGAAGACGTAGACGTCGGGCCCGGCCAGGTACCCGATCACGCCGATGGCCGGCAGGTCGACGGCCACGGTGAAGGGTAGGGACGAGCGAGCCGGCCGGGCGGGCACCGATCGGAGCGGGGCGAAAGGGTCGGTGACAACCAGCAGCTCCTGGTGCCCGGCGGGGACGCGGCGGGACACGCGGGCCAGGAAGGCCCCCGCCTGTCCGGACAGCGCCCGGCGGTAGTCGGCGGCGGTGACCGGGTGCGGCTGCCCGGTGGCGGAGATCCAGCTGTTGCGTTCGTTGGAGATGAAGACCGTCTGCGGATTGAGCCCCACCGTATGGGGCGGGACGAACCGGAGCCATCCGCAGCAGACGACCGCCCACACGGCGATGCCGGCCACCGGCACGGCGAGGGCCGTGCGCAGCTGGCGGCTGGAGACGACGACCGGGAGGCAGATGGCGAAGAAGCCGGGCAGGAGCAGCCGGGCGTGCATGTAGTCGCCGCCCAGGTGGACCACGTAGACCACGTCGACCAGCCCGACGACCAGCGGCGTGGCGAGCACCAGCACCCCGACCCGGTCCCCCCGTCGCCACCACCCGGCGGCGGGCACCGCCACCAGGGGCACGGCGAGCAGGAGCGGGAGCCAGAGGGTGTAGGGCGACAGGAAGTTCCACAGGTAGGTGAAGCCCTGCGACCACCAGGAGGACTCCCCCTCCTTGGCCAGCCCGGTGTTGGGGACGAGTAGGGCGTAGTAGGCCATCCGGAAGACCTGGTAGGCCACGGGCAGCGCCAGCCCGGCGGCCAGCGGGACGACGAGCCGGCGGATGCGGCCGGTCGGGGGCGTCCAGCCCGGTGCGGCCACCACGACGAGGAGCGCGGCCACGAAGACGGCCGATCCGAGCGCCAGCTCGGGGCGGATGAGGACGCCGAGTCCCATGACGACCGCCGGGGCCACGGCGGCGCGCCGCCGCTCCTCGACGCGTACCAGCAGGAGGAAGGAGGCGCCCAGCCAGAGGAAGACCATGGACATCTCGAGGCCCGACGTGGCGAACTCCCAGACCCCGGCCACCACCGAGGCCACGAGGAGGCCGACCGGGAACACCGTGCCCTCCTGACGGGAGGCGACGAGCCGCTGGGCGGCGCGACCGCCGGTGAGGAAGCCGAGCCCCGTGCAGCAGAGGCCGAGCCCGACCGAGAGCCACTCGAGGGCGACGAAGGGGACCACCTCGTGGAGGGCGGCGAGGGAGAAGAGCCAGAGGGGGTCCGAGTCGACCTCCACCCGCTCGCCGATGTTGTAGACGAGGCCGTGGCCGGCCAGCAGGTTGTCGATGATGCGGAAGTCGATGAACGCGTCCTCGTCCACCCACCGGTAGAGCCACGCCCCGACCAGCACGATGACCACCGGCACCAGCACCGGCCACCACCGGGGCACCCGGCCCCGGCGTCCACGAGGGTCGCCGTCGGCGGTGTCGGGGGTCGGCGGACGGTCGGCGGCGCTCCCGTCCTCGCCCGCCTGTCGGGCGGCCACCTCGGGCAGGTCGACCGTCGGGCTCATCCGTGGTGCCGGGCCGGCGGGCGGAGGGGTGCGCGCACGTCAGCCATCGGGACATTGTGTCCCACCGATGGCGGGCAGGTGGCGGTCCCCCGGGTCCGGCGGGCCGCGGAGGGCGGTGCTGTACGATCCCCGCGATGCAACCGCGGCACCGGCGAGGCCACCCTGCCACCGACCCGATCGCCGGGCCCGCCCGGGGGGACCGGTAGCCCTCCGGTGGAGGCCGGCGACCAGCCCGAGCCCGTGACACCGCTGGCCGTGGACGAACCGGACCCCACGTCGCCGGACCCGGTCGCAACCCCCTCGGCCGAGACGGCCGCAACGGCACCGGCGCAGGACCCGCACCGGTTCCGGCTGGGCAACCGGCCGCCGCTGACCGGCATCCGGGCGTTGGCCCTGTGCACCGTGCTGACCTACCACGCCAACTTCAAGACGATGCCCGGCGCGTGGGAGGCCCTCCAGGTCTTCTTCGTCCTCAGCGGCTTCCTGATCACGGCCATGCTCGCCGGCGAGGGGATGCGCAACGGCCGGATCAGCCTCAAGGGGTTCTACGCCCGGCGGGCCGTCCGACTGCTGCCGCCCCTGCTCCTGACCGTCGCCCTGCTCGGGATCTACGCCTCGTTCGTCCACGTGGCCAACGCCTCCCAGCGGGTGTGGGGCGACAGCCTGGCCGCGCTCTTCTACTACGCCGACTACCGGCAGGCCTTCGGCCACGCGCCGTTCTTCGGCTACCTGGCCCAGACCTGGTCGCTCTCCGTCGAGGAGCAGTTCTACATCCTGTGGTCGATCCTCATGGTGGCGGCGGTGGCCACCCACCACCGTCGCCTGGCCTACGGCTTCGCCATCGCCGGGCTGGCCCTCAGCGCCGGTGACCGCCTGTGGCAGGTGTACAGCGCGCACCACTTCTACACGCCGGCCAACGTCGCCTTCACCCGGGTCTACTACGCCTTCGACACCCGGGCCGACGCCCTGTTCCTCGGGTGCCTGCTCGGGCTCCTCGCCGCCGACGGCCACCTGCACCGCTGGCGACCGTGGGCCGTCCGGCTCCTGACAGTGGCGGCCGTCGTCTCGGCGGTGTTCATGGTGTGGATCCTGTTCCACGCGCCCCTCTTCACCGAGAACCTGGCGGTCTGGTGGCTCCCGCTGACCACGGTGGCCTCGGCCGTGATCATCGCCTTCTTCGTCATCTGCCCCCAGTCCGTCGGGTCCCGACTGGTCGGGCTCGGGGTGTTCGTGTTCATCGGCGACCTGTCGTACACGGTGTACCTGGTGCACTTCCCCGTCTACCTGGCCATTGGACCGAACGGCACGGGGTGGGGGTTCTGGCCCACCCAGGTCGTGCGCCTGGCCGTCATCTTCGCCATCGCCATCGCCAGCTGGTTCCTGATCGAGAAGCCGCTCATGGGGTGGCGGCAGCGATCGGCGGCGCGGGCCATCGGGCCGACGAACGCCGAGCCCTGACCCGGAGCCTGCCCCCTGCCGCGGATACAATTGGCCGGTGGGAGATCCTGTGCAAGCGGGTCCCCCGGCCCAACTCGCAGACGGGGGGCCCGAGCCGTCGGTCGGCCGGATCCCGGCGCTCGACGGCGTCCGCGCCATCGGGATCGTCCTGGTCCTCTTCTTCCATGGCGGCTTCGGCTGGGCCGGTGGTGGCTTCTTCGGTGTCGACGTGTTCTTCGTGCTGTCCGGGTTCCTCATCACCGGGCTGCTCATCTCCGAGTTCCGCCAGAACTCCCACATCGGGCTCGTCCGGTTCTGGATGCACCGGGTGCGGCGCCTGCTGCCGGCGCTCCTCGCCCTGCTGGCCGCCATCGCCCTCTACGCCGTCTTCTTCGCCTCGCCCGACACGCTCGAACAGCTGCGGGGAGACGCGCTGGCCACCCTCTTCTACGGGCAGAACTGGCACCTCATCTCCGGGGGGACCGGGTACTTCGCCGACCTCAACACGCCCCGTCCCCTGCTCCACACGTGGTCGCTCTCGATCGAGGAGCAGTTCTACGTGATCTGGCCGCTGGTCGTGCTGGCCGTGCTGCACCTCACCCGGTCGCTGCGGGTGCTGCTGGCGTTGACGCTGGCCGGCGCCCTGGCCAGCGCGGGGGCGATGGCCGTTCTCTTCGACGGGGGGGCCGGACAGAGCCGGGCCTACTACGGCACCGACACCCGGGCCCAGGCGCTCCTCATCGGGGCGGCACTGGCCATCGTGCTCGCCCACCCCATCGCCCGGCGCGGGGCCGAGGCCCCGGCAGCAGGCGGCGCGACCTCGCTGGTACGGCCCATCCGCCTCTCGCGACCGGCCCAGGGGGCCCTGGTGATCCTGGGCGGGGCCGGGCTGGCCGTGGTGGGGTGGATGTCGGTCGCCGGCAACAGCGCCACCGCGTGGATCTACCACGGCGGCTTCGCCCTCGTCGCGGTGGCCACCGCCGCGGTGGTGGCGTGCGTGGCCCTGGTGCCGACCAGCCTCTGGGCCCGGGCGCTGTCGCTGCGGCCGGTGCGCTACGTGGGGGCGATCTCCTACGGCCTCTACCTGTGGCACTGGCCGGTGTTCGTGGTGGTCGACAACGCCCGGACCGGGTTGGTCGGCTGGCCCCTCTTCGTGGTGCGGGTGGCCATCGCCTTCGGGATCGCCGTCGTCTCCTTCCACCTGCTCGAGATGCCCATCCGGCGGGGGGCGCTGGGCGGCTGGCGGGGGTGGGCGGCCGCCCCCCTGGCGGTCGGGAGCGCCGCCGTGCTGGTGGTGGCAACCACGGCAGCTGCCGTTCCGGCGCTCGGCGCCCAGGCCCCCAGCGGTCCGCCCCCGGCGACCAGCGTCCCGGCGACCAGCGTCCCGGCCAGCAGCGCCAGCAGCGCCGCCAGCAGCCCCGCCAGCAGCGTCCCGCCGACCACCGACCCGACCACCGACCAGGGCACCCAGGCCATCGTGCCGGTGGTACCCGACGGCACCGGCGGACCGATCCGCCTCCTGTTGGTGGGCGACTCGGAAGCGAGCTTCCTCGGTTTCGGGCTCGGGCCCGACTCGGCCCAGTACGACGTCGACTACGCCGGTGACGGGGTGTTCGGGTGCGGCCTGGTCCAGGGCGAGACGATGTTCCACGGCACGCTGGTCTCCCAGGCCACCGGTGAGCGGGGCGGACAGGTCGCCGTGCCGTGCGACACCCAGCTCGTCCGGTGGCAGGCCGACCTCGACGCCTTCCATCCCGACGTGGTCATGCTGGCCGACGGCGAGTACGAGGTGCGCAACCAGCTCTGGGACGGCACGTGGACCCACCTCGGCGATCCGGCCTTCGACGCCATGGAGCAACGGGCCGTCCAGGCCGCGGTCGACACCCTGCGGTCGACCGGCGCCGTGGTGATCCTGCTGACCGCCCCGTACTACCACCAGCAGGAGCAGCTGGACGGGGAACCCTGGCCCGAGGACGACCCGGCACGGGTGGACACCTACAACGGCATCCTGGCCACGGTGGCGGCCGCCTCCGGCGGCGGCGTGGTGGTGGCCGACGTCAACGCACGCCTCGATCCGGGGGGTCAGTACGCGCAGGTTGTCGACGGCGTCGACGTGCGCTACGCCGACGGCATCCACGTCACCCCGGCGGGCGCCAAGCTGGTGTCACCGTCACTGCTGGCCGAGTCGGAGCGGCTGGGGACGGCCAATCGGGCCGGGAGCTGAGCGCCCCCGGGACATTGCCCGGGAGGGGATCTGGTCACGGGCCCGCGGCGGGCCGGCCGTCGGCGTCGGTCACGGTGACTGCGATGTCCCCCACCCGACCGACGTACCCGGGCAGCGCCAGAGACGCTGCCGTCCAGGTGGAGAGCTGGATCCGGCGGTCCTCCCGTCCGGTGCTCAGATAGCCGGGGCCGAACTGGACCTTCCACAGCTGGTTGACGGTCGGGTGGTCACCTCGCTGGTCGAGCTGGTTGACCAGACCGATGAACCGTTCCGTGTCGAGGAGTCCGTCGGTGGCACCGCCGGCGTCGTTGTCGCCGACGAACACCGATCCCTGCGGGACCAGCCGCGGCGTGACCAGGGCCGACAGGCGACCGACCTGGGGGTCGGACACGGCGGCGAGGGCCGGGATCTCCGCCACGCGGACGACGAAGGCCGCGCCCACCACGACGGCCACCGCGCACAGGGCCATCCGGGCAGGCGCGCCCGACGACGCCGGGCGGCGGTGGCGACCGGACCGGGCCGGGAGCCGGAGCATGCCGATGCCGATGAGCGCCACCACCGGGATCACGACCGCCCACACCACCAGGTATCCGTAGATGAGGCCGACGATGCGGGTGGCGGCCAGCAGCGTGGCGGCGCAGCCGACCACGGTCAGGGCACCGGTGCCGGCGGCGAACCGCAGCCCCTGCCGGAGGGCGACGACGGTCACGGCCGCGCCGACGAACACCACCGCCACCGCCACGGCGACGGCCGAGGCGGCGTGGCGGGGCGCCGAGCCGAGGATCGAGCTCATCACCTCGGCGGGCCCGTGCACGAGAACGGCGAAGGCGGCCGACACCGACGACAGCGAAGCGGTGAGACCCTGGCCGGGCCCGGCGTGCCGGAAGTACCGCTCGATGAGCCCCAGGTTGCCGGGATGGTTGGTGAACTGTTGGACGAGCGGCGGGATCCACATGGCCACGAAGGCCACGATCCCGAGCGCGCCGAGCGCCCACCCCACCCAGCCCGTCCGGGGCGCGGCCGGCGTGGCCGGCGTGGCCGGGCTGCCGGGGGCGACGGTGCCTGCGGTCCGGCGCCGGACAAGGGGCACGAGGCACGAGAGCAGCCAGACCACGGCGGCGAGCGCCAGTGAGGCAGCCACCAGCGGCAGCGTCGAGATGTTGGTCTGGACCACGAACGAACCGATCACGACGGCCCAGACCAGCGCCAGCGTCGACCGGTCGATGGCCGCCGCGCAGAGGAGCAGGAGGAGCAGGAGCGGGAAGATGACGACGAGCGGGTTCCACGGGCTCACCACCGCACCGAGCGGGCCCTCGGAGTAGGTCATGGTCCCGGGCCCGACGGCGGCCAGAACGATGGCGAGCACGCAGACCCAGACGGCGGCCCACAGGGCCCGGGCCGGACCCGCCCGTCGGCGCACCACCCCCACACATCCGAGGGCGGCGGCGGCGTTGATCGACGTGGCGCCGAAGAACATGGCCCGGGCCCCGGAGCCGAGCGTCCGGTAGGAGAGGGACAGCAGGTAGAAGTAGGCGGGGCCCGGATGGTTCCAGTTGTTGCGGTCGAACACCCCGAGCTGCTGTTGCCAGCGCAGCGCGCTCCTGGTGTGGAGGTCGATGAGAGCGAGGTCGTCAGGGAGGGAGAGATGCTGACCGGGCGCCAGCAGGAAGCGGACCAGTGCGACAGCGAACGGGACGGCCACGATCCCGAAGGCCAGGGCCGTCATGACCACCGGCGGCGGGACGAGGGTCCTCCGGATCGTGCGCTCCCCCGGCTCCGGACCCATGGACGGCCGATTGTACGGTACGGCCGAGGTGCGGGCCGGTGGCCCAAAAGGGCCGCGATGGTCGACGATTCAGAAGCTGGGCACGTACCCGCCGCGGCCGAGCCGCTCGCTCTCGAACGGATCGACGGTCTCGTCGACCCCGCCGCGCACCTCGGTGACCCAGGGCAGGCGGTCACGCAGTATGCGCTCCACCCCTCCCTGGAGGGTGGACGAGCTCACCGCGCAGGAACTGCAGGCCCCCTGCAGCTGCACCTCGACGACTCCGGTGGCGGCGTCGGCGAACAACAGCGCGAGGTCCCCCCCGTCGGCCTGGACGGCGGGACGCATCAGTTCGATGAGGGCGGTCAGCTTGGCCAGCCGCTCGCTCCGCTCCTCGTCGGTGATGGGTGCACCGGC
>JBKQRT010000112.1:0-8171 GCA_052143895.1 Acidimicrobiales bacterium | reverse complement strand
CATCTGCGCCACCATCATCGCCAAGTTCGGCACCGAGGCACAGAAGCAACGTTGGCTCCCCCGGTTCGCCACCGGCGATCTCAAGATGGCCTTCGCCATCACCGAGCCGGACGCCGGCTCCAACTCCCACAACCTCTCCCTGACCGCCACCAAGGACGGCGACATCTACCGGCTCAACGGCTCGAAGTACTACATCTCGGGTGTGGACGAGTGCGAGGCGATCCTGGTGGTGACCAAGTCCGGGGTCGACCCGGACACCGGACGGGGCCGTCTGTCGCTGTTCGTGGTGGACACCGACACCCCGGGGCTGGACAAGCAGGTGCTGCCGGTCGAGATCACCGCGCCGGAGAAGCAGTACACCCTGTTCTTCGACAACGTGCAGGTCGACGCCGACCGGTTGCTCGGCACCGAAGGAGACGGCCTGCGCCAGGTGTTCTTCGGGCTCAACCCCGAACGCATCCTGTCGGCGGCCACGGCCAACGGCATCGCCCGCTTCGCGCTGGCCAAGGCGGCCGAGTACGCCAGGACGCGCGAGGTCTGGGGCACGCCCATCGGTCGCCACCAGGGGATCTCGCACCCCCTGGCCGTGTGCAAGATCAACGTGGAGCTGGCCCGATTGATGACGGACAAGGCGGCCTGGCTGTGCGACCACGCCGGCGAGAGCGCAGCCGCGGGGGAGGCGGCCAACATGGCCAAGTACTCCGCCGGTGAGGCCACCCTCGCCGCGCTCGACCAGGCCATCCAGACCCACGGTGGCAACGGCATGTCGAGCGAGTATGGCCTCGCCGACCTGTGGGGCATGGCCCGCCTGCTCCGCATCGCCCCGGTCAGCCGCGAGATGATCCTCAATTTCGTGGCCCAGCACTCGTTGGGGCTGCCCAAGTCGTACTGAGCAGGCGCAGCGTGGTCCGCGGTCCGCGGACCACGCCGCGATCCGCGATCCGCGATCCGCGATCCGCGATCCTGAGCGTCGGGTCGCAACAGGCCCGCAGGCGCGGCTCCCAGACCGTCGGTCCTGTCACCGAAACGACGGTCACGCTGACGACGCGGGCGTGTCCACGCCCCCGTACCGGGGCCGGGCGGGCGTGGCCACGCCCAGGGTCCGTCCCCGGCGGGAATCGAACCTCAAGTCGGACCCCGAGCGCGCCGTTACTGCAGGTACAGGTGGAATCACGTCTAGGAACGAAGGTTCACGACCCGTACTCTGCCACTCAGCGTCATGTTTACTCGACCGAAGACCCATTCGACCCGGAGGAGGGTCCCACCGCTCGCCCGGGTGCGCGCTCGCACGGCCCGGCGGGCAGCCGGCCGACCGGACGACACCGGGGTCACGCTGGTCGAGGTGATCGTGGCCATGACCATCCTCATGGTCGCCCTCATCCCGCTCTCCTACCTGTTCAGCACCTCGCTCATCTCCGCCGGGCAGTCCAACAACCAGCAGACCGCACTGTCCATCGCCGAGCGGTGGGTCGAGACCCTCTCGAACGCGACCCCACCGGTCGACGCCGCCTCCGGCGCAGTCATCGTGGACACTAGCGAGCCACCGGCCGGCCCGGCGGCCACCTTCACGCCCCCGACCGTGACGTCGGCGTCCAACGGCCACGCGCTGGACACGGTCACCAGCATCAGCGTGACCTCGACGACGAACTTCGCCGCTGCATCGGCATCAGTGCCCCAGACGGCCTACGTCGTGACCGGTACGGCCCCGAACACGGTCAGCAACCAGATCACCTATACGTCGATGACGGCGACCACCCTGTCCTGCCCGTCGACGTGCAGCACCTCGACAACCACCATGGCCACCGGCGATCCGGTGACCCAGACCGAGGTGTCGACCCCGACCGAGCCGAGGGGCAACACCACCTACACGCTCCGCTCCGAGTACGAGTGGGCCACCGTCCAGAACAGCGGTGTTGTGTCCACCACCATCGCAGCCGGCTCGAACGGGCTGTCCCTCCCGCAGTCGACCATCGACCTGGCGTCGGTGACCAATTTCCTGGGGGCGAGCACCAGCAGTCCCCAGACGGCCAAGGTGGCCACGTCGGCAGGCGTCCAGACGGTCACCTACACCGGCATCACGACGTCACCGGCCGCGCTGACCGGCGTGACCGGAGGGGTTGGGACCATGTCAACGGGTGGCATCGTGACCCAGACCCCGAAGCCGAACTTGTGCACCACGGGCACCCCGCAGCTGCTCAAGCTGACGGTGTCCGTGTCGTGGGGACCGAACGCGGACGTCAACAGCGTCCAGGACAGCGTGATGCTCAACTATCCGCCGTCCGGCGTCCAGACGCTCGGGTTCATCGCCCTGCAATTCACCGGGGACTCGACCGCCACCGACGCCCAGGGCGACCCTTGGAGCGAGCGGGTCACCGCCATTCCGGTGACCATCACGGGGCCGGAGGACCTCACCATCTATCCCGACCAGTACGGATGCGCCTTCGCCCAGGTCCTCCCAGGCAACTACACGGTGAGCGTCGCCAACGCCACCAGTGGCGTGCCGGCTGGCACGACCTACGGGACCCCGTCGTTCGTGGCCAACGCCGCGGGCACCTACACCAACTACGTGTGGAGTCCCCCGACGACCGAACCACAGGGGTCGACCCCATCGATTCCGGTCACCATCGGGACGGTCACCAGGGTGGACACCTCCTACTCGGCAAACTACCCCTCCTACGACCAGGGGACCACCGTCAACTTCTCCTACCCGACCGCCACCGCCCTGGAGGACGGGGTCACCTGCCCGGGTGCCGGGGGGATCACCTGTGTCGCCAGCGGCGAGAGCAGCAATGCCGGAGGGGGCGGTCAGATCGCCTGGACGAGCTCGGGCAGCAGTTGGAGCACCGCCAATCTGCCCACCGGGCTCGGGCTGACCCGGCTGACAGGGGTCGCCTGCGTCACCGGATCGACCGCGTGCATCGGCGTCGGCTACGGGACCGGTGGCGCGGTGATCCTCCACGGAACGACCGGGAGCACGCCCACGCTGGCGGCGGATTCGCTCTCCTCCATCGCCGGGATGTCGGCGGCGCTGGCCACCCTCAACCAGGTGACGTGCCCGTCAGCGACCCAGTGCGTGGCCATCGGAAGCACCAGCACCGGAGCGGCCGTGGTCCTGACCGGGACGATCGGCGCCACTGCCAGCAGCGACACCTGGGTGGCGGAGACGCTGCCGGCCACTGTCGCCTCCCTTTCCAGCCTGCAGTGCCCGGTGTCGGCGACCGGCTGCGCGGCCCTGGCCACCACCACGACCGCCGGGTCGCCGACCATCGTGTCCGGCCCGGCGACGGGCGGCACCTGGGTGGCCGGGACGTTCACCGGGGTGACGGTGTCCGCCCTGTCCAACCTGGTCTGCCCGTCCGCCACGGCCTGCATGGCCACCGGGACCGGCAAGGTCGGCGCCTCGCCGACGGCCTCGCCAGTGGTGTTGTCCGGCGTGGCCGGAGGCTCCGGACTGGGCGCCGCGCTGACCTGGACCGCCGACACGCTGACCGGGACGACGCCCACGTCGCTGTCGGCCATCACGTGCCCCCCCGGCAACGGCAACTGCCTGGTGACCGGCTCCGGCACGGCGGGCACGACGACGGGCGCCTTCCTCCTCTACGGACCGCCCGCCGGGCCGCTCAGCCCCGAGTTCCCCGAAGTCGGGACCACGCCGATCTCGTCGATCGGCCAGGTCGCCTGCTCCTCGGCCACCCAGTGCATCGCCATCGGCCTCACGGGGTCCACCCCGGTCATCTTCACGGGCACCATCTCCGGCTCGCCGACCTGGGCCAACGACACCGTGCCCAGCACCGGCGGAACGGTGTCCGCCCTCGACCAGGTCGTCTGCCCGGCGGCGTCGAGCTGTCTCGTCTCCGCCACGGGGACCATCTCCGGCGTGCCAACAGGATCGCTGTTCGACACCACCAACGGCACCACCTGGAGCACGGCCACCCGGACCGACTCGGACAGCGTCCTCTACTTCGACGGCATCTCCTGCACGTCGGGCTCGTCCGGCACCTGCGCGGCGGTGGGAGCCACGCCGACCAGAGCGGTCGTCCTCTCGTCCACCGGCGGGCCCTCCGGCTCGTTCGCGGACGTGACCCCGAACGGATTGAGCGGGAACTACCCGACCGGCATCCCCATCGAGATCAACAATGCCAACCTCTCCCCCAGTGCGGCGGTCAACGCCGTCGAGCCCGGGTACACGTCGACCATCAACCAACTCCCGGTCCTGTTCCCCTTCCAGGGCGGCTACGGCATGTGGGCCGGTGACTGCCTCAGCGAGGACAACACCTACAACGTGGCCCAGGCCGTCACCATCCCCGGCGGGACGTCGGGTCTGACCTCGGGGATGCCCACGCCCACCGTGCCGCTCGGCCTCCTCGCCGTGCAGGTGACCCACAAGTCGGGGGCGAACGCCGGTCTGGCCGACGCCAACGCAACGGTGTCGCTCACCGCCACCACGTCGGGCTGCGGTGCCGACGGCTACTCGCTCCAGGCCACCGGGGCCGACGGCCTCAGCCGCACCGAGGTCCCCTACGGCAGCTACACCCTCACCGTGGCCGGCACCGGGGTCGGTTCCGTCGTGGTCGCCGGCAATACGGTGACCTTCACCCCTACCAGCGGATCCCCGGCGACCGGCGTCCTCCCCACTCCCGTGTCGGTGAGCGTGTGATGAAACAGACCGGGCACCAACGACCGGGCCTTCTGGCGACGGCACGCGACTGGCGCCGGCGGCCGGATCGCAACGACGACGGCCTCACCCTGGTCGAGATGCTGGTGGCGTTCGCCGTCCTCATGCTCCTCTTCACCATCACCGCCACGGCGCTGAGCACATACCTCACCGCGGGCACGACGGTCGTTTCGTCCTACAGCGCCACCGACCAGTTCCTGAACAGCCAGATCATCATCCAGCGCCTGTTCCGCAGCCAGGTCGAGCCGGCCCCTACCCCGGCAGCGGGGACGACGGCGTGCTCGTCGGCGGCCAACATCCCGTGTCCGCCGTTCCTGGCCGGGAGCGTTGGGACCTACTCGGTGACCTTCTACGCCAACATCGGCGACCCGAACGGTCCGGCGAAGATCGTCATGGCGGAGTCGACGCCGACCAAGTGCGCGTCCTGCTCCTTCTACACCTCGGCGTTCATCATCACGGAGTACCGGGCCAACGCCAGTACCTGCCCGACGACGGCGACCGCCACCAACAGCTGCACCTGGTCGAGCACCGGCACCGAGCTCGCCTACATCCCCGACATTGTCAACGGAGCGGCGACGGTGGCCTCGCCGGTCACGGCCTGCGGGCAGACCGACACCACCCCTCTGTGCCAGTCCTCCACGCCCATCTTCACGTACAACACCCTCGACCCGTACGCCGGCACCTACGTCCCCGGCAACGGGGGGACCCCGTCCGCCACCACGGGGATCCTGCCCACCTTCAACTCGTGCGCGGCCCCCACCTACAACGCCGGCGGCGACCCGACCCAGGCCAACTGCCCGCCCGACATGATCCAGAGCGTCGGGGTGGACCTCGAGGTCCAGGTGCCCGGGGCCCCCCTGCAGGAGAACGCCTACACCGTCTACCGGCTCTCGTCCGCCTCATACCTCTACAGCACACTCGTGGGATAGGCAGCCATGACCACCCGACGGACCTTCCGAACCAGCCACCGGCGCCGGACCATCAACGACGCCGGTCAGACCGCCCTGATCATGGTGATCGGCCTGGTCATCCTCTTGACGACCATCGGCGGCGTGATGATGACCAACATCGTCGCCAACGATCCCATCCTTACCCAGGCCTCCATCCAGCGCTACGCCTACCGGGCCCTCGCCTCGGGCCTCAACGCCTACCAGAGCGCGGTCAACGCCGACCCGTACCTCGGCGCCTGCAACGCCGACACCAATCCGGGCGGACCGGACGCGTCCACGCAGTGCGCCACCATCAGCTACGGGACGTGGAGCCAGGTGCCCGGGACCGGCGTCGGCAACGGCATCATCCCCGAGTACTACAAGTTCGACAATCCCCAGCAGGTGACCAGTTCGACCACCAACGAGCTCGTCGACCTCGAGGTGCAGATCGTCGGGGCCGCCGGGTTCCCCGGAAAGGACGTGTACTACTCCACCGTCGCCAAGTTCGTGCCGGCCAACGGGTTCCTCAACAACGTGTGGTGGACCAACTACGAGTCGACGGGCACGCCGTCGCAGTGCACCTACTACTGGACGAGCTACAGCACCCCGGCGAACTGCACGCCGGTGTTCTTCGACTCCCAGGACCACATCACCGGGCCCATCTTCTCCAACGACTCCATCTACGTGGACGGAGGACCGAACTTCGGGGTCAACTACGGCGTGACCACCGCCGACCCCAAGTGCCAGTTCGTCGATCCCGGGGCCACCAACGGGGCCAACAACCTGGGTAAGGTCCCCAATCCGGCGGGCTCCAACTCGAACTGTGCGGTGACAGCCACGGCGGAGAGCGTCACCTACGACGCCGCCAAGAGCTCCTACAGCGCCAAGAACTACGAGACCATCCCCACCGACAACTCGGAGCTCGGGAACTACGCCAAGCAGGGCGGCTGCTACTACGAGGGACCCACCACGGTGACGCTCATCGGCAACCAGATGACCGTGCTCAGCAAGGGGACCAGCGCCACCGCCGGCGCCAACGCCGACCCCCTCAACTTCGGGAGCGACACGTCCAACTGCCCGACCGACGGCACCACCAAGGTGTCGCTCCCGGCCAACGGGGTCATCTTCGTCGCCGGCGGCGACTACACCGGCAAGACCAACATCAACCCCTTCGAAGGGATCGGGTCCACCTGCAACAGCGAGAACCCCTGCACCCAGACCCAACCGGGTGGCTGCAACGGCTGCTACTACGGTCAGACCGGCTCGCCGGACACCGAGGGGGACGCCTTCGTATCGGGGAGCCTCTCGGGCCAGCTCACCATCGGGGCCAACAACGACGTCATCATCCAGGGTCCCATCACCTACGCCGACTGCACCTCGTGGGTGGGCACCGCCCAGCAGAGCGCCTGCAACTACAACAACGCCCTGACCGGGGTCAACGACACCCTGGGGCTCATCGCCTACAACTATGTAGAGGTGAGCCGGCCGGTCGACGGCAACGGCAACGTCCTCGGCTACTGCGGCCAGGGCGGCTCCCTGCCCGCCCCGCTGTGCAACCCGGCGACCAAGAACGGCGGCGGCCTGATCATCGACGCCTCGCTGCTCGGCCTACAGCAGTCGTTCATCGTCAACAACTACCAGCAGGGGGCGAACGACGGCCAGCTGTACGCCTACGGATCGATCCAGCAGGACGCCCGCGGTCCCGTGGCCACCATCCAAGGCGGCAATGTCCAGACCGGCTACGGCAAGACCTACACCTGGGACCCCCGGCTGGCCCTCTACTCTCCCCCGTTCTACCTGACGCCGGGCACCGCCTCGTGGGCCCTCGACTCGTCGGCCGAGAGCTACTGCGGGCTCGAACCGCCCGTCCCGCCGGTGCAGCAGACCCCGTCGACCAGCCAGCCAGCCTGGCCCACCACGTGCGGGGGCTCACCGCCGTCGGGGTGGACGACGGGCACGCCGGCCTCGTAGGCAGAGCCCGGCGCGGACCCGGCGCGGACATCGGCACAGGCCCCGGCGCGGCCGGAAACCCGCCGGGCGGCAACTAGCCTTCTCTCCCCATGCCCATTCAGACCCGAGACGACATCCGCAACGTGGCCATCGTGGCCCACGTCGACCATGGCAAGACCACCCTGGTGGACGCCATGCTCTGGCAGTCGGGGGCGTTCCGGGCCAACGAGTCGGTCAACGAGCGGGTGATGGACTCAGGCGACTTGGAGCGCGAGAAGGGCATCACCATCCTGGCCAAGAACACCGCAGTGCGCCACGGCGGGGTCAAGATCAACATCATCGACACGCCCGGGCACGCGGACTTCGGTGGTGAGGTCGAGCGGGGACTCACCATGGTCGACGGCGTGCTGCTCCTGGTCGACGCCTCCGAGGGACCACTCCCCCAGACCCGGTTCGTCCTTCGCAAGGCGCTGCAGGCCCGCCTGCCGGTGGTCCTGGTGGTGAACAAGGTCGACCGTCCCGACGCCCGCATCGACGAGGTGGTGCACGAGGTGGAGGAGCTCTTCCTCGACCTCGACGCTGACGAGGACCAGATCGACTTTCCCATCCTCTTCTCC
>JBKQRT010000111.1:0-37002 GCA_052143895.1 Acidimicrobiales bacterium | reverse complement strand
TGTCCCCCAGGTCGGGCCCTGAGGGCCCAGCGCCTGGGGACAGACCCGCTGAACAGGACTTCTTTCACGCTCATCACATTTGACGATGCGTTCGAGCCGCCGGCGTCCTGAGTTCCCGCGATGATGGAAACGCGCTCGGGGCGCTCCGCCCCCGCGTCGTCGGAACGGCAGGTGTCCCCTCAGGGCGGCGCGGCTGTCGGACCTCGAGCGGAAGGCCGGATGCAAGCGAAAGATCCTCACGATCGGAGTGGCCACTGCGGCCCTTGCGATGGCCGGTGTGATGGCCGTGCCGGCCACGACAGCGGGTGCCGTGTCCCACATCCCCAAGTTGTGGGCCTCCAACACGGCGCCGTTGGCTGCCGCACCCGGCACCAGCTGTTCTGATCCCGGGTTCAGCACGATCCAGTCGGCGATCAACGCCGCCGGCTCCTTGGGCTCGACCATCGAGGTCTGCAGCACGGGAGTTCCGTACGTCGAGCAGCTGACCATGACCAACAACGTGACGCTGAATGCGTCCGGTGGCGCGGTCACCGTCCAGCTGCCGGCCACGCCGCAGGACTCGACCACCTCGTGCGACAACGCCATCGGGGCGGTCAACCAGCAGCCGCAGGACGAGATCTCGATCTGCGGTGCCTCGGTCACCATGACCGGCATCACCGTGTCAGCCTACTGGCCGGCCGACACCTGCTACGACAGCCTCTACGGCATCTTCGTCGGCCAGGGCGGCGACCTCACCGCGAGCGGCCTCAGCATCGACGGTGCCGGCGTTCCGCTCGGCGACCCGGACGTCGGCTGCCAGGGCGGCCTCGGCATCCTGGTGGGCACGGACCGGGGTGCGGGACAGTCGGCCACGGCCGCCCTCACCGACACCACCGTCTCCGGCTACCAGAAGGCCGGCATCGTGGCCCAGGGCACCGGGACGGGCCTGACGGTCAAGACGGCGACCGTCACCGGTCGCGGACCCGTCCTGACGGCGGAGAACGGCATCGAGGTGGACCGCGGCGCCAAGGGGGTCATCTCCGGTGCGACCATCTCGGACAACCAGTGCGCGATGCCCCAGCCGACCTGTGGACCGAACGGGCTCACCGAGGCCCAGGGGGCCGGGATCCTCTTCTACCTGCCCGCCGCCGGATCGAGCATCAGCAAGTCCACGATCAAGGACAACGACCTCGGCGCCTACTACGGGTCCGGGTCGGCCACCGAGCCGGCGTCGCCGGAGGTGTCGATCAGTAAGGACGTGTTCCATGCCAACGCCGATGAGCAGCTCCAGCTCGACCAGGGCAACGCCACGGTCCGCAAGGACACGATCAAGGGAGCCAGCAACGTCGGGATCCAGGTGATCCAGTACAGCGGTCAGTCCTACGCTCCGGCGGAGACGGCCTCGCACGACACCATCACCGGCCAGGGCATCGGGGTGCAGGTCCTCTCGGACAACGCGACGCCCGGCTCGGCACCCGGCGACGACTTCCCGGGGACGTTCGCCATCAGCCACAGTGGGTTCGCCATCGGCAACGCCAACGCCTCGGAGGACAACAGCGTCAACTTCACCATCTCCGGAGCGCACGACCACTAGGGGACCCGTCCGAGACGGACCTTCCCGAGGGGAGGGGTGGGGCGCGAACCCCGTCCCTTCCCTCGTGGCGTCCGGAGGCCGGTCAGCTAGGCCGGCACCCCGTCACCGGATATCCCACGCGAGGTCGACGGACCGACGTTTACAACGAAATGCTCGTCAGGGCAAATCAATATGAGGCATACCCGCTACCTGATGAAGAGATAGGTCTGATAACCGTCCTCAACATTGAGGATCAGCCGGATGGGAATCACTTGATTTCTCGATCATCGTCGCAGGTCAACTGGAAATTTCTCCAGCCGTACAGATGGTTGACGGCCACCCCGCTATACTGGCTCAATCGCAGCGTGCTGGGCCGCCTCCGGAACGTGAACAGGGCATCCGTACGGATGCAGCACATCACCGACGGAGCGCGGTAGTCAAACACGAACCGGGTGTCGCCCGGTCAGCTGCCAGGTGTGGCGAGTGGGCCACCGGCACTGCGGTCCAAGAACCCATGACCGACGACGAAATGAGTGGTGTCTCGACGACGCAACCCTGGGCGTAACTGAACCGGTCGCACACCCTACGGCGTAAAGCCAGGACGGACGAAGCCTTCCCGCTCGCCGTCCGGGGCACGAATGCAATGGCCGGAGCCCGCCAACACCGAGCAGAGGAAGGCGCCTTCGCGCGCCCTACGAAGGGAGGTGCCATGCGGACCCGCATTGCACTCATGGCGACCGTTCCGGTCGCACTCATCACCGTCAGTACCCTGACGCAGGCTGCGAACCCGCAGTCGGCCCGGGCAGCAGAAACCCCGACCACCGGGGCCAAACCATCCACTATCACCATCCCGGCCGACCTGTTGACGGCCTACCGCACCCTCACCGCCGAGCAACCCGTCCAGGCCGATTCGAGTCTTCTCCTCGACCTGAACGCCTCGCTCCTCGCGGTGCACGGCACCGGCACCGCGGCGCCGTCGGCCAACGCGGCGACGGCGCCCCCTCCGGGCCCGGTCGACACGGTCACCCCGGACGAGCGGGCCGCGTGGGAACGCGTGGCCCTCTGCGAGGAAGGCGGCGACTGGGAGTCCGACGGACCTGAATTCAGTGGCGGCCTGGGCATCTCGAGGGCCAACTGGTACGCCTACGGGGGTCTGCAGTACGCCTCGGAGGGAGCGATGGCCACCGAAGACGAGCAGATCATGGTGGCGGAGCGCATCGAGGCGTACCCGCCCGACCAGGACGGCTGCCACGGCTGGTAGTCCGCCCGCATCGCCGTGTGGGGGCAGTCGTCGCACACTCCGTGACCCAGAGCCCCGGTGACCCAGAGGCCCGATCGGTACTGTTCCGGTCGGGCCTCTGGCGCGTCCCGGCAAGAGTCCGATCCTTCTCCGGAAGGAGCGACGGTCGGCAGGCACGGAACAACGATCGCGAATCGATCCCACCGGGGGACGTCATCATCGTGGCCGGCTCGACGCCGTCAGACGGAACTGTGAGACGGAACCGTGAAGGCCGCCACCATCACCTTCGGGACGACCCCATCGGGGTCCCCGGAATCACTGCATCCGGCGCGGGGCACAGGCCTCCGCCGGTATCCCGCCCGATGCCGACCCGACGGCGACCACCGGAAACCGGCGCCGGCGCCGGGTCGACACCCGACAGGAGTGCATCAGATCTTGCGGACCTGGCTTGCCTGCAGGCCCTTCTGGCCCTGCTTGGTCTCGAACTCCACACGCTGGCCTTCCGCGAGGTCGCGGAAACCCTCCATCTGGATCTCCGACTGGTGAACGAAGAGGTCATCCCCGCCGCCGTCAGGCGTAATGAAACCGAAGCCCTTTTCGGCGTTGAACCACTTGACTGCACCTACACCCATAACTGTGTCTCCTTGAAATTCACGCACGGTAACGCGGGGATCCATTGTGAAGCCCTACATGCATCGGCCCGCGTGATTGGGTCGATGACTCCTCAACCCTAGGCGGAACCGAGGCTCCCCCGCACGCAGAAGCCTGCAGCGGTGCCCCGAGCGCATTCCGGGACCCTGTGCACCGTGGTCGTCGCGCCTCCGTCGGGGCCGGCTACCGTACCCGGGCCCGCCCCATCGGCTGCCCCGACGCTGCGTTCGCCGGAGCCTCGGCGCCCCTACCCGTCCCGCGGTCAGCCACGCGTTCGGCCCAGGTCAGCGTGGCCGGCGCCGGTTCCACCGGCTCGAACACCTGGGCGAGCACCATGACCGAGAACGCCACGAAGAAGACCGGTTCGACCAGCGTGCCGAGCCGATCGGTCAGGTAGACGGCGCCGAGAAGCGGATAGCCCACGAGGAGCACCGCGACCACGCCGGCGTAGACGCGGGCAGCACGGGTTCCCGTGTGGCGGGTGCGGCGCATGGCGATGACGGCCGCGGTGGTCAGGGCGGCGAATTCGGCCATGCCGGCCACCATGTGCACGTAGTGGTGCACGGGGAGCTGGAACCGCCACTCCATGGCCCGGCAGGAGGCGCTCAATCCTTCCGAGCACGCATACGGATAGCGGCTGCCGATGGCACCGGCCGCGGCGAAGGCCACCATCCACGTCCACTCGCGGCGCACCGTCCCTCCGGCCCTCGACCCGCGGAGCACGAAGGCCGCCATCATCAGCAGCCCGGCGACCAGATCAGCGTCCGACATCAACTGGGCGTCTGGCCGCCCGGTCGCCTCGAGGTCCGAGAAGAACCCGTTGGCCGACGGCATCAGCCCTGGCACGAACAGAACCACCACCCACCAGTTGTAGGCCAGCGCTCCGGCTACAGCGAGCGCGCGCGCCACCGACACCCGGAGCGAGTGGTCGTCGGTGACCGACGACGGTCTCAGGCTCGACGGTGCGGAAAGAAGGTGCACGACCTCTCCAACAGTGGTGCCTGGGCAATCATTCCCACCCACGTCGTGGCCGTCCAGGCGTCCGATCGCGGTCCGCGCTGCTACGTTCGCCGACATGGCTGACACGCGGCACCGGAGTGTACGCCGCTGGGTTGGCGGCGCCGTTCTGGCACTCGCGCTGGCGGCCTCCGGCTGCGGGGGATCCGGCCCCAGCGCACAAGCGGGTCTCCACCCGGTGACGACCGCCACTGCTGGTCCGCTGCCGCCGCTCGCCCCGGCACCGCCGATCTCCTGGTCGCCGTGTCCGGCCGGGTCCTCGCTCGAGTGCGGGACCGTGTCGGTCCCCGTCGACTACCGGCGCCCGACCGGCGCGTCGTTCCGCCTGGCGCTGACCCGGGCGCCTGCCCTCGATCCGTCGGACCCCGACGGCACCCTGTTGTTCAACCCGGGCGGTCCTGGCGAGAGCGGCAACCAGATCCTGCCCGTGGTCCTCGATCTCTTCCCACCCGCCGTGCGCCGCGACTTCGACATCGTCAGCTTCGACCCCCGGGGCACCGGCGCCGGCGGTGCCCTCGACTGTGGGACGTCGCCGGCGGCAGCGGCCAGTGTGCTGCCGGTGCCCGCTGTGGCCGGGCAACCGCTGCCGGGCACGTCCTTCTTCACCGCCATGGCCCGTGCGTGCGAGCACCTCGCCGGATCGGTCACCCCGTTCATCGACACGACCGATACGGCACGGGACATGGACCGGATCCGTCAGGCACTGGGTCTGTCCACCATCAGCTACTACGGGCTCTCCTATGGCACCGTGCTCGGCACGGTCTACGCCGACCTGTTTCCCCACCGGGTGGGCACCATGGTCCTCGATGGTGCCGTCGACGTGGACGCCAGCCTCTCCCAGCAGGCGAGCGAGCAGGCGCCGGCGACCGAGCAGTCGATCGACCACCTGCTGGCCGGGTGCTCGCCGGTGGCCACCTGCCCCTTGGGCGCCGACCCGACATCGTTCTACCGCTCGCTCGCCGCGTCGCTCACCCGCACCCCCCTCCCCGCCCCCGGGGCCGATGACCCGTACCCGGTGACGGTGGGCGACCTCGACACCGCCAGCCTGTTCGCGGTGAGCGTTCCCGGGTTCACGCCCTCCTACGAAGCAGCGCTGGTCGCCGCCCGGGCCGGCAACGGATCGCCCCTCCGGGCGCTGTCCCTCGAGCTCGAGACCGACGTCGACGGTGCGTCGCTCGTCGATCCCCTCTGGGCAATCACCTGCAACGACGCCGCCGTACATCCGAGCCCGGTGGCGGCGGGCGACCAGGCCAAGACGCTGGCTGCCCGCTACCCGCTGCTCGGCGGGTATGCGGTCACCTACACCATGGGTGGCTGCGTCTCGTGGCCGGCGGCCCGACAGCCGGTGGTCGACCTCCGTCCGACCCATACTCCGCCGATCCTCGTGATCGGCAACACCGGCGATCCCAACACGCCGCTGGTCGGCGCGCAGCACCTGGCCACCGACATCGCCGGCGCGCGCCTGGCCACCTGGGTGGGCTGGGGCCACACCTGGCTGCTCAGCGGCTCGAGCGACACCTGCATGCAGCAGGTGGTCACGACGTACCTCACCGGTGCAGGGCTCCCGGCACCGGGCACGGTCTGCCGGTGACCCCCGGTCCGCCCCGGAGCGTGCGGCAGCAACCGGAGCGCTAGGCCGCCGGTGGGCCGTGGCGAAGCGGGAGCCGCCCGCTGACCGCCAGGCCGGTCACGGCCATCAGGCCCGGGAGGGCGAAGGCGACGGCCACCCCGATGGCGAGCGGCCATCCCTGGATGGCGGCCACGGAGATGGCGGCGCCGCCCAGTCCGGCACCGAGGGCGGAGCCGAGCACGTCGGAGAGGCTCAAGGAGGCCGAGGCCCAGCCCTCCCGTCCGTCGGGCGCGTGGCGCAGCATCATCAGCGAGATCGGGGCGTAGGACAGGCCCATGCCGAGACCGGCCAGGGCCCACGCCACGTAGGCCACGGCGACGGGAACCTCGGGCCGGAGGACGGCCAACATGCCGGCGATACCGGCCAGTACGAGCGCGAGGCCGGTCCGGACCAAACGCCGTCCCTCCCACCGGCCGTCGAGCCGGGCCTGGGCCCAGGCCCCCGCCGTCCAGGCCAGCGTCGAGGCGGTCACGGCGACGCCCGCCGCCCCCAGGCTGTGGTGCCGCACGGTGACCACGGTCAGGGTGACGAAGGCGTCCGCACCGAAGTAGGCAAAGGTGAGCAGGCCGCGACTCAGGATGGTCGTGGGGAGGCCGCGCCGGGCCCGCAGCGTCCCGGCCGGTAGCAGCCGGCGCAGCGCCGGCACGAGCACGAGCGCGCCAACCACCGCTCCGCCGGTGGCGAGGGCCGGGCGGCCGGTGGTGAGCCCGGCGAGGACGACCCCGGTCCCCACGGGGGCCCGCACGGCGTCGACCAACCGGTGCTCCTCCCCTGGCTGGGTGGTAGGCCGGCCCAGGCGCACCAGGCCCGGGAGGGCCAGTGCCCCGGTGACCGCCACCAGCGGCAACAGCCCCAGGAAGACCCAGCGCCAACCGAAGACGTGGGCCACGCCCGCGCTGACCAGGGGACCCACCAGGCCGGGGACGACCCAGGCGGTCGACAGGACGGCCATCATCCGGGCCCGGAGGAGCTCGGGGAAGCTCCGGCCGATGGCCACGTAGGCGACCGCCGGTATCGCGCCCGCCCCCAGCCCCTGCAGCGTGCGCCCGACGACCAGCACGCCCATCGACGGGGCGAGGCCGGCCACCGCCAACCCGGCCCCGAAGAGCACCACGCCTGCCACGTAGGGCCGGGCCGGGCCGGCGCGGTCCGCCTCCCGACCGGCGGCCACGATGCCGACCATGCTGCTCAGCAGGAACGCGCTGAACACCCACCCGTAGAGATGGAGCCCGCCCAGATCGCGGGCGACCTGGGGCATGATCGTCACCACCGCGAGGGCCTCGGCGGCCACGAGGGTGACGGTCAGCACCAACCCGACGGTGAGCGACCGGCGCTCGGTGGCCCACAGACCGGGAGCCCGGCCCTCCGCCCCAGCCCTCGCCCCGCGTCGCCGGTCCATCCGGCCAGCCTACGAGCCGCCCTCCCGGAGGAACCGGGCCGATGGCGACCGATGGTACCCGTCCCCTCGGCGTCGCCGGCCGCCGGCCGCCGGTCCGGCTCAGGCCCGGTCTGCCGCCACCACCTGCTCGAGCAGGACCGCCCGGCGGGGGCACTCGGCAGTGGCCCGGGCGGCCAGGTCGGCCAGTTCGGCGGGCACCGGTCGGCCGTCTACCATCGGATAGCCCCACTCGTCGAGCGTCACCCGCTCCGGGAGGAGCTCGGCGCAGGATCCGTAGGCGTCACAGGCGACCGGGTCGATCCGGAGCCGGAGCCCGACGCGGGCCCGGCGGGTCACGAGCTCCTCCCGGGGTCGTCCGGTGGTCGGTCGGGGAAGGGCAGCAGCGTCGCAGCGTCGTGCCCGGCGCACGGTCGACCGTCGGCGTGGCGCCGGACGTCGTCGGCGAACACCTCGAGCGCGCTCCGCACCAGTCGAACCGCACCGTCGGGGTGCCGGCAGGCGCCCCTCCCGGCGACCGTCCCGGCGCGGCGTTCGATCCGCTCGACGAGACCGGCGCCTCCGACGCCGACCCGCAGCCGCTCGAGGTCGTCGGCGATGGCCGGCAGGCCGAAGACGCACGGCCCACACTGGCCCGCGCTCTCGCCGGCCAAGTAGCGCGCGATCCGCGCCGACTCGGCAAGGCCGCACGAGATGGACGGCAGGGCGACCAGGATGCCGACGCCGTGAGCGACACCCGCCGCGGCGAGGGCGTCGGGCGAGTACGGCGTGTCCAGCCGTGACGGATGGAGCCATGACCCGCCGTAGCCACCGACCAGCACCCCGGACAGGGCATCGTCCGCCCCGGCGCGGCCGAGAATGTCGGCCACCGGGGTACCGAACTCGACCTCCACGACCCCGGGAGCGCGAACGGCACCCGACAAGGTCACGAGCGAGGTTCCCGGCGCCTCGTCCGTACCTCGGCGACGGAACCATGCGGGACCGTGCCGGGCGACGAGTGCGATCTGCGCCATGGTCTCCGCGTTGTGCACGAGCACCGGCCGGCGGCCCAGCGTCGGCGGCCGCGACTTGTCGGTCCGGAAGACCGGGAGTGGCCTCCGCGATCCCAGCCAGCCGACCAGCGCCGACTCCTCCCCGGCGACGTAACGGCCGGGCGGGCGCGCGATCGACAGGCGGCACCGTGCCGTCCCGGCCCGGCAGCGCTCCGACCAGGCGGCCTCGACCGCGGCGGCGGACCGTCCGTCACTGTGGGCCACGCACACCACGACGTCGGTGGTGCCGACCACCGCCGCTGTGACCTCGGCGCCGTCGAGCACGAGGTGGGCCGCACGTCCGAGGAGGACCCCGTCCTTGGCGCTGACCGGCTCGCCTTCCATGGCGTTGACCACCACCATGGGTCGACGCTCTGCTCGTCGGACGCTGTCCCACTTCAGGTCGACAGGGAACGACGCCCCGCCGCGTCCGAGGAGCCCGGACTCGGCCACCGCCCGCCACGTCGCCGCCCGCCAGTCCGGGTGGTCGGAGATCGCCAGCGGACCGTGAGCGGCCAGATGGGCGGCCAGGTCGGGGGCGGAACCCGGCGACACGGCGAGCAACGTCGCGTCGCGATCGGTGGTCGTGGTCGTGGTCGTGCTCATGGTCAGTTCCTTCTGGAGGTGGTGTCGGCGGTGCGAACCGTGGACGGATACGGGCGCACGGAGAGCGCACGCGAGGTGGCTGCGGTGCCGGGCGTGGCCGGCGAGGAGGAAGCGATCAGGACGGGTGACCGGCGATCCGCCTGCGGTCGGGGGTGCCGGGGGACGACCCGGGTGGCCGCACCCGAACGCAGGGCGTCGGCGCGGCTCCTCCGGTGGTCGGCCACCCGCCACACCAGGGCGCCGGTGACGGCCAGTGCGCACACCGCGGCCACCCCGTCCATCCACAGGGTCGAGGCGTCGGTTCCCTCGCCCAGCGAGTGGGCCATGGCCACCGGCCAACTCCCGTAGGCCAACCAGTGGACGCCCCGCCAGGTCCGGGCACTGATCCGTTGGCGCAGCGCACTCGACACGCCAACGGCGACGAGGAGGTCGACGCCCACGGTGCCGAGCCCGGTCCACAGCGGCCGGTAGGGCGAGGCGAAGGGCACCACCAACGCCGCCCGCCCGATGTCGACGTAGGTGTCGAGCACCGCCGTGATGACGTGGATCGTCAGGAACACCACAGCCAGCAGCGAGATCCGCTTGTGCAGATCGGCCTGTGCGAAGGCCGGCCACGAGCGCGATCTTGCCCGGCCGGCGGTGAGCATCCCGAGGACCATCGTGCCGGTCAGGAGCACCAGCGCCACGACGCCGGTGGCGCGGGTGGCGTACCAGAGGACCGGGGTCGTGACGCCCGGCATCAGCGCACCGCCTCCTCACCGGCCGGCGGCCCCGGCTCGCTCGGCCATCCCCCGACGTGGACGATCCGGCCGTCGGCGTCGACCAGCCGGGCGGGGACCCCGAGGGCGGCGAGGTTTCCTTCGGCGTCATCGCCCCAGACGACGGCGGCGGTGCTCCAGGCGTTGGCCTCGACACAGCTGGGCGCAGTGGTCGAGACGAGGATCCAGCATCGCGATGCCGGCGCTCCGGTCCACGGGTCGATGATGTGGTGGGCGGTCCGGCCGTTCCGGGTCCATGTGCGTGCGGTCGTACCCTAGGTGGCCAGTCCCCCGATGCGGACGGCCACCACCTGGTCGGCTGCGGCGCCCGGCACGGTGCACTCGGAGGCAATGCCCACCGCCCATCCCCCCGCCGGGGCGTCACCGCCCACGGCGACATCACCGCCGAGGTTGACCAGGACGCCGCACCCGAGCTCGTCGGCGAGGCGCGCTGCCGCCCGGTCGGCGGCGAAGGCCTTGGCGGTCGCACCGAGGTCCACGTGGACGCCGTCGGGGATGGTCACCGTCCGGGTGCCGGGGTCGAGCTCGATGTGCCACCAGCCCGGAGCCGGCCCGAGGTGGCGGTCCGTGACGGCGTCGCCGGCGCCGGCGCTGTCGTCGGGGGCGCCGAGCAGCGCGAAGTCGCGGTCGTAGCCCCATGCCACCAGGGCCGAGCCGATCGTGGGGTCGACGATGCCGGCGGTCTGCACGGCGACATCCAGCGCCACGTCGAGGGAGTCGAAGAGCAGCGGGCCGACCGGCACCGGACGGCCTCGGCCGGAGCGTTCCACGACCATGAGCTCGGAGTCAGGCCGGAAGCGGCTACAGGCACGGTCGAGCGACGCCAGTTCCTCGGCCAGCAGCGCCAGGGCGCGGTCGGCGCGGTCGGCGGCCGTCACCACCACCGTTGCCGTGGTCCCGATGGCACGCATCGTCCCGGTAGCCAGCGCCGGCGTCGCGCCCACCATCGGCATCGGCATCGGCATCGATGCCACCGTGCGGCTCACGACTGGCCCGACACCGTGGTCGCCGACTTGGAGCTGGAAGTGGGCGCGGTGGTGGTCGTGCCGTCCGAAGCCGACGAGGGCGTGGACGCCGACGACGGTGTGGCCGCCGACCGGGCCGACGTAGGCGAGGTGGATGTGGCGGTGGATGCTGACGTCCGGAGGTGCAGGACGTCCGACGAGTGTGCCGTTTGCTCGGAGGCGACCAGGACACCGAGGCCCAACGTGCCGACGGCCGCCGTCACGCTGACGGTGGTGGTGGCCCGGCGCACTCGGGCGAGGGCCCGGTCCCTCGACCGGGTACCGGACCCCGGGTCCGGAAGGTGCTCGTGACGATTGGTGACCATGTCGTGTCCTTCCGGTCGATCGGGAACGGCTCGTGAACGTCGTCGCGACCACCGCTCCTCCGGTGGCGCCGTCGACCATTGCAACGGTCCCCGTCCAGAGCCGGCTCCACGGCACCTGTGCGCGATCTGTGAATCCGGCCACCGGGCGCGAACGCCCCGCTCACTCCGCCGGGACCTCACAGGTGGCTCACAGCCTCTGCACACCCGCTGCCCACGCGCGGATGCGATGCTGGGTCCCTCGGTTCGAGAACCGCAGGTCAGCTGCGTGAGCCCCCGAAGGAGGAGCGGTGGAACCCACCCGTAGCCAGCGGATCCTGGTCGTGGACGACGAGCCCTCGATCATCGACGCCGTGGCCACCTCCCTCCGGTACGAGGGGTTCACCGTGGACGAGGCGGCCACCGGTCGGATCGCCCTCTCGACCGCCCAGGAGCGGCCGCCCGACCTCATCGTGCTCGACGTCATGCTGCCCGACCTCGACGGTCTCGAGGTGACCCGGCGCCTCCGGGCCGACGGGATCCGGGTGCCGATCCTGTTCCTGACGGCGCGCGACAGCCTCGAGGACAAGGTCGCCGGTCTCACCATCGGTGGGGACGACTACGTGACCAAGCCGTTCGCACTGGCCGAGATCGTCGCCCGGGTCCACGCCATCCTCCGGCGGATCGGCAGCGAGCCCGACGACGACGGGATCCTGCGCTTCGCCGACATCGAGATGGACGAGAGCGCCCACGAGGTGACACGGGCCGGCCAGGTCATCAACCTCACGGCCACCGAGTTCAACCTCCTCCGGTTCTTCCTCCTCAACCCCCGCCACGTCCTGTCCAAGGCGCAGATCCTGGACCACGTATGGCACTACGACTTCGGGGGTGACGGCAACGTGGTCGAGACTTACGTGAGCTACCTCCGCAAGAAGCTGGAGTCGATCGGCCCCCCCGTCATCCACACCGTGCGGCTGGTCGGGTACGCACTACGCGAGCCGGCCACCGAGTAGCGATGTCCCTCCGGACCCGTCTCCTGATCGCCATCGGCGTCATCGCCCTGGTGGCGCTGGTGGTGGCCGACCTGGTCACCTACTCGGCGCTCGAGTCGTTCCTCTACCAGCGGGTCGACCAGCAGCTGGACCAGGACCACTTCGGCTACGAACACCTGGTCAATGACGGGTTCCTCCTGACCAATTCCACCTGTGCCGGTCCGGGGCGGTTCGCCCCGGGAGGCTTCTCGGGCGCAGGAGTCGGCGGGCCGGGTGGCGGCGCACCGGGGGGTGGGCTGTCGAACGCCGTCCAGGTCCAGGCCGTCGAGGTACGGGCACCGTCCGGTGGCGTGGTCGACTCGGAAAGCTGTCCCGCCTACGTCGACGGGACCAAGTACAGCCCGCGGATCCCCGGGACCATCACCGGCTTCGCCACGGCCGCCGACGGCAGCCAGGTGGCCCACTTCACGGCGCCCTCACAGCAATCGGGCGGGCCGGCGTTCCGCGTCCTGGCGTCCACCCTCGACAACGGCGACCTGCTCATCGTGGCGCAGCCACTCGGTGACATCGGGAGCACCCTCCATCACCTGCTCGTGGTCGAGCTGGCCGTGACCGGTGCGGCGGTGGTGGTGGCCCTCATCGGCGGGTTCTGGCTGGTCCGGATCGGCCTGCGTCCCCTCCGCGACATGGAGGCGACCGCCGAGTCCATCGCCGCCGGCAACCTCACCGAGCGGGTGCCGGGCGAGAACGACTCGACCGAGGTCGGCCGCCTGGCCCGCACCCTCAACGTCATGCTGTCGCGGATCGAATCCGCCTTCAGCGCCCGGCTGGCCTCCGAGCACCGGCTGCGTGTCTCCGAAGCGCGGCTGCGGCGCTTCGTGGCCGACGCGTCGCATGAGCTGCGGACCCCGATCGCTGCCGTGTCCGCCTACGCCCAGCTGTTCGGGCGTGGTGCGTCGGAGAACAAGGAGGACCTCGAGCGGGTCATGACCGGGATCCAGACCGAGACGGCCCGGATGGAGCACCTCGTCGCCGACCTCCTGCTGCTCGCCCGCCTGGACGAGGGCCGACCGATGGAGCGGCACCCGGTGGACGTCGTGGCCCTGTGCGCCGAGGCGGTCCAGACTGCCGCCACCGTGGGGCCCGACTGGCCGGTGACCTTCGAGGCGTCGCGCCCCATCGAGGTCGTCGGGGACGCCAGGAGCATCCGCCAGGTCATCGACAACCTCCTCGGCAACGTCCGGGCCCACACGCCGCCGGGTACCCGGGCCAGGGTCACCGTCTACGTGGATGCCACGGGATCCGGCGCCGTCATCTCGGTGGCCGACGACGGTCCGGGGATGACACCCGAGGAGGCCGAGCACGTGTTCGAGCGCTTCTACCGCTCCGATCCCAGCCGGTCCCGGGCCCACGGGGGAGCCGGACTCGGCCTCTCCATCGTGGCGGCGATCGTGGCCGCCCACGGGGGCTCGGTGGCGGCCGAGGGTCGGGTCGGGTCCGGCACCACCTTCACCGTGCGACTGCCCGCCGTACCGCCAACTGTCGAGGGCCAACCGTTCGAGGACGCCCGGCCCGAGGACGCCCAGTCGGACGGCGCGATGCCCGACGACGCCGCGCCCGATGACGCCGCCCTGCCCGACGACGCCGCCCTGCCCGACGTCCCATGAGGACCACCGGATCCACCCCCGGCGCATCGGGCCTCGCCGGGGACCACTCGCCTACCGCGATCTCTCATGGGACGCACAGCCGATCCTCACCGGCCTTCGATGTCGCACCGTCAGGGTCGCAGTCATGAGCGTGACCCCACTCTTCCGCGACGTGACGCGGACCGTGCCCGACGTGGACATCGTGATCCCCGTCCACAACGAGGCCGAGCAGCTGGCGACGAGCATCACCACGCTCCGGGCCTATCTCGAGTCGTCGTTTCCGTTCGTCACGTCGATCACCATCGCCGACAACGCCAGCACCGACGACACCTGGGGCATCGCCACCGCCCTGGCGGACGACCTCCCCCGGGTGCGGGCCATCCATCTCGACCGCAAGGGGCGGGGTCGGGCGCTGCGGAAGGCGTGGTCCACGAGCGACGCCTCGGTGGTCGCCTACATGGACGTCGACCTCGCCACCGGACTGGACGCCCTGCTGCCGCTGGTGGCCCCGCTCCTGTCCGGTCACAGCGACGTGGCCATCGGCACCAGACTGGCGCCGGGGGCCCACGTGGTGCGGGGCGCCCGTCGCGAGTTGATCTCCCGCGGCTACAACCTGTTGCTCCGCACGGCACTCCGCAGCTCGTGCACCGACGCCCAGTGCGGGTTCAAGGCGCTCGGTCGAGACGTCGCCGACGAGCTGCTGCCACTGGTCGAGGACAACGAGTGGTTCTTCGACACCGAGGTGCTGATCACCGCGCAGCGGATCGGGTTGCGCATCCACGAGGTGCCCGTCGACTGGGTGGACGACACCGACTCCCGCGTGGAGGTGGCGCGCACCGCGTGGAAGGACCTGCAGGGCGTGGCGCGGATGCTCGGGCCGGCGGCCCGTGAGCGCGTCCTGACCCGCACGGCGCGTCCTGTCGGCGGACGGGTGGCCGACATTGGCGGCGCACCGAGGGGCGACTGGTGCGACACCTCCTGGTCGGCGCCGTCGGCGCCGCTCGAGACCGTGTCGTCCTGGCCGTCGGGTGCCGGGCGGCCGGACCAGGTCTTCGCCGACGAGCTGCTGCGGTTCGCCGGGGTGGGGGCGGTCAGCACCGCCGCCTACCTGGCCCTGTTCGCACTGCTCGAGCGCGGGCTGGGCACCTACCTGGCCAATTCGGTGGCCATCGGGCTCTGCAGCCTGGGGAACACCACCGCCCACCGGGGCATGGCCGGCACCGTCCGCCACGGGCTCGACCGACGTCACCGGCTGGTGACCGCCGCCGCCCTACTCGGCGTCAGCCTGGCCTTCACCACCGGCGCCCTGGCCGCCACCCGCGCCGCCGGACTGACCGGCCTGGCCCCCGAGCTGGCGGCGGTGACTGTGGCCAACATCGCCGCGGCCGTATTCCGGTTCGCCATTCTGCGCACCTGGGTCTTCCGGCCGCAGTTCGGCACCCATCTGCCGCCGGTCGCCGGCGAGCTCGGCCGCGGCGGAGACGCCGGCACGGACGGCAACCGGGCCGGCGGCCACGAGACGCACCCGACCACCATGACGAGGACGCACTCATGACCGACTCCCCCGGCACCGGCGACGTCACCGCACTCGACGAACCTCGTTCGGTGACCACCGTACCGACCGCTCCGGAGCTCGCCCCGCCCGACGCCGTCCCGGCGACGGGGTGGGTGCCCGACGGCAGCGACCTGCCCCTGACCGGGCTGGTCTCCGGCTACCCGGCCGGGGAGCCGCCTCCCGAGACGCCGGCACCCGCGCCCCCCGCCGGGTGGCTGGCACGGCTCGCGCGCGGACGGCCGGAGGATCCGGCCTGGGTGCGACCGGCGCTGGCCCTGCTCCTGGTCGGCACCGGGTTCCTCTACCTCTGGGGGCTCGGGAGGTCGGGCTGGGCCAACAGCTTCTACTCCGCCGCCGTCCAGGCCGGGACGAAGAGCTGGAAGGCGTTCTTCTTCGGGTCGTTCGACGCCTCCAACTTCATCACCGTCGACAAGCCGCCGGCGGCGCTGTGGGTCATGGATCTTTCGGCCCGGATCTTCGGTGTGAACGCCTGGAGCATCCTGGTGCCGCAGGCGCTGGAAGGTGTGGCCACCGTCGGCCTGCTCTACCTCACCGTGCGACGGTGGTTCAGCCCGGCGGCGGCCCTCCTGGCCGGTGCGGTCCTGGCCCTCACCCCGGTGGCGACGCTCATGTTCCGCTACAACAATCCCGACGCGCTGCTCGTGTTGCTCCTGACGGCTGCGGCCTACGTCACCGTGCGCGCCATCGAGGACGGGCGGAGCCGCTGGATGGTGCTGGCCGGGACGTTCATCGGGCTCGGCTTCATCACCAAGATGCTCCAGGCCCTCATCCTCATCCCGGTGCTGGCCCTGGTCTACCTGCTGGCCGGTCCGCCCAAGCTCGGGCGGCGCATCGTCCAGGTGATCTACTGCGGAGTGGCCCTCCTCGTGGCCGGGGGCTGGTGGGTGGCCGCCGTGCAGCTGACTCCGGCGGCCGACCGGCCCTACATCGGCGGCTCCACCGACAACAGCGAGCTCAACCTGATCTTCGGCTACAACGGCTTCGGGCGGCTCACCGGCAACGAGGTCGGGAGCGTCGGCGGCAGGGGTGCCGCTGGCAGCATGTGGGGCCCGGTGGGATGGGACCGGCTGTTCCTCCGCTCGATGGGCGGGCAGATCTCGTGGCTCATCCCGGGGGCGCTCACCGCCATGGTGGCCGTGCTCTGGCTGACCCGGCGCGCCCCACGGACCGACAGGGTCCGTGCCGCCTTCCTCCTCTTCGGCGGCTGGCTCCTCCTCACCGGGGCAGTGTTCAGCTTCGCCCACGGCATCATCCACCCCTACTACACCGTCGCCCTCGCGCCGGCGGTGGGCGCCCTGGTCGGCATGGGGTCCTGGACCCTGTGGAGACGACGGACCGAGCTCCTCGCCCGGCTGGCCCTCGCCGCCGCCGTGATGGCCACCGTGGTCTGGGCGTTCGTCATCCTCGGGTGGAGTCCCACCTGGTACCCGGCACTGCGCTGGGCCATCCTGGTGGTCGGACTGCTGGCGGCGCTGGCCATCGCCCTCGCCCCCCGGGCCCGCGGCCTGCTGGGCGCCGGCATCGCCGGGCTCGCCATCGCTTCGGTCGTGGCCGCCCCGGCCGCCTACTCGCTGGACACGGCCAACACTCCGCACGGCGGTGCGATCCCGTCGGCCGGCCCGGCCGTCCAGGGAGGCGGCGGAATCGGCGGGCCCCCCGGCGTCGGTGGCGGGTTCGGTCCGGGCGGACCCGGCGGCATCGCCCGGAACGGGCTGACGCTGCCACCCGGGTTCACACTGCCGAACGGGACCAAGCTGGCCCACGGCATCCACCTCCCGGGCAGCATCTTCCGGCACCTGGGTGGCAGCGTCGGCTCACCACGCTCGGGCGGGACCGGCTTCGGTCCGGGTGCGGGAGCCGGGGGCGGGTTCGGTGGCGGGTTCGGTGGCGGGTTCGGTGGCGCCGGCCGGAGCTTCGGAGGAGGTGGGGCCGGAGGGCTCCTCAACGGGTCGACGCCGGGCAAGCAACTCACCGCACTGCTGCGCGCGGACTCGTCCTCGTACACCTGGGTGGCGGCCGCCGTCGGTGCCAACTCGGCGGCCGGGTACCAGCTGACCACCGATGACCCGGTCATGGCCATCGGTGGCTTCAACGGGACCGACCCGGCCCCCACCCTCGCCCAGTTCGAGCAGTACGTCGCCGAGGGCAGGATCCACTACTTCATCGAGGGAGGCGGCTTCGGGGGCGGGGGCTTCGGCTCGTCGAGCTCCTCCGACAGCTCGCAGATCTCCACGTGGGTCTCCTCGCACTTCACCGCCCAGACGGTCGACGGGGTCACCGTCTACGACCTGAGGACCGGTCAGACGCACGGCTCCTGATCCGGGGCACGGGGACGGGCTGGTCGGGCAGGTCGGCGCCCGTGAGAATGGGCCGATGACCATGGATACCACCGGACCGTCCGCCGACCTGCCGACGGCTGGCGCAACGGTCCGGCCGGCGCGGGACGTGGTCGCGGCGATGACCGACGACGAGAAGCTCTGGTGCCTCGACGGCGACGCCCCGTGCTGGGCCGGGCTGACCTACCTGGGCGAGGGGGGCTACCACAAGAGCCCGTTCCGGGCCGCGGCGGTCGAGCGGCTCGGTCTGCCCGGATTCGCCTTCTCCGACGGTCCGAGGGGTGTGGTGATCGACCGTGCCACCTGCTTCCCGGTCAGCATGGCCCGCGGCGCGACGTGGGACGTCGGCCTCGAGGAGCGGATCGGGGACGCCATCGGCCGCGAGCTCCGGGCGGTGGGGGCCGACCTCTACGGCGGCGTGTGCGTGAACGTCCTCCGTCACCCGGCGTGGGGCCGGGCCCAGGAGACCTACGGTGAGGACCCTCATCACGTCGGGGAGATGGGGGCGGCGCTGACCCGGGGCGTGCAGCGTAACGCCATGGCGTGCGTCAAGCACTTCGCCTGCAACTCCATGGAGAACGCCCGGTTCACCGTCGACGTCACCGTGGACGAGGTGGCGCTGCACGAGGTCTACCTCCCCCACTTCAAGCGGATCGTCGACGAGGGGGTGGCCGTCGTCATGAGCGCCTACAACAGCGTCAACGGGGACTGGTGCGGGGAGAACCCGGCCCTCCTCACCGACATCCTGCGGGGTGAGTGGGGATTCGAGGGGTTCGTCATCAGTGATTGGATCTTCGGCCTGCGCCACGCGGCACGGTCGGTCGAGGCCGGTCTCGACGTGGAGATGCCCTACCGGATGGTCCGGGCCCGCGACCTGCCCGGCGCACTCAAGCGGGGCGAGCTGTCGTGGCGGACGGTCGACCGCGCAGTCGAACGGGTGGTGGCCACCCGGGCGAAGTTCGAGCCGGTCCTGGCCGCGCCGGTCCCGGACCGGGACGTGCTGGCCTGCGCCGAGCACCGTGCACTTGCCCGCGAGGCGGCGTCCAAAGCGGTGGTGCTGCTCCGGAACGAGCCCGTCGACGGGGCGCCGGTGCTGCCGTTGCGCCTGTCCCCCGGGTCCTCGGTGGCCGTGCTCGGGCGGTTGGCCACCGCCGTCAACCTCGGCGACGGCGGCTCGAGCGATGTCTGGGCCCCTGACGTGGTCACCGTGGCCGACGGTGTCCGCGCCGCGCTCCGCGGTACCGAGGTGACCGTCGACGACGGGGGGGATCCCGAGCGCGCCGCAGCCGTAGCCGCCTCGGCCGGTGTGGCGTTGGTGGTGGTCGGCTACACCCGGCTGGACGAAGGAGAGTTCATCGGCGAGTTCGCCGGCGACGCCCTCGCCCACCTGTTTCCGGGGGAGGACGATCCGGCGCTGGTCGAACGGTTCGCCGCACAGATCGCCGGGGAGCGCTCGATCACCCCCCCGGACCACGTGGCCGGGAGGGGCGACGCAGAGGGGTTCTCGGTCGGGGGGGACCGGGTGTCGCTGCGTCTCCACGACCAAGACGTAGCCCTGGTCCGCGCCGTCGCCGACGCCAACCCGCGCACCGTGGTGGCGGTGGTGGCGGGCAGCGCGGTGGTGATGTCCGAGTGGCACGAGGCCGTCCCGGCCGTGGTCCAGTCGTGGTACTCGGGAATGGAGGGCGGCCACGGGCTGGCCGACGTGCTGATCGGTGCCGTCGACGCCAGCGGGCGACTCCCCTGCTCGGTGCCCGGCGAGGAGTCCGACCTCCCGCCCTTCGACGCCGCGGCAGAGACGTTCACCTACGACGCGTCGCACGGGTACTGGCATCTGGCCCGGGAGCGGACAACTCCGTGCTACCCCTTCGGCTTCGGCCTCGGGTACACGACGTTCGCCCTCGAAGACGGGCACGCCGACGTCGGACCGGGCGGGAGCGGGCTCCGGGTCACGGTTACCCTCCGCAACACCGGCGACCGTCGCGGGACCGACGTCGTCCAGGTCTACGCCCGGCGCATCGGCGCCGACCGGCCGGAGCGGCTGGCCGGGTTCCGCCGGGTCGAGGTCGGCGCCGGCGAGTCGACCACCGTCGAGGTGGCTGTACCCGTGGCCACCCTGGCCGAGCGGGACACCTCCGTCCACGCCATGGTGGTCCGGCCCGGCCGTCGGGAGCTCCGGGTGGCCCGCCATGCCTGCGATCCGGGGATCTCCCTCCACGTGGACCTCGACGGGGCGATCGGGTAGACCGCGGCGGGGCCGGACCCGTCCCCGGGCCGGTGGGCCATGATGGGATGAGGCAGTCGCCCTGACTGAACCTCGTGAGGCGCCAAGGAGGCCGCAGTGGCGATCAACGTGACACCGATTCCGGGGCTGGTCCCCGCGATCAACGACATCCGTCGGCGCACCGCCGACTTCATCAACGCCGAGATCCTCCCCAACGAGGAGGTGCTCTGGCACGCCCGCCGGGGCGCCGAGCTGAGCGAGGACGAGCGGGAGTCCAACCGGCGGCGGAGCATCGAGCTGCGGGAGACGATCAAGGCCAAAGTCAACGAAGCCGGCCTGTGGGCACCCCACCTGCCCCAGGAGTACGGCGGCATGGGGCTCGACTTCCTCTCCCTCGCCTACATGTACGAGATCCTGGCCTACGCGGTCGGAGCCTCGACCCTCTTCGGCATCGCCGCCCCCAACTCGGGCAACGCCAGCATCCTGGTCAAGTACGGCACCGAGGAACAGAAGCGCAAGTGGCTGCTGCCGCTCATCGACGGGACCATGGAGTCGGGGTTCTCGATGACCGAGCCTGACCATGCCGGGTCCGACCCCCGTTCGATCGAGACCGAGGCGGTCCGCGACGGTGACCACTGGGTGATCAACGGGCACAAGTGGTTCACGTCCAACGGGATCGACGCCAACTTCTTCATCGTGATGTGCCGCGCCAACGACCCGAGCGGCGAGCTCGGGTCCGCGGGCAGGATGACCCAGATCATCGTCCCGACCGACACCGCCGGGGTGAACATCATCCGCGGCATCGGCATCTTCGGACACTCGACCTCCGACCACTGCGAGATCAGGTACGAGAACGTGCGGGTGCCGATCGAGAACACCCTCGGCCTGGTCGGCCAGGGCCACCAGGCGGCCCAGGACCGGCTGGGCGCCGGACGCGTGTACCACTGCATGAACTCGGTGGGCCAGATGTGGCGAGCCTTCGACCTCATGGTGGAGCGCGCCCTCACCCGGGAGGTACACGGCGGGTTGCTCAAGGATAAGCAGTTCATCCAGGGGTTCATCGCCGAGAGCTACATGGACGTGCAGTCCGCCCGGCTCATGACCATCAACGCTGCCGAGAAAGTGGCCAACGGCGATCCGGACGTCCGCACGGCCATCTCGGCCATCAAGGTGTTCGTCCCCGCTGCCTACCACCGGGTGGTCGACCGGGCCATCCAGGTCTGGGGCGGCGCCGGGGTCAGCAACGATCTTCCGCTGTCACAGATGTACCTGACCGCCCGGGTGCTGCGACTGGCCGACGGACCCGACGAGGTCCACAAGATCCTCATCGCCAAGAACATCCTCCACCGCTACGAGGCCGGGGACAGCTGGAATTTCGGCAACTGACGGGCGGACCGCCGACGGGCGACCGACCTCGGGAACGCACCACGCCGGCACGGCGGCGGGCCGGGCCCGGACGTGGCAGGCTTGGACCGCGGGACGGCACCCGTCGTCGCCGCGAACATGGACTCGGCGGCGGGACGCCGGGTACGGCCGGATTCCGGCGACGAAAGGAGCCCTCCATGCCCACGAGGACGTCGTACGAGCCCGGCACCCCGTCGTGGGTGGACCTGGCCAGCCCGGACCTGCCCGCGTCGGCCGCCTTCTACTCGCAGCTGTTCGGCTGGGAGGCCCAGGACCAGGGCCCGGAGGCCGGCCACTACCACATGTTCGAGAAGAGCGACGTGCCGGTGGCCGGCGCCGGCCCCATCATGATGGAGGGTCAGCCGCCGGCGTGGACCACGTACATCTCGGTCGAGGACGCCGACGCCACCATCGCCAAGGTGAAGGAGGCGGGCGGCACGGTCTTCGTCGAGCCCATGGACGTGCTCGACGTGGGGCGGATGGCCGTCTTCGCCGATCCGACCGGTGCAGCCGCCGCCGTCTGGCAACCCCGCCAGCACATCGGCGCGGGCGTGGTCAACGAGCCGGGCGCGCTGACCTGGAACGAGCTCAACACCCGTGACACGGCGGCGGCCGCCAACTTCTACGGCCACGTGTTCGGCTGGGGGACGGAGGCCGTCGACATGGGCGAGATGGCGTACACCGAGTGGAAGCTCGGTGACACCACCATCGGAGGGATGTTGACCATGCCGGCGGCCGTGCCCGCCGAGGTCCCCGCCCACTGGCTGACCTACTTCGGCACCGACGACTGCGACGCCACCGTGGAGGCTGCCACCGGCCTCGGGGCGACGCTGTTCGCCGGACCCATCGACGTCCCGGCCGGGCGCTTCGCCGTCCTCGCCGACCCCACCATGGCGATGTTCGCCGTCATCGCCATGGCCGCCTCCTGACGGCCGGGCCCGGCGCTCCGCTACTGTCGCCGGGGTGGAACCGATGACGATCGAGCAGCGGCGCGCCCTGGTCACCGAACTGCCCGGCCCGCGATCCCACGCCCTCGAACGCAGGCGGAAGGACGCTGTGGCGCCCGGGGTCAGCTCCACGCTGCCCGTCTACGTCGAGCGGGGCGAGGGGGCGATCCTGGTCGACGTGGACGGGAACTCCCTGATCGACCTCGGCGCGGGCATCGCCGTGGTGGGCGTGGGGCACGCCGCCCCGGCGGTGGTGAGCGCCGTGCAGGAGCAGATCGCCCGCTTCGCCCACACCTGCTTCATGGTCAATCCGTACGAGGGCTACGTGGCGGTGTGCGAGGCGCTCAACGAGCTGACCCCCGGCGCTCCGCCCAAGACCTCCGCCTTGTTCAATTCCGGTGCCGAGGCCGTCGAGAACGCGGTCAAGGTGGCCCGCCACGCCACCGGACGCCAGGCGGTGGTCGTCTTCGATCACGCCTACCACGGGCGTACTAACCTGACCATGGCCCTGACCGCCAAGAACATGCCCTACCGGGACGGCTTCGGACCGTTCGCCCCCGAGGTCTACCGGGTACCGATGTCCTACCCGTTCCGTGACCCCGACGGCATGAGTGGGGAGGAGGCGGCGGCCCGGGCCGTCGAGCAGATCGAGCGCCAGGTCGGCGCGGACCACGTGGCCTGCGTGCTCATCGAGCCGATCCAGGGGGAGGGAGGCTTCGTCGTGCCGGCCCGCGGGTTCCTCCCGGCCCTCGCCGCCTGGTGCCGCGACCGGGGCGTGCTCCTCGCCGCCGACGAGATCCAGACCGGCTTCTGCCGCACCGGCCGGTGGTTCGCCTGCGAAGACGAGGGCGTGGTCCCTGATTTCGTGACCACGGCCAAGGCGCTGGCCGGAGGGATGCCGCTGGCCGCCGTCACCGGCAGGGCCGAGCTCATGGACGCCATCCACCCCGGGGGGCTCGGGGGTACCTACGGCGGCAACCCGGTCGCCTGCGCCGCGGCCCTGGCGGCCGTCGAGTCGATGCGGACCGACGACCTGGCCGGCGCGGCGCGTGCCATCGGTGACACCATTGGCCCCCGGCTGGGCGCGCTGCAGGCCGACCACCCCGCGATCGGCGACGTCCGAGGGCGCGGGGCGATGATGGCGGTCGAGATCGTGCGGCCGGGCACCCTCGAGCCCGACCCTGACACCACCCGCCGCATCGTCCAGGCCTGCCACCGGGCCGGTGTGGTCGTGCTCTCGTGCGGGAGCTACGGCAACGTCATCCGGCTGCTGCCGCCGCTGGTCATCGACCCGGCGCTGTTGGTCGACGGCCTCGACGTGCTGGCCGGTGCCTTCGACGAGGTGTCTTCCTCGCCGGGCTGAGCGGCGCCGCCGAGGTTCAGCGAGGCGTATGCGGGAGGGCCGCCCGGGTCGAGGCCAGGCCGGCATCGAGGCACTGGAGCTCCTGGTCGGCGTCGCGGGCGAGGTCCCGCACGCGTTGCCCGGTGGCGTCGCTTGCTGAAGCCACCGCCGCCCGGCGCACGTCCTCAGCCGCCTGCATCACGTCGGCCGCCTGTGCGGCCATCTCCTCGGGCGCCGGACCGGCCGGCTCGACCCGCAGCACCCGGTCGAGCGCGATCGCCGCCTCCCGCAAGCGCCCGCACAGCGATGGGAGCGAGGCGGTCGGGCCGCCCAGGTCGTCGGCCGTCCGCACCGCGGCGTCGGCCTGGTCGACCGAGCGCCACAGTTCCTTGCGCACCCGTCGCGACGTCCACTCGCGCATGTCGGCCGACGATGCGGCCGGACGCTGACGCAGCCGGCCCGACCAGGTCGCCTCCCACAGGGTCCGTGCACCCACGACGGCACCGTGGGAGTGGAACGCCCGCCACTTGCGACGGCCGTAGCGCCACGCCAGGAAGGTACCGAGCGCCGCCCCCCCGACCACGAAGGCGAGGAAGACCGAGGCGGCGGTGAGGAGCGGTAGCCAGATGGATGCCAGCACCCCCACAGTCTAGGCAAGGGCACCTCCCCGGAGGCCGGCGGGCAGCTCAGGGCGACGGTTCGACCAGCAGGTCCACCATGCGGTCGAGGGTGGCCGACGGAACGCCGGACGCGGTGGCCCACGACCGGGCGCCGCCGAACCGCGACCGCAGCCCATCGAGGAACCGCTCCATCGTGGCGGCCTCCACGCTGAAGCGGGCGGGCGGCAGGGCGGCCATCCGCCTGGCGAACGCCGGGTCCGACCGGTACCGGCCGAGGATCAGCTCCATGCGCCCGGCGGTGATCAGGTAGTCCGACACGATCACCTCGTCGTTCACCCCGACGATCTCCAGCACGAGTGCGGCCAGGACACCGGTGCGGTCCTTGCCCGCCGCGCAGTGGAAGACCAGTGGGAGGTGGTCCTCCTCACCCAGCAGGGTCAGTGCGTCGGCCAGGGCGTCCGCGCCAGCTTCGAGGTACCAGAGGTAGCGTTCGCTCAGCTCCTGGCCCGCCGGCGCCGGTGCGGCCATGGCCTCTGCGGTGCCCTCCCGGATGACCGAGAGGTGGCGGTGGGTGATGGCCTCCGACGACAGCGGACCCGGCCCGGTCTGCTCGAGCTCGCGGGGCGTCCGTAGGTCGACGACCGTCGCCAGCCCCATCGACCGCAGCGTCTCGACATCACCGGCGGTGAGCTCGTGGAGCGTGTCGCTTCGGAACAGCCTCCCCCACCGGGTGATCCGGCCATCTGCCGTCGGGTAGCCGCCGAGGTCCCGGAAGTTGAACGCTCCGGTCAGGGGGACGAGTCGCTCCTGTGCATGCATGGCCCCATTGTGGCCGACACCGTCAACGCCGCCAGTCCGCATCGGGCGGCCCCCGACCCTCGGGCGGCCCCCGAATGGCCCGCGCGACCCCCTGTCCGGCTCAAGACCCGCCTCGACTGGCTCAAGACCTGCCTCGACCGGCTCAAGACCGGACCCGGACCGGCCGATCCAACCCTTAGCGCCAAATCGGCGAGAATGTGCCCGCCTTCCCGGCGGTCACCGGAGCCACCGACCAACATGGTGCGGACGGACCGGAGCGTCGGGTCCTGATCGTGAGGAGTTCCCCTACATGAAGGCGCTTGCGTCCTGGTGTGTCCGCCACCGTGTGGTCGTCGTGCTGTTCTGGTTGGCCGCGCTCGTCGGCATGACCCTGCTGTCCCGTGCCGTCGGTACCGCCTATTCCAACAACTTCTCGCTACCCAACACCGAGTCCACCAAGGCGCTGTCCCTGCTGCAGACGGCGGCGCCGAGCGTAGCCGGCGACCGGGAGCAGATCGTCTTCCGCACCACCGACGGGGCCAAGGTGACCGCCCCCGACGTGCGGGCCACGGTCGAGCAGATGCTGGCCAGGGTCAAGAACGTGCCCCACGTCTCGACCATCGCGAGCCCCTACGGGCCCCTCGGTCCGACCCAGATCAGCAAGGACGGGACAACCGCCTTCGCTACCGTCACCTTCGATGAGCTCGCCCAGTACATCCCGACCTCCCTGGCCCAGCAGTTCGTGGCCACCTCCCAGACGGCCACCGGGCCCGACCTGCAGGTGGCGGTGGCCGGGCAGGTGGCCGAGTCCGCGGACCGGCAATCCTTCGGAGGCAGCGGGCTCGGGATCATCCTGGCCGGGATCGTCCTCCTGTTGGTGTTCGGATCGTTGTTCGCCATGGCGCTGCCGATCGTGTCCGCCCTGGCCTCGTTGGGGACGGCCATCGGTCTGATCGGGCTGCTCAGCCACGTGCTCAAGATGCCCCAGTTCTCCACCGAGCTGGTCCTGCTGATCGGGCTCGGGGTCGGGGTCGACTACGCCCTGTTCATCGTCACCCGACACCGGCAGGGGCTCATCGCCGGCGACGACGTGGAGTCCTCGATCGTCAACGCCGTCGACACCTCGGGCCGGGCGGTGCTCTTCGCCGGCATCATCGTGTGCATCGCTCTCCTCGGGATGTTCGCGCTCGGGGTCTCCTTCCTCTACGGCCTGGCCATCGCCGCGGCCATCGGCGTCTCGTTCACGATGATCGCCGCGCTCACCCTGCTGCCCGCGCTGTTGTCGTTCATCGGGCCACGGGTGATCAGCAGGCGACAGAAGAAGGACCTGGTCGCCAACGGTCCAAGGGTCGTGGGAAGCGGTACGAAGGGGTTCTGGCCACGGTGGGCGGCATTCGTCCAGCGGCGACCGGTGTTTCCGGCCCTCGTGGCCCTCCTCATCGTCGTGCTCGTGGCCATGCCGTTCTTCTCGCTCCGGCTCGGCTCCTCCGACCAGGGGAACGACCCGGTGGGCACCACCACCCGGCAGGCCTACGACCTGCTGGCGGACGGCTTCGGTCCTGGCTTCAATGGACCGCTGCTGCTGGTGACCCAGAGCAGGGGAACGGCGGACCAGCAGGCCCTCGACGGCCTCGCCGCCGCCGTCGCCAAGCAGCCCAACGTGGCCAGTGTGGTGCCCCCGGTCGACCTCCCGCCCAAGGACGGCACGCAGGTCTCGCTCGTCACCGTCTACCCGTCATCGTCGCCCGAGGCGGCCGCCACCACCGATCTCATCGACCACCTCCGACAGACGACGATTCCCGCGGTCGTGACCGGCACCGGGGTCCAGGTCTTCGTGGGCGGGAACACAGCCATCTTCGTGGACTTCGCCCGGGTGCTCGGGTCCAAGCTGCCCCTGTTCATCGGTCTTGTGGTGCTGCTCTCCTTCCTCCTGCTGTCCATGGTGTTCCGGAGCATCGTCATCCCCCTGACGGCGGCGGCGATGAACCTCTTGTCGATCGGCGCGGCCTTCGGCGTGCTCGTCGCCGTGTTCCAGTGGGGATGGCTGGGCACGGTCTTCCAGGTGGGCGGTCCAGGCCCTATCGAGTCGTTCCTGCCGGTGATGATGTTCGCCATCCTGTTCGGGCTGTCCATGGACTACGAGGTGTTCCTGATCTCCCGCATCCACGAGGAGTGGCTCCAGTCGGGCGACAACCGCGAGGCGGTGCGCAAGGGTCTGGCCGCCACCGGCAAGACCATCACCGCCGCCGCCCTCATCATGATCCTGGTGTTCGGGTCGTTCATCCTGGGCGGCGAGCGGGTGATCAAGGAGTTCGGGCTCGGCCTGGCCGCCGGCATCCTGATCGATGCTGTCGTCATCCGCATGGCCATCGTCCCGGCGCTGATGTTCCTGTTCGGCCGGGCCAACTGGTGGTTCCCCGGCTGGCTGGACCGAGTGCTCCCCCATCTGTCCGTCGACCCGGAGCTGCCGGCGTCTGCGATCACACCGGTCGCACCGGTCGTGGCGCCGGTGCCCGAACCCGAGCCCGAGCCCGAGTCGGAGGCCGTGCCCGTCTGAGCCCGCCGGTCGGATGCCCGTCGGATGCCCGTCGGGTGGCGGTCGGGTGGCGGTCGGGTGGCGGTCGGGTGGCGGCCGTCAACCCTTGACAACCGAAGTGGCCCGGGTCTTAGCTTCGGGGTGAACGCACCCATCGAGCTCAGGGGGAATCCATGTCCGACTTCGTGATGACCATCGGAGGGGACACGGTCCCCGCGGAAGACTCGTTCGACGTGGTCAACCCGGCCAACGGCGAGGTCTTCGCCCATGCGCCCGAGTGCACCCCACATCAGATGAACGCCGCCTTCGAAGCAGCGTCGAAGGCGCAGCGGGACTGGCGGGTCGACGAGGGCGCCCGACGCTCCACGCTGCTGGCCATGGCCGACGTGCTCCTGGCCTCGGCGGGCGAGCTGGCCCCGATCCTCACCGCCGAGCAGGGCAAGCCCCTGGCCGACGCCAACATCGAGGTGTTCGCCGCTGCCATCTGGTGCCAGTACTTCGCCAACCTCGAGACGCCCCCGCAGGTCATCCAGGACGACGCCGAGGCACTGGTCGAAGTGGTACGACGACCGGTCGGCGTGGTGGCGGCCATCACCCCCTGGAACTTCCCGCTGACCCTGGCCTTCTGGAAGATCGCCCCGGCCCTGCTCGCCGGCAACGCCTTGGTCCTCAAGCCTTCCCCCTTCACCCCCCTCACCACCCTCAAGGTGGCCGAGATCCTGCGGGGCACGGTTCCCCCCGGGGTGATCAACGTGGTGAGCGGGGGCGACGAGCTCGGAGCCTGGATGACCAGCCACCCGGTCCCGCGCAAAGTGAGCTTCACCGGATCGATCGAGACGGGCAAGAAGGTCGCCCTGTCGGCTGCGCCCGACCTCAAGCGGGTCACCCTCGAGCTCGGCGGGAACGACCCGGCCATCGTCCTCGAGGACGCCGACCCGGCCGTGGTTTCAAAGGCCATCTTCGCCGGAGCGTTCAACAACAACGGCCAGGTGTGCTCAGCCATCAAGCGGGTCTACGTGCCCGAGGCGCTCTACGACGCCGTGGTCGAGGGCCTCGCCGCCGAGGCGTCGACGATCAAGGTCGGCGAAGGCACGGAGGAGGGCACCAAGCTCGGGCCCATCAACAACGCTCCGCAGTTCGAGCGGGTCAAGGAACTGGTTGGCGACGCGCTTTCCCACGGGGCCAGGGCCGCCACCGGCGGCCACGCCATGGAGCGGCCCGGATACTTCTTCGAGCCCACGATCCTGGCCGGGCTGTCGGACGGAACCCGGATCGTCGACGAGGAGCAGTTCGGACCCGCGCTGCCGGTCATCTCCTACCGCGACGTGGACGACGTCGTCGAGCGGGCCAACGCCACCCACTTCGGCCTGTCCGGGTCGGTATGGAGCGCCGACGCCGACCGCGCCGCCGAGGTGGCCGGACGGCTCGAGTGCGGCACGGCCTGGGTCAACACGCACCTGGCCCTGGCGCCCCAGCAGCCGTTCGGCGGCTTCAAGTGGAGCGGGGTCGGGGTCGAGAACGGTCCGTGGGGGCTCGCCGAGTTCACCGAAGTCCAGGTCGTCCACCGCTCGAAGAGCGCCGATGGGCTCAACCTCAACACCGGAGGACTGGTCTCGTAGCGAGGTTGCCCGGTCGCGGCCTGGCGGTCGTCGTGGCCGCGGCCCTCACCCTGGGCACCGTGACGAGCGGCTCGGCCGCTGCGACCCCGGAGCGGACGGCGACGCCGGGGTCGACGGGACCGAGCGCATCGTCCGGGTGCGGGTCGCCCCCGCTACCGGGACCGACCGCGGCTGCGAGGCCGAGCGGTGACGTCGTCCAGACGCTGCAGGTGGGCGCCCTCACCCGGAGCTTCCGATTGGCCGTCCCCACCCGGTACCGGCGGTCAAGACCGACCCCGCTGATCCTGCTGTTCCACGGCAGCGGGTCCGACGCCCTCCAGACCTCCCTCTACACGCAGCTGCCCGAGCGGGGCGCCCGGGCCGGCTATCTGGTCGCCACGCCCGACGCGCTCGGTGGACAGTGGCAGATCTCACCACCCGGAGCGCACACCGACGATCTCTCCTTCGTGGCCGCGCTCGTCGCCGACCTGTCCGCACGGTACTGCGTCGACCGGACCCGTGTCTACGCCGCCGGCATCTCGCTGGGGTCGGAGTTCTCGGCCGTCGCCGGGTGTAGCCGGTCCCTCCGGATCGCCGCCGTCGGACTGGTCGCCGCCGAGTTCCTGCTGCGCCCCTGTGCCGGGCCGGTGCCGGTGATCGCCCTCCACGGCACGGCCGATCCTTTGGTCCCCTACCGGTCGGGCGCCGTCGGCGCCTCGTTTCCGGGGGTGCCGGTGATCGGAGTCCAGCAGAACCTCGCCGCCTGGGCCCGGCTCGACGGCTGCCGACCGGTCCCCAACCGAGCCCGGATCGCCCCCCGGGTGGTCCGGCGCACCTGGTCCGGGTGCCGCCACACCAGCTCGGTGGTGCTATACACCGTCGTGGGCGGCGGCCACACCTGGCCCGGCTCCTCGATCACGCTGCCCATATCGGTCTTCGGGACCACTACCAGGCAGGTCGACGCCAGCGGTCTCATCCTGGGCTTCTTCGGGCGTCACGCGCTCGGCCGGTGACCGGAGGCCGGCGAGGACAGCGCGTCGGCGGCTGACCGGTACCGGAGGCCGGCACGTCGGCCGAAATCGTTCGATAGTCTAACTATGTGATCTCCGAAGCACCCGCCGACCGCGCCGTCGACGCCGACGACCGTCGGACACTCGGTCGGACGGCAGCGTGGCTGGCCAAGCAGGTCGAGATCGGCCTGACCACCGCCGAGCTGTCGATGCCCCAGTACCGGGTCCTCGGCCTGTTGGACGAGCGGTCGGCGGTCTCCTCGGACCTGGCCGAGCGGCTGGCCGTGCGCCCCCCGAGCGTGACCGCCATCGTCGACGGGCTGGTCGCCCGGGGGCTCGTCGAGCGGCGCACCGTGGACTCCGATCGTCGCCGGGTCGACCACGTCCTGACCGAGGACGGCCGCCGCTCCCTGGCCACGGCGGACGCCGCGGTGGCGGCCCGGCTGGGGGAGATCGCCGCCTGCCTGGAGGACCCGGCGGACACCCGGCGGGCCTTCGACGGACTCTTCGCCTGGCGGAGGGCGTTCGGCGCCTACCGGCTCAGCCGGAGCACCGGGCGATGAGGGTCCCCGGGCCGCGGCACGGGCCCGACCGCTCACCCGAGACGGGCACCGAGTTCGTACCCATCGCCGAGGTGGCCCGCCACGAGGCCCCCCGCGCCACCATCGATCCGGATACGTCACTGCCCTGGCTCCGCCGTGTGCGTCCCATCATGTGGGCCCACAAGGGCATCTTCATCACGTCGCTGGTCATGTCGTTCATCGGCCTCGTGCTGACGGTGCAGATCCCCAACCTCCTGCAGAAGGCCATCGACGGGTCCATCGAACACCACGCCGTACCCCTCAGCCACTACGTCTGGTGGATCGTCGGGCTCGGTCTGGCCGGCGGCGTATCCGGTTACATCTCCCGCCTCTTCCTCTTCGAGACGGCCTACGACATCGAGTACGACCTCCGGAACATCATCTACGAGCACCTCACGAAGATGTCCTTCTCGTTCTACGACCGAGTGCAGTCGGGACAGCTCATCTCGCGGGCCAACTCGGACATCCGCTCGGTGCAGATGTACATGACCTTCGCCCCGTCGATCCTGGTCCAGTGCTCGATCGCCGTGGTCGCCTTCATCTACATGCTGTCGATCGACGTGCCACTGGCGTTCATCGCCATGGCCACCATGCCCTTCGTCTATTTCGCCGGCGTGCGGATGAGGAAGTCGATGTTCCCGGTGTCCTGGATCATCCAGTCCCGCCTGGCCGACGTGGCCACCATCGTGGACGAGAACGTCAACGGTGTCCGGGTGGTCAAGTCGTTCGCCGCCGAACAGCAACAGCTGCGGTCGCTGTCCGGCGCGGCCGAACGACTCCAGTGGAGCTACATCAAGGACGCCGACCTCCGCGCCCGGTTCTCCCCGGTGGTCCAGAACCTGCCTCAAGTGGGTCTGGCCCTCGTGCTGCTGTTCGGTGGGTACATGGTCATCCACGGGGGGCTCCAGATCGGGGACATTCTCGAGTTCAACGCCTACCTGCTCATGCTCCAGGCGCCGTTCATGATGCTCGGGATGCTGATCATGATGGGCCAGCGGGCGGCGGCGTCCGCCGACCGGATCTACGAGATCATCGACGAGCAACCGACGGTCACCGACAAGCCCGATGCCATCGACCTGGTCGACTGCCGCGGCGACATCCGGTTCAGCCACGTCGACTTCGCCTACTCCAGCGACGCGGAGCGACTGGTGCTGGCCGACTTCGACCTGCACGTCGCCCCGGGGGAGACCGTGGCCGTCGTCGGCCGTACCGGGGTGGGCAAGTCGACGGTGGCGCGCCTGCTGACCCGCTTCTACGACGTGAAGCACGGGTCCATCCAGATCGACGGGCACGACGTGCGGGACGTCACCCTGGCCAGCCTGCGGGCCAATGTCGGGGTGGTGCTGGACGAGCCGTTCCTCTTTTCGGCGTCGGTGCGGGACAACATCGCCTACGGCAGGCCGACGGCCACCCTCGAGGAGGTGGTCGCCGCAGCCAAGGCGGCCGGAGCCCACGAGTTCATCAGTCACCTGGCGCAGGGCTACGACACCGTGGTCGGCGAACGCGGCTACACCCTGTCGGGTGGTCAACGGCAGCGGATCGCCATCGCCCGCACGCTGCTGGTCAACCCGCCGATCATGGTGCTGGACGACGCCACGAGCGCCATCGACGTCCAGGTCGAGCAGATGATCCACGCCGGGCTGCGGGAGCAGATGGAGGGGCGGACCACGCTCATCATCGCCCACCGGCTCTCGACCATCTCCCTGGCCGACCGGGTGGTGCTGCTCGACCAGCAGAAGATCGTGGCCGACGGCACCCACGCGCAGCTGCTGGAAACCACACCCCTCTACGCCGAGGTACTGGCCCAGGCCGGTGAGTTCGAGCGCGAGGCAGAGCGGTCGGCCGCGGCCGCCTGGGACGCCGAAGCGGGCGCCGACGGTGGGGCGCCGGAGGGTGGGGCGCCGGAGGGAAAGCCCCTGCGCGACCTCCTCGACTCGGTGCGCGGCGGGGGTCGATCATGACCTTCGGCGGCGGCATGGGAGGCGGGTTCGGTGGACCGGTCGGCGGCATGGGCCGCCCCGGAGCCCCCGGCCTCCCTTTCGCCGGCATCCCCTCCGAGTTGCAGGACGGGGTGGACCGCCTGCTGGCGACCGAGCCGGAGCACGCCGAGCCGGACATCGTCTTCACCCAGAACGGGTCGGAGGCCGAGCTCAGGCGACTGACCCTGTGGCGCCTCTTGACCAAGTACCCGGGCATGCTCGTCCTGGCCGGGGTGTTGGTGGTGGTCATCGCCGTGGCCTCGCAGGCTGGCCCCACCTTTACGGCCATCGCCATCGACGACGGCATGCAGCACCACCCACCGAACTTCGTCGTGGTGGCAGTGATGGCCCTCGCCTATCTGGTGTCGGTGCTCGTGACCGCGCTTTCCCAGCGGTCACAGGTCCAGGTGACCGGGCGGCTGGCCGCCTGGGTCATGAACGATCTGCGGGTCAAGGTCTTCGCCCATCTCCAGCGACTCTCGCTCGGGTTCTTCACCGACGAGAAGGCCGGTGTGGTCATGTCCCGGATGACCAGCGACATCGAGAACCTCCAGCAGCTCCTGCAGGACGGACTGTCGCAGCTGGCCATCCAGGCGCTGACCATGGTGGTGATCACCGTCATCCTGTTCGCCACCAACGTGCGGTTGGCCGCCATCACCGTGCTGCTGATCATCCCCGCCCTGGTGGTGGCCTCGCTGTGGTTCAAACGGGCCTCCGAACGGGGGTACGACCGGGTGCGTGACGGCATCGCCAACGTGCTGGCCGACCTGTCGGAGAGCCTCCACGGCGTGCGCATCGTGACCGCCCACAACCGTCAGCGCAACAACGTGATCCACCACCGCAACGTGGTCGGCGACTACCGCGACGCCAACAACTACACCGCCCACGTCAACGCCGTCTACGGGCCCGGGACCCAGTTGCTCGGGGTACTGGCCCAGGCCGCGCTATTGGCCATCGGCGGAACGATGGTCCTGCACCACACCCTGTCCATTGGTGCCCTGGTCGCCTTCTTCCTCTACCTCAACCGGTTCTTCCAACCGATCCAGCTGCTGGTGCAGCAGTACAACACCTACCAGCAGGGCCAGGCCTCAGTGTCCAAGCTGCGGCTATTGGTCGACACCGGGCCGGAGGTCAGGGAGGCACCCGACGCCGTCGAGCTGCCCCCGATCGAGGGTCGCATCACGTTCGACCACGTCTCGTTCGGCTACGACCCGGACCGCCTGGTGATCGAGGACGTCGACCTCACCGTTGCGCCGGGTGAGACGGTGGCCTTCGTCGGCCCGACAGGGGCGGGCAAGTCGACGCTGGCCAAGCTGGTGACCCGCTTCTACGATCCGACGCTCGGCCGGGTGCTCATCGACGGCCACGACCTCCGTGAGGTGACCATGTACTCGCTGCGCAGTCAGCTCGGCGTGGTCCCCCAGGAGCCGTTCCTGTTCGCCGGCACCATCGGGGACAACATCGCGTTCGCCCGGCCGACGGCCTCGGACCCGGAGATCCACGAGGCGGTCGACCGGGTCGGGCTGACCGACGTCATCGAGCGGATGCCCGACGGCCTGGACACCGTCGTCCACGAACGGGGGCAGACCCTCTCGTCCGGCGAGCGACAGCTCATCGCGCTGGCCCGTGCCTTCCTCGCCCATCCGCGGGTGCTGGTGCTGGACGAAGCCACGTCCAACCTCGACCTGCAGTCCGAGACCAAGATCGAGTCCGCCCTCGACGTCCTGCTCGAGAACCGGACGGCCATCCTCATCGCCCACCGCCTGTCGACGGCCAAGCGCGCCGACCGGATCGTCGTGGTCGACGAGGGCCGGATCATCGAGTCCGGCTCCCACGAGGAACTGGTCGCAGCCGGTGGTCGCTACGCGGAGATGTACGCCACCTGGGTCCGCCAGTCCGAGCTGTCCGAGCACGAATCGGCAGCCACCGGACACTGATTCCGGGCCGCAGTGGTGCTGCGGGCCGCAGGGCGCCACGTCGGGCAACCTCGGGATCGTGGGGATGGCTGGAGAGGGTGGCCCGATGGTTGGATCGCTGCCGGGGAAGCGTGGAGGCGTGTTCGGTACCTGAAGATGTTTCGGAATGGCAGACGCGAACGTCGCGGAGCAGGTTTCGTCTCGACAATCTTATTCCAAGGTGACCATCTGAACCACGAAGGCGACGTGTGCAAAGTCTGAGTCTCCGTCGCCGACGATCACCGAATGGAGGCCAACGTCGTAGAACTCGACCGGCAAGGAGAAGGCAAACGGGTGGTGGTGGCTGAACCCATCCATTGCTCCAATTCCATGGGGAATCTCGAAGGTGAAGTGTTCGTGGTACATCACCGGTAAGTCGTCGACGCGATCGACGTCAATGTCAAGACTGAAGGGGTGATCGTACTCATCGAATGCGACCTGGACGACGATGGCTAGGCCCAAGACGTGACGAAAGGGAAGACTCGGACTTTGATGTAGTTCTGGTAGCCAGCCCGATCGTCGAGTGTTCGGGCTATCGGATCCACTCCAACGTGTTCGGCGATAAACGCGCTTTCGATCCGCACCCGACAGAGATTAGGACAATGCCCGACCAATGCGACCTAACGAGCAGCAACCGCCCGTGTCGGTGATATTCGCTCGCGAGCGTTGGCGACTGGGATGAGGTGATCCTGCGCCAATCAGCTGTCGTGTGATCGTGCCGGCGTGAAAGACTGAGTGCCGCAAGAAGGGGGAGTACATGACACCAGTTCACGATGTCCAACTCCAACGACTTGAGGCCGATGCAGGGGCCGAGCGAGTCGTGGGCGCGCTTTTGGCGGACGGTGCTGTCATCGTCCACGATCTGCTGTCTTGCGACGTCGTAACGGCGATCAACGCCGAAGTCCAGCCGTACGTCGCGCTGGCCGACCCCGACATGCGTCATCTCAACCCTGGGGTCCAGATCTTCCACGCCCAGACCCGCCACGTCTCCGGTCTGGCGGGTAAATCTCCCATCTTTGCTACCGAGCTCATGATCCACCCGCTCCTCATGGCCGTGTGCGACGCCATCCTCGGACCGTCGTGTGCTCGCTATCAGCTCAATCTGGCTCATCTGCTGGAGCGCCTCCCCGGCGCCGGAGACCAGTTCTGGCACCGGGACGAGATCGTGTGGAACCTGATGCCTGAGCCCAAGCCCGAGTTGCAGCTGGCCTCGGTGATCGCTCTGGTCGAATTCACAGCCGAGAACGGTGCGACTCGGGTCTTTCCGGGGAGCCACCGGTGGGAGGACGGTCGTTACCCGGCCGACGACGAGGCCGTTGTCGCGGAGATGCCGGCCGGCTCAGCGATCCTGTATCTGGGATCGACGTTCCATGGCGGAGGCGCCCACACCGGCTCGGAGCCGCGCCGTGGTGTGCACCTGTCCTACACGCTCGGCTGGTTGCGCACCGAGGAGAACAACTACCTTGCCGTGCCGCCGGAGCTGGCCTGCCGCCTGCCCCGACAGTGCCAGGAGATCTTGGGCTATGCCGTCCACGACGCCATCGAGCGCGGTGGTGGCTACCTCGGCATGCTCGACCTCCGCGATCCGATCGAGCTGTTCGAGGAAGGCTGGACGGGCGCTGCCCGTACGGACTGAGCCAACCTTGGAGCCCTGACCACTCCGGAGAACGATGTGGCGTGCTACTCCGACACCGTCGGGAGAACGACTTCGGTTGGCAGGATGGGCCCCCAGTCGGTCGTCGACCGTCCCCGGGCAGGGCTCAGGAGGCTATTCCTGAGGTTTACTTGCCGGTTTCTGTCCTACAACTCGCGCCGTTAGCTACCGTCCGGGATCTTCTGGCATCGCCATCGCTGCAGCTCAGGGCGCCACACACCGCCTCACGTCTATCAGTTCGTCCCATTGAAACGAACTGATAACGCTGAGGTCTGCGCGCTGGGCGCGCTACCGCAGCCAACCGAGTGCGGCCGGAGAGAGCCGGCCGCACACCCAGTTCCCATTCTTCGGTTCAGTTGACGGCGGGCGACGCCACGCTGCCAGTGAGAGCGCGATCGGGCTACGGTCCCGAGGCCGTGGTCGTCACCGGGACCCCATCAGGCACCAACTCCTCCCAGGTGTTGCCGGGCTGCAGGGTGATGGGAGGACCGTCCGACGCGGTCAGCGTGGCCGGCTGGGTGAGACTGGATCGGCTCCACGTCCCGGTGATGGCCGCCCCGCCCTCCATGACCACCAGCGGTCCGGAGCCGGTGGCG
>JBKQRT010000110.1:0-32760 GCA_052143895.1 Acidimicrobiales bacterium | reverse complement strand
GCGGAGGGAGTGGGATTCGAACCCACGGAGGCTTGCACCTCACGGCTTTTCAAGAGCCGCGCATTTGTCCGCTCTGCCATCCCTCCCGGCGAGTGTCAGGGTAGTCGCAGGGTTCGCCTGACTCGACAGGTCAGCGTGGTGGTTCCGGCTGGACCTCGGCGATCAACCGGTCCATCCACTCGGCGGCCTGGCGTTTGGAAGACTCGACCTCGCGCCGGATCGCCGGCCCGGACGGACCGGCGGCAGGATAAGACCCGAGGAACTTGACGCCGGCCAGCTCGGCGTGGAGATCGCGGAGGCAGTCGCTGACGACCGCGTCGGCCACATGGCCCTCGAAGTCGATGATGAAGCAGTAGTCGCCGAGCGCCTTCTTCGTCGGGCGGGACTCGAGCTTGCTCAGGTTGATGTTCCGCGCGGCGAAGTGCCCCAGGATGGCGTACAGACTTCCGGGATGGTCGGCATTCTGGAAGCAGGCGATGGAGGTCCGGTCGTGGCCAGTGGGTGTCGGAATACCCGACCTGGCGAGCGAGACGAACCGGGTCTGGTTGTCCGGGTGGTCCTCCACGTCCTCCGCCAGGAGTTCCAGGCCGTAGAGCTTGGCGGCCAGCCGGGGAGCGATGGCCGCGGTCGGCCGCGCCGACATGGGGCCGTCCCGCTCGCCGAGGAGGCGGGCCGCCTCGGCGGTCGAGTTGGTGGCCAGGATCTCGGCAGCCGGAAGCTGACGGCTCAGGAAGCCGCGGCATTGGGCCGTGGCCATCGGGATCGATGCCACCCGCTCGACCTCGGCCAGGCGGGCGCCCGGAGGTGCCATCAGGTGCAGGTGGATGTCGAGCACCACCTCCCGCTGGATCCGCAGGTCGACGTCGAAGACCAGGCTGTCGACGATGTCCCGGACCGTCCCCTCGATGGCGTTCTCCAGGGGGACGAAGCCCAGGTCCACCCGCCCCCCGCTGACGGCGTCGAGGACCTCGTTGAGGGAGCCGAAGGGCGTGATCCGGGCGGCGGCGTACTCGGTCTGGCTGAGGAGGGCCTCTTCGGTGAAGGTGCCCTCCGGCCCGAGGAACCCGATCCGGAGCATCGGGCCGTTCGGTGTCTCGGAGGATGCGTCACCGGCCATACCCAGGCAGGATAGTGAACATCATGGACGAACCCGCACTGCAACGCCTGCTCGAGGACGTCCGCTCCGGGGCCTGTTCCCCCGACGAGGCGGTGTACCGGCTCCGGCGGCTCCCCTTCGCCGACCTGGGATTCGCCAAGGTCGACCACCACCGCGGCCTCCGCCAGGGCTTCCCCGAAGCGGTGTACGGACAGGGGAAGACGCCCGACCAGTGTGCCGCCATCGTGGGCGAGCTGCTCGCCGGCGGCCTCGGCTGTCCCGGGGACGTCGGCGGCCCGGTCATCCTGACCAGGGCCGACGCTGCACAGGTCGAGCGGGCGATGGGTGAGCACGCCGGGGGCGCCTGCGCCCCGACCGGCGTGGCGACCGGCGCGGACCAGGTCCGGGGGGAGCTGGCCACCGTGGTGTGGCGCAAGGCCTCACCCCGCCCGAGCCGCTCCCTGGTGGTGACGGCCGGTACCTCCGACCTGCCGGTGGCCCGCGAGTGCGAGGCCACGCTCGACGCGCTCGGACTCCGACCGACGCTCCTCGCCGACTGCGGCGTCGCAGGCGTGCACCGGTTGCTGGCCTCCGCCGACGAGCTCGCCGACGCCGACGCCGTGGTCGTCGTGGCCGGTATGGAAGGTGCGCTCGCCAGCCTGGTGGGCGGGATCACCCCGGCGCCGGTTGTGGCGGTGCCCACCAGCACCGGGTACGGGGCTGGACTGGAGGGCGTCACTGCTCTGCTGGCCATGCACGCGTCGTGCGCCGCCGGCGTCACCGTTGTCGGGATCGACAACGGGTTCGGCGCGGCCTGTGCCGTCGCCCGGATGCTCCCGTGACCTCGGATGCGCCCGTGACCACCGTCACGGGCCGACGGGGTGCCAGGACCATCGCCTGGTTCCACTGCTTCGCCGGCATCGCCGGAGACATGGCCCTCGGCAGCCTGCTGGACGCGGGCGCCGACCTCGACGAGGTGCGCGGGCTACTGGAACGTCTCCCACTGGCGGGGTGGCGCCTCGATGTGGAGCCAGTGCTACGCGGTGGAATCGCCGCCACCAGGGTGGTGGTGGCCGTGGACGACAACGTGGTGGTCCGGACCCATGCCCACATCGTCGGCCTCATCGAAGAGGCCCGCCTCCCGGAGCGGGTGGCTGGCCGGGCACTGGCCACCTTTGCCTGCCTTGCCGATGTCGAGGCCCGCCTGCACCGCCGACCTGTCGACCAGGTGCACTTCCACGAAGTGGGCGGTCACGACACCATCGTCGACATCGTGGGAACGGCCGCCGCCCTCGAGGTCCTCGGCATCGACGAGGTGCGGGCGAGTCCGGTCGCCACCGGGCTCGGCATGGTCCGTGCGGCCCACGGCATGTTGCCTAATCCCGCCCCGGCCGTGGTCGCGCTCCTCGACGGCGTCCCCACCTGGGGGCGCAACGTGGCCGTGGAACTGACCACGCCCACCGGGGCCGCACTGTTGGCTGCACTCTCGTCGGGGTACGGGCCCATGCCGTCGATGCGGGTCACCGGTCAGGGGTTCGGGGCCGGGACCCGCGAGCTCGAGGAGCTACCCAACTGCACCCAGGTAGTGACCGGCTGGAGTGTCGAGCGCCTGGGCGGCACGGCTGATGGGAGGGGAGCCGGGGAGACGCCGGCCGCCGGCACCGACGGTCACCCCGGCGTCGCCGTCGACGTCGACACCGACGCCGGGCATCCGGTGTCGCTGCTCGAGGCCAACCTCGACGATGCCACGGGGGAGCAGCTGGCCCACGCCGTCGAGGCCCTGCTCGACGCCGGCGCGCACGACGCGTGGCTGACCCCGGTGATCATGAAGAAGGGCCGCCCGGGGACGGTGGTGCACGCCCTGTGCGACCCGGCGCTCGTCCCCTTGGTCCGCGACGTCCTGCGCGAGACCACCGGCACGCTCGGGGTCCGGGTGACCGGCACGGAACGGTGGCCGGCCTTGCGGTCCACCGAGTCCGTGTGGGTCGATGGTCAGCTGGTCAGGGTGAAAGTCAGCACCGGACGGGTGAAGGCCGAGTACGACGACGTCGCTCGGGTGGCGCGCCGGACCGGGCAGCCGCTCAGGGAGGTGGCGTTCCGGGCCGAGGCCCTGTGGCGGGAGGAGCGAACGCGGCCCGGACCGGCGGGCCTCCAGGTACCGACGGCGGTGCCGGAGGCCGATGCCGACGGTGGGCCCGGCCGTCACCTGCTCATGCCGGATCGGGCACCTGACGAGAGCGAGGACGACCCGGCCTGAAACGGGCGACCCTGGAGGCGCGAACCGGCGAAGTGATCCCGGTCTTCAGCCGGAGCGCTTCAGCCCGACGGTAGGCGGCGGGTCGGGGTCGGGGACGATCCACCGCCACCCGCCGTCGCCGCGCTCGAGCCGGTGCCGCTGGTGGGTCTTCAGATAGTGGTGCCAATGGCACAACCGGGCCAGATTGTCCAGGCTGGCCAGGCCGCCTCGGGCGAACGGCTCGATGTGGTCGATCTCGAGCCCGTCGCGCACGTCGCAGCCGGGAACGACGCATGTCGGATCCCGTTCGATCAGTGCCCGCTTGATCGCCACCGGTATGGTGCGCCCTACGTGGGCGACCGCGGCCACGTCCACACCGTCGGTGACCAGGACGCTCAGGATCGAGTCGACGGCGAGTCGACGGGCGACGTCGACCGGGATCGGGCCGATGCCAGGGATCTCGCAGACCTCTCCGTCCTCGAGGTGGCCCCGCACCAATGCCTCGTGATCGACCCGCACATGGACCATGGCCGCCGCTGCTGGTATCGGGGGGTCTCCGGACGGTCCGGCGCCGGCGGTGGTGGGGGAATCCGGACCGGGCGCGGCGACAGTCGAACCACCGCAGGCCAGCCGGACCAGCGCGTCGGCCGCGAGGGCGCGGCGCGGTTCCTCCTGGCCGGCCCGTCTGGCCTCGACGGCCAGTCGGTCGGTCTGGGCCTTGACCGCAGCTACGAGTCGAGCCCCCTCGTCGGGAGTGAGCTTGGCGTCGAACCTCACGGATCCGTCGCCGTCGGTCCAGTTGCGGAGATATCGGCTGCGACGGATCGCCTCGTAACCAGCCCGCTGGTCCTGACCGGTGGCCTTCACCCGGCGGCAACGCAGCTTCAGCACGCTGAGCGGTTGCCGTCCGGCCGCGTCCACCAGCTCCTGTTCGGCGTCGGGACGGAGGATGGCCGCGCCGGCGATCTCCCTGACCTGGTCCTCGGACAGGCGGCCGTTGCGCATGGCATCGTCGGTGGCCGGCAGTGACCGGAGCTGGCGTGCCGCTTCGAGCGAGTTGATGGCGGGCCCGAGGCCGGTGCCTGTCGCCTCGGCCACGTGGGCGGCCGCTGACCGGTGTCCCTTCCGCCGCCAGATGTTGGACGACTCCACCCGCCTGGCAGCAAGCAACGTCCCACCGGAGGCGAGCTTCTCGATCTCGGCGAAGAGGTCGAGCAGCGTCGCCGCGTCGGCGCCGTTTAGTCGCTCCGGCTCGAGTTCTGACAGAGCGGATCGCAAGTCGACCGCAACCCGTTGGAGGGTTCGAAGGATCATGGGCCGATGGTCGCAGAGGGTTGTGACGCGGCGGCGCTCCCTCTCCGGCCCTGGCGCCGAGTAGCGTCTGCCCAGCGCAGGCGAGCTCACCGATTCGGCCTCCGAACCCGTCGAAAGGAACTGTCCCATGTCCCGTGTCCGTACCTGGTCCATCGTGATGCTGTCGGCGGCCGCCTTGGCGCTGGCAGGCTGCAGCTCCACGTCGAGCGCAACGACCACCGCGGCCGGGCAAAGTGCCCCGACGGCCACGGTGTCGACCATTCCCCCCCAGGAACGATCGCCGGCCGGGACCTCCGGGACTGAGCCCACCGTCACCGTGCCCTCCGAGGCCCCGCCCACCCAGCTCGAGAGCAGTGATCTGATCATCGGCACGGGCCCTGCGGTCAAGGACGGGGACACCGTCAGCGTGCAGTACGTCCTGGCCACCTACTCGTCGGGCAAGACGATCCAGTCGTCGTGGGACGGCCAGCCGTTCAGCTTCACGCTGGGGAAGGGCCAGGTCATCAAGGGCTGGGACGAAGGGGTCGTGGGCATGAAGGCAGGCGGTCGCCGCGAGCTCATCATCCCTGCCAGCCTCGGGTACGGGGCGTCTTCGCCGGGAGCCGGCATCGCCCCGAACGACACACTGGTGTTCATCGTGGACCTCCAGAAGATCGGCTGACCAACGGCCGACCCCGCGAAGGTCGCCCGTACCCCGTCAGATCGGACCTACGGCCGCCATCACGGCCGGTGCTGCAGCCATGGCCAGCGGGACGCTGACCAGAACCACCACGACGGGTCCTGGCCACCGGAGCCGGCGAGCCGACGGTCCGGGCCGTGCGCCAACAGAGGATCCTGCCCAGTGAGCCGGTGACGAGGAGGTTCGGGCCGATATCGAGGCCGTTCAGCAGGGCGTACGGGTGGGGCGGCACCCGGGCGGCCAGCACGGAGGCCGCCGGCAGGTTGTCGACCAGGACCGACGCACCGGCCGCCAGGGCGGCGGTGCCCAGACCGTCGAGGTGGGCGAGCAGCACACTCGGGCCCGCCCAGGTCCGGCCCAGCGTGCCGAGGGCCACGTCGATGGCGAACAGCCCGACCAGGACGGGCAGACCCAGCACCTGCAGGACCCGTCCGACTGCTCCCTCCTGGCGACCAGGCGGGCGCCCACCGCCACCACGCCGATCCCGGCGACGGGTCGCCGGTGACTGCAGGGCCAGGACCGACACGACGGCCCCCACCACGGCCACGTACGGAGTCCGATCCGCGCCGGGCGCCCGCGTCCGCGCCGGGAGCCCCCCAGGGGCCGGCGTCGCCCAGGTGGCGGCGCTTGGCGAGGGCGCGGTCAGACCGGTCACGACCACAGTGGCCAGCCAGGGGAGCGCCGTGCGCCGGAAGGATTCCGTGCCGGCGAGATGGAGCTGGCCGAGGACGATGAGGTTGGTGAGGTTGGACCCGGGCAGGAGCAGGCTGGCGGCATTCGAGAGGAGCAGGGTGCCCATCACCAGGGGCGCTTCTTCCTGTCCACGGGCCCGGGCGGCATGGACGAGGATCGGGGTGAGGAAGACGACCGAGGTGTCCAGGTTGAGAAGTGTGGTGACGAGGGCGATCGTGACCGCGGCCCCGCCGAACAGACCGTCGTCGACCGCCACCAGCCCGACCATCAGCAGTCCCGCCACCAGGACGAACGGCGACCACACCTGCGAGCTTGCGGCGATGGCTTCCGGCGGGGCCACGCCGAAGGCGACCAATACGGCGGCGATCCCAACCACGCCGAGCGCCCAGCCCCCGGCGCGGGCCATGGGCCACGTCCGATAGCGGAATGAGACCGCGCAACCCAGCGCGGTCTCGGGCGCGGTGCCGGGCTCAGGTATTCCGACCCATCATGCCCTCGAACGGCCCTGGCCACACCGACCACCGTGAACCGTGAACCGCGAACTTCGGGCGGTTGACCGGAAGCCCGGACATCCCTAGCGTGCCGACGATGGCCGTCACCAAGGTGCAGTTGTTCTCGTTGCCGGTTACGGACCAGGACCGGGCACGCGACTTCTACGTGGACGTGCTCGGGTTCGACCTGGTCGCCGACACGGCCATGGGACCCACCCAGCGGTGGGTGCAGGTCCGGCCGCCCGGCGCCGACACGGCGATCACGCTGGTCACCTGGTTCGACACCATGCCGCCCGGATCGAACAAGGGGACGGTCATCGAGTCCGACGACCTCGACCGGGACGTCGAACACCTCAAGGGGCGCGGCGTGGCCATCTACGGCGACGTCGTTGAGGCCCCGTGGGGCCGCTACGTGACATTCGACGACCCGGACGGCAACGGCCTCGTCCTGCAGGAGACGGCCGCGCCGGGAGCCTGACCGGGCGGGCCCCGTTCAGAGCTCGGCGCCGGGTTCGATGCCCGGTTGCAGGGGGGCGTCGGACGGGGCCCAGGGCACGCCCCCGCGGTCCTCCTCCCACGGTCGCACCATGAGGGCGAGCGCCGGAAAGACGACGACCGACAGCAGGCCGGCGGTGATCAGCGCGGCGGCTGTGGGCGCCGTCAGGAAGCGGAGGCTCGACCCGATGGCGGCCACGATGATCGGGAACGTCAGCGACGTCGACTGGAGCGCGCCGTTGGCCAGTAGGCCACGAGTGGTCATGCCCCGGCGGAGCAGGACCGCCGACGTCAGTCCACGGGCCACGACCATGCCGATGACGAACAGCGGTACCAGCAGCAGGGTCCGGCCGCTGTCCACGACGGCCCGGATGTCGAGTTCCGCCCCGGTGGTGATGAAGAACACGGGGACGAGGAATCCGAACCCGATGGCGCCGAGCTTCGCCTGGTAGCGCTCCTGGATTTCAGTCGACGCATTCTCACTGGCGACCCGCACGACGATCCCGGCGACGAAGGCGCCCAGCACCGAGCTGAGGCCGAAGCCGTTCACCAGCGTGGCGAAGAAGATGAGGAGGACGAACGCCGCCCGCACGCGGAGCTGCGACGTCGTCTCGTCCAGCCGATCGAGCGAGTCGGTGAACCACCGCGAGCTCCACCATTTCCGGATCACCACGATGGCGACGAGCGAGCTCACCGCCAGGCCGACCACGTAGAGGACTTGCACCGGGGTGGACTTCGGATCAGCCGAGAACAGGACGGTGACGAGGAGGAGCGACATGAACTCCCCGATGGAGGCGGCGGCGATGACCGTCTGGCCGAAGGACGTCCCCGACTCGCCGGCGTCGCGCAGCACCGGGACGACCACGCCGAGGGAGGTGGACGTGAGGGCGAGGGCAAGGATGCGGATGTCACCTCCGGCCCCCAGGGCCCGCAGGGCGACGGCCAGCGGGAAGGAGAGGGCGACGGCAGCGACCCAGGCCACCATGCTGAGCCGGGCCTGTCGGTTGACCAGCGAGGCTGGTGTGAGCTCCATGCCTGCCAGGAACAGCAGGAACCCCAGGCCCATGAGCGACAGGATTTCCACCGGCAGCGTGAAGTGGAGCCAGCCGGTGACCTGCGGACCGAGGATGATCCCGGCCACCACCTCGAGGACCACGGGTGGGAGGAATCCACCGGGCACCAGCTCGGCAAGCATGGGCGCGGCCACGGCGGCGATGAAGATGAGCAGCAGCCCCACGAAGTCGATGCTGCTGGAGCTCATGGCCTCCTCCTGGTTGGCTCCCGGGCTCCTGTTGTCGACACCGGTCAGAGGCACCGTACCGTCCGATCGCCCCTCTGGAGGGGATCAGCGCGGGTGCGGACCCCCGGTGCGTCAATGGATGTCGACGAGAGCGCCGGTTGGCTGAGGCCCGAGACCTGATGGGTCTCCCGGTCGATCAGTCTGGCGGTCGACGACAGACCGGTCCGTCGGCCAGTTCGGCGCCAGCGCGGCGGCGCTCCACCGGTACCCGGTGGTCTACATTTCTTCGGCAGAGCTGGAGTCGTCCTGGCCTGCCGGATCGTGCTCCGTCGGCCGACAGTGGGTCTCCGAACCAACTGAGGTCGGGGTGGGGACGCAGGCCCGTCCTGCGAGGCGGATCCGAGAACCAGTTGGCAGGAGGAAGGCCGGACCATGACGTCGACCGAGGTCGAACGATGCGAGGTGTGCGGCTTCGTCTGGGACGACGTGGCGCTCGACGCCGTGCCCGCCCGGCTCACCGCGGCCATCGTGCAGGCTGTGTCCGTCCTGCATGACGCAGACCCGGACGGCGCCGTCCGACCGAGGGCTGATCGATGGTCGGTCAATGAGTACGCCGGGCACCTCCGCGACGTGATGCTCACGATCAGGGACCGCATCCTTTCGGCCTCGATCGTCGATACCCCGACCGGAACTCCGATCTACCGGGACGAGCGGGTCAATCTCGGCTTCTACGCCCGGGATACGACCGGTGAGCTCTGTAGCGAGCTCACCGTCATCGCCAACCTCTTCGTGAAGACGGTCGAATCGCTTCCACCGGGATTTGGGGCCCGACCTCTGCTCTACAGCCCGATCACTCCGATCACCACCACCATCGCGTGGTGCTGTGCACAAGCCGTGCACGAGTGCGAGCACCATCTCGCCGACATGATCGAGAACCTGACGAAGTGAGGCCGCGAATGGGACGAGCCGGGAACGAGGGTCGCCGGCCGCAGCGCCGACGTCGGAAGCGCGGGCCCGTCTCGGACACGTCAGCTCTCCATGTTGGAGCGGTACGTGTCGGTCTACGCAAGATTGCGGGATCCTCCGGCGCGAGGAGCGCTCAGTCTCAGGCGTCCAACAGTGCCTCCAGGAGCCGCTCCCGCTCCGCCATCAGGAAGATCAGGTGTCCCCCACGGAACGGGTCCAACTGAGCGCCGGGGATCGACCGCTGCATCATCTCCGCTCCAGAGTACGGCGCAGATCGGTCCTTGGTCCCCTGGAGGATCAACGTCGGAACCTTGACCTCGGGAAGCCGTTCCATGCAGTCATAGCGCAGAGAAGCCTCTCGCTGCCGCAGTAAGGCGTACCGAGGCTGGGGATAGCTGCTCTTCGCCCACGGAAGCCAGCCGAGGAGCCAAGCCATTCGCATCGGGAACGACAGGTGAACCCTTCCTCGAGAGCTCGCCTGCGCGCTCACGAAGGTCAATTGGGACACGCGTTCACCGTGACGGAGGGCGGCGTCAAGGGCGATCCGGGCACCCATCGAGATGCCCACGAAGCGTGCTCGTTCGATGTCGAGCTCGTCCATGAGACCGATGGTGTCGTCGGCCATCATCGGAATCGAATACGGCACGTCCGGCTTGTCCGTTCGGCCGACGCCCCGATTGTCGAAGGCGAGCACTTTGAATCGGGTCTCGAGCGCATGACGAGAAACGTGTACTCGGAGATGTCTGCGGCCAGCCCCATGACCAGGACGAACGGCTCACCGTCACCGTGGAGCTCGTAGTACATCGAGAGCCCGTTGACGTCGGCATACGGCACGATCTGACGTTAGATCTTTCGGAGTCTCAGCCTTCCGACGACCACCGGTACACGTTGGTGGTGCGGGTCTGGAAGCCCAGGCGCTGGTAGAGGCGGTTGGCCGCTTCGCGGGTCGGCCGGGAGGTCAGGTCGACCGAGCGGGCGCCGGCAGCCTGGGCCCGCTCGACGGCGGCGAGGACCAACGCCTCCCCGGCGCCGGCCCCGCGGGCGCGCTCGTCGACCACCACGTCCTCGATCCACGCCCGGAGCCCGGTCGGCACCCGGAACATGGCCAGCGTCAGCGAGCCGATCATGTGCCCTTCGGGCGCGCGCGCCACCAGGAGCACGGACGCGGCCGACGCCACCATCTCCGCCAGGTCCTCCCGGGTCGGCGGGGGAGAGGAGCTCGAGAGCTGGGGTACCAGCCTGTCGAATGCCTCGACGAGCTCGGGGGTGACCGTCGTGACCTCTTCCACGGTCACCCGTGACGCCGAACCCGTGCTCACCCCGGCACCCGGGCCGTCACGAGTGGTCGGGGTCGCCCCGCCACACCGGCGACCGGACCGAGTCGTACAGGACCTCGACCGGGTCCCCCCGGAGGGCGGCAAAGACGTGGTGCCCCCAGCGCTCGGCTCCGGCCAGCGGGAACGGGAGCTGGTCGAGCGGGAACCATCCCACGTCCGAGCACTCCAGGGGGTGGGCCTTGAGCTCACCGCCCACCGGCCGGCACTGGAACACCAGGGAGTAGAGGGGGATCCGGCTGATGCCGATCCGAAGTCCGTCGAGCACGGCGATGAGGCGGACCACCTCGACCTCGATGCCCGTCTCCTCCTCCACTTCCTTGACCACGACCTCGGCCGCCGAGTAGCCGACGTCAGCCCAGCCGGTCGGGTACAGCCACACGCCGGAGTCGGACCGCTGGACCAGCAGGATCTCGCCCTTGTCGTTGCCCACGGCTGCCCCCACCGCCACCTTCGGGGTCACATATCCGGGGACGCCCTTCCCCACCGAGGCCATCCACTCTTCAACCAGTCCCTCGGCGTCCTCCGCGCCGGCAGGGCCCTGGTCGACGGCGACCCGGATGTCCGCTGCCACCCGGAGGATCTCCTCGAAGCGTTCCTGCTCGTAGAGGGACTCCGTGAACCCCAGGCCGGTGCGGGCGATCCCGGCGAGGGCCTCGCTCCACCGCAGGAGCTGTTTGGTGGAGGGGACGGGTTCCACCTTCCCGACGCTACTTGCTGCCAACGCCCGGCCGCGTCCATCAGGCAGAATGGGTTGTGGCCGTTCTCGAAGACTGTCGTCATTACGTCATGCAGACCACCGCACGGGAGGAAAAGCTCGAGCGTTGTCGCATGGGGGCAAACGAGCAGCTCCCGTTCGCGTGTCCGGAGGGTTGCCTGTTCTACGAGCCCCGCAAGGTGTCGGGCGCGGGGTGGACCATCCGGACCTCCGAGGACCCCTGACCCGTCGGGCCGCCCGGCCCACCGGCCCACCGGGCCACTGGGCCCCCCGGTGACCTTCAGCTCTCGACGACATCCCCCAGCAGGTCGACCTGCACACCCTCGGCCCGGAGCCACTCGACTGCCCGGTCGACGGTGCTGCCCTCGCCGTCGAGCTCGCAGATGATCCACCCGCTGTGCTCTCCGACGTCGGCCCGACGGATGTTGGGGACGATGTCGAGCTCCTGGACCATGCGGGCGATGATCGGCTCCCGCACCAGCTCCTCGGGGAAGGTGAGCTTCACCCGCATGCCGATCACGGCCCCACCGCCGAGGACGAGACCAGGGACGACCCGGTCAGCGCGGCGTTGAGGTTGCCGGAGCGGAACCCGTCGAGATCGAGAGTGACGTATCGGTACCCGGCCCGGTGCACGGCGTCGCAGACCCCCCGCCGGGCGCCGACCACCGCGACCAGGTCCCCCTCGGGCACCTCGATCCGCGCCGTGTCCCCGTAGTGGCGCACTCGCAGCTGCCGGAACCCCAGCGCCCGCAGCCCCGACTCTGCGTCCGCCACCGAGCGGAGGGTTCCCAGGCTGACGGGCGTCCCGTAGGGCACCCGTGAGGCCAGGCAGGCGGCGGCCGGCTTGTCCCAGGTCCGCAGCCCGAGCTGCTTCGATGCCGATCGTACGTCCGACTTGGTGAACCCAGCCGCCGCCAGCGGGAACTCGGCTCCGGCCTCGGCGGCAGCCAGCTGGCCGGGACGGTGGTCGCCCAGGTCGTCGAGGTTCACGCCGAGGACCACCGTCGCCGGCCGACCCCCGGGTCCCTGGGCGGCGAGGGGGCGGAGCGCCCCCATCAACGACGCCTTGCAGTGGTAGCAGCGTGAGCCGTCGTTGGCCGAGTAGGCCGGATCGGCCAATTCATCGGTGGCGACCTCGGTCAGGGGCAGCCGCCACTCCTCCGCCAGCGCCCTGCAGTCGGCAAGCTCTTCGGGTGCGAGCGACGGGGATACCGCGGTCACGCACGACACCCGGTCCCTCCCCAGCGTGTCGGCCGCCACCCAGGCGAGGAACGCCGAGTCCGCGCCACCGCTGAACGCCACCACCACCGGGCCGATGCGCAGCAGCTCGGCTCGCAGCGACCCGATGTTGCCTCCCGGCCCCGGTTCACGCATCGGGGACGACCTGGGCCAGCACGGCCTCCACCGGCGCCACCATCCCGGTCAGGAACGGTCCGAACTCGGCGAATCGAGCCGATCCCTCGTCGAAGCGCATCGTGTAGACGCAATCCTTCAGGTCGTCCGGTCGGGCGCCGAAGAGGGTCACGCCCCATTCCCAGTCGTCGATCCCCGTCGAGCCTGTGATCACCTGGACGATCCGGCCCTTGAAGGCCCGCCCGGTCGTGCCGTGCCCGTACATCAGTTCCTTCCGCTCCTCGAACGGCAGGGAGAACCAGTTGGCACCCTCCAGGTCGCCGCGCCGCTTGGACATCGGATAGAAGCAGAAGGCGGTCATGTGCTCGGGTGGCAGATCGGGGTAGAGGCGCATCTGCTTCATCTCGTCGGGGACACCGGCGGCGTACTCGGACACCTCGGTCAGCGAGACGTAGGAGCCCACCACCACGAGGCCCGCAGCCTGCACGTCGGACTGGAACCGCCGCAAGCGCCAGAAGTCGGGGCCGAGCGCCATGAACCCGAGGTCGGACTTGTGCCCGAGCATGGCCACGGACACCACCTGCAAGCCATCCGCCTCGGCCGCCTTGACCGCCTGCATGACCACCTGGCGGTCGCAGCCGGCCGCACCCCACGGCGACGAGGGCTCGGACAGCTTGCAGAATAGGTGGAGCACGCCCCATCCGACCGAGGGCGCGAGAGGTTCGGTCACGGCGCCAGTCTAGAGAGAGAACGAAGGGCGCCCTGTCGGGCGCCCTTCGTCTCACGTCCTGGACGGTGTCCCCGTCCCGCCGACCGGGGCCGGCACGGTCCCCGGCTCAGAAGTCGTCCATCCCCCCGCCGGGCATGGCCGGGGACGATTCCTCGGGCTTGTCCACGATGACCGCCTCGGTGGTGAGGAAGAGGGCGGCGATGGATGCGGCGTTCTGGAGTGCCGAGCGGGTCACCTTCACCGCGTCGATCACGCCCGTCTTGAACAGGTCCTCGTACTCGCCGGTGGCGGCGTTCAGACCCTCGTTCGGCTTCTTCAGGTTCCGCACCTTGTCGACGATGACCCCGCCCTCGAGGCCGGCGTTAACGGCGATCTGCTTGAGGGGCTCCTCGACGGCCCGGGCCACGATCCGGGCACCGGTGGCCTCGTCGCCTTCCAGCTTGTCGGCGGTCTCGAGCACCGAGGTCTGGGCCCGCAGCAGGGCCACGCCGCCCCCGGGCACCACGCCCTCCTCGATAGCCGCCTTGGTGGTAGATACGGCGTCCTCGATGCGGTGCTTCTTCTCCTTGAGCTCCACCTCGGTGGCGGCACCGACCTTGATCACCGCGACCCCGCCGGACAGCTTGGCCAGGCGCTCCTGCAGCTTCTCACGGTCGTAGTCCGAGTCGGTGTTCTCGATCTCGGCCTTGATCTGGTTGATCCGGCCCTTGATCTCGTCGTCCGAGCCACCACCCTCGACGATGGTGGTCTCATCCTTCGTCACCACGACCTTGCGGGCCGTGCCCATCAGGTCGAGGCCCACGTTCTCCAGCTTGAGGCCGACCTCCTCGGTGACGACCTGGCCACCGGTCAGGATGGCGATGTCCTGGAGCATGGCCTTGCGCCGCTCGCCGAAGCCGGGAGCCTTGACCGCCACGCTGCGGAAGGTGCCGCGGATCTTGTTCACGACCAGGGTGGCCAGTGCCTCGCCCTCGAGGTCCTCGGCCACGATGACCAGCGGCTTACCGCCCTGCATGACCTTCTCGAGCAGGGGGAGCAGGTCGCGCACGGCGGTGATCTTGGACCCGACCAGCAGGATGTAGGCGTCCTCGAGGACGGCCTCCATGCGCTCCGGATCGGTCACGAAGTAGGGGGAGATGTAGCCCTTGTCGAAGCGCATGCCCTCGACCAGGTCCATGTCCATCCCGAACGTCTGCGACTCCTCGACGGTGATGACCCCGTCCTTGCCGACCTTGTCGATGGCCTCGGAGATCATCTCGCCGATCTCGGGGTCCGCAGCCGAGATGGACGCCACCTGGGCGATCTGGGCCTTCGAGTCGGTCTCACGGGCGATGCCCCGCAGCGACGCCACGGCCGACTCCACGCCGGCTTCGATGCCCTTCTTGAGCGACATGGGGTTGGCGCCCGCGGCCACGTTGCGCAGCCCCTCGTGGACCATGGCCCAGGCCAGGACGGTGGCGGTGGTGGTGCCGTCGCCGGCCACGTCGTCGGTCTTCTTGGCGACTTCCTTGACGAGCTCGGCGCCGATGCGCTCGAACGGGTCCTCGAGCTCGATGTCCTTGGCGATCGAGACACCGTCGTTGGTGATCGTGGGGGCGCCCCACTTCTTGTCGAGGACGACGTTGCGGCCCTTGGGTCCGAGGGTGACGCGTACCGCGTCGGCGAGCTTGTTCATTCCGCTCTCAAGGGACCGGCGGGCCTCCTCATCGAACGTGATCAACTTGGCCATCTGGTGTTCCTCCGTGTCGTTAGCACTCTGCACTGTCGAGTGCTAATAGCAAACCACGTGCAGGACCCTGGCGCAACCGCGGCCCCCGGACCGGGGCGCCCGACCGGACGCCCGCTCGTGTGTGGGGAGGCCCGAAACGAGCATCGTCCTGGTCGGGGGCATCGTGATCCCCACCCACGGTGGTCGGTGTGGGAGGCGCCCTTGACTCGGCGACGGATCCGGCCGTACCGTTGGACGTCCGCAGTAGAAGTATTTCCGTAGGTTTTATGGGAATGGGTGGGGGCCTCCTCGGTTGCTCGACCGCCCTCGCGCCGAACTAGGAAGCCCAAGGCACAATGAACAACCAGTCAACGAACCTCGCACCCGAGCGGCGCTCGACCCGGTGCCACCGCACGACTGGGGCCGGTGGGTGTTCTTCGAGGTCGGTGGCGATGGTCGTGGTGGTCGTCTCGGCCATGGTCGCGGCGCTGACACTGACCGGGGTCCAACAGGCCGAGGCGTCGACCCTCAACGGTGTGGCCACCATCGCCAAGCCAGGGTTGTTGACCCCGCTGCCCTCCGGTGGCTCGACCACGCCGTTCACCGTGACACTGCCTCCCAACGCGGCCTGCACGGGCGACACGGCCACCGGCGGCTATCACGTCTACAGCTATCTCGTGACCAAGGGCACCGCGCTGTCGGGCGTGACGTTCGTCAACTTCCCGTCCACCGGGTACGGCTTCGTCGACAACACCGGCCTCTACTACGGACCGGCCAACACGGCCATCGGCACCGGGCAGATCGTCGGCATCCCCAACAACTTCGAGTGGGCGCCCCTCGTCACCGACGACAGCGTGCCGCTCCCCACGCTGCTCTACACGTCTGGCACGAGCGGCGTCTGGGAGGCCGGCCTGGTCTGCGCCAACACCAACGGAACGGTCACCGACAACTGGAATACCGAGGTGACCTTCACCGCCAGTGGCACCGACCCGAACGGGTTCGTCTGGTCGGCCATCCCCGGGCCGAGCGGAAGCGAGCCCTCCGCCATCACCTCCGCCAGCAGCACCTCGTTCACCGAAGGCTCCTCCAACACCTTCACCGTCACCACCACCGGAAACCCGACTCCCACCGTGACCGAGTCGGGAGCGCTCCCGACCGGGGTGACCTTCGCCGGGAACGTGCTGTCGGGCACGCCGACGGAGACCGGGGCCTTCCCGATCGTGTTCACCGCCGCCAACGGGATCGGGGCCGACGCCACGCAGGACTTCACCCTCTCCGTCGGCGCCGCGCCCACGGTGACCGGGGTCACCCCGAGCTCGGGCCCGGCCGCCGGTGGGACCACGGTCACCATCGCCGGCACCAACCTGAGCGGTGCCACCAGCGTCAAGTTCGGCACGGCCACCGCCGCCATCGTGAGCGACACGGCCACCTCGATCACCGCCACCTCGCCGGCCGGTACCGACACCGTCGACGTGACCGTGACCACCCCCGGCGGTGCGTCCTCGACCTCGCCGGCCGACCACTTCACCTACCAGGTGGCGCCGGCCATCACCTCCGCCGGATCCACCACCTTCACGGAGGGAAGCGCAGGTTCCTTCACGGTGACGGCAACCGGCTCGCCGGTCCCGACGATCGCCGAAGCCGGCGCTCTCCCGGCCGGCGTGACGTTCGCCGACGGCGTGCTGTCGGGCACACCGACCGCCACCGGCACCTTCCCGATCACCTTCACCGCCGCCAACGGGGTGGGTTCGGACGCCGTCCAGGACTTCACGCTGACCGTCCAGCTCCCGCCGCTGGTGGTGGCGTCCACCGGCCTGGCCGGCGGCACGGTGGGCACGTCCTACTCCCAGACGCTGGCCGCCACCGGCGGCCAGACCCCCTATACCTGGTCGATCGCCTCGGGAGCGCTGCCGGCGGGACTATCGCTCGATGCCTCGACCGGCACCATCAGCGGCACACCGTCGACGGCGGGGACCGCCACCTTCACCGTGCGGGTGACCGATGCCGACATCGCGACCGCCACCCGCTCGGAGTCGATCTCGGTGGAGGGGCCGGCCGTCCCGTCCCCCTCGGAGGCCCTCACCCAGCCCGTGGTCGGCATGGCGTCGACACCCTCGGGAGACGGGTACTGGCTCGTGGACGCCGCCGGTCACGTCTCCGCCCACGGTACGGCACAGAACTTCGGCTCGGCGTCCGACCTCCCGCTGGTCGCCCCGATCGTCCGCCTGGTGCCCACCAGCGACGGCAAGGGCTACTGGCTGGTGGCCGCCGACGGTGGCGTCTTCGCCTTTGGTGACGCCACCTTCTACGGGTCGCTGGGCGGTCACCGCCTTGACGCCCCCATCGTGGCCATGGTCGCCACCACGGACGACAAGGGCTACTGGCTGGTGGGAGCCGACGGCGGGGTGTTCTCGTTCGGCGACGCCGCCTTCCACGGCTCGCTGGGTGGGCAACTGCTCAACGCCCCGATCGTGGGCATCACCGTCGATCCGGCAACGGGCGGCTACTGGCTGGTGGGAGCGGACGGGGGCGTGTTCTCCTTCGATGCATCGTTCCTCGGTGCGGCCTCCTCGCTCCGCCTCAACCAGCCGGTGAGCGGCATCGCCGCCACGCCGGACGGCCTCGGCTACACGCTGGTGGCACGTGACGGCGGGGTCTTCACCTTCGGGGACGCCACCTTCCACGGTTCGGCGGTCGGCATCCCGGTGGGTGCGCCGATCGTGAGCGTGGGCACCGACACCGTGAGCGGCGGCTACTGGCTGGCCAGCGCCACCGGCGGCGTGTTCTCCTTCGACGCACCCTTCTACGGCGCGGGCTGAGCATGCCTCTCGGCTCGCATCTCCGTCTCCCCGGCCGGCGCCACCCGGTGGCCGCCTGTCTCGTCGTGGTGGCGACGGTGGTGGGCGCGGTGACGGTCGGACTGGTGACCAGTCCGTCGGCGGCCGACGCCGGCGTGACCGCCTCCACCGAGGTCATCACCGAGCCGGGCACACTCACCGCGCTCGACTCCGGCGGTTCGGCCACCACGTACGGTGTCGTGCTACCGGCCAACGCCAGCTGTCCGGGTGACACCGCCCACCACGCCTACCACGTGTTCAGCTACCTGGTACCCCAGGGCGTCTCGCCGTCGGCGGTCAGCTTCAAGACCGGGATCCCCAGCGAGTTCTACGGGTTCATCTCCTACGGGTCCTACTTCGGCGCGGTCAACACGGCCGAGGGCACGGGGCAGGTCGTCGGCATCCCGACGGCGTTCATCTGGTCGCGCCTCACGCCGAAGGAGCTCTTCCCCGCCAGTCAGAAGACGGCCATCTGGGACGGCGGGATCGCCTGCGCCGACACCCACGGGGTGGTGACCAACTACTGGAACTCGAAGATCGAGTTCACCGCCAGTTCGACGGACCCGGGGGGGTTCACCTGGCGGGTGCTCCACCCGGCGACGGTGTCGTCCGGCGGGGTCGGTCTGTGGGTCGGGGTGGCACTCCTCGGCCTCGCCATCGTCCTCGGCCTGGTGGCGCTGCTCCTCAGCCGACGGCGCCGGACCGAGGGACCACTGCCTCCGGCCCGTCCCGAGCCGGGGCCGGCGGCACCGACCTCCGGGACACCGGCCGACGGCGGACGACCCGCGGATCTCGGGATGCAGCATGTCGCCCGCTGACGTCGGTGCCGGGGCACGGGTCGATGCCGGGGTCGAGGGATCCGGGCGCTCCACGGACGCGCCCCGGACGGGACGGTAGCGGCCGTGGTCGTCACCCTCCCCGAGGCACCGGCCGGATCCGGCCCGGAACCCCAGGAACGACGGGCCCTGACGGCCAGGCCCGGCCAGGGGGACCGGACCTTCATCGGACTGACCCGGCTCAGCACACTGGTGGTCCTGGCCGTGTTCGCCGCCATCGGCCTGTTCCTGGCGGTGAAGGCGCTGCCGGCCATCCGGGTGGCCAAGTTCTCCTTTCTCACCACCCAGGCGTGGCAGCCGGACATCCACCACTTCGGCATCGCCGGCGTGCTCACCCTCACCATCCTGATCGCCCTGGTGGCCGTGGTCATCGCCGTTCCGGTCTCGCTCGGGCTCGCGCTGTTCATCTCCGAGGTCGCCCCCCAGCGCATCAAGCGGACCCTCGTCTCGTTGGTCGACCTGATGGCCGCCGTCCCGTCGGTGGTCTACGGGCTCTGGGCCCTGTTCTTCCTGCAGGGCCGCACCATCGGGCTCTCCCGGTGGCTGTCGACCTGGCTCGGGTGGATCCCCATCTTCAAGGTGAACGGCGCCAATCCGACCAACCCGCTCGAGTCGAACAGCCTCTACAGCGCCTCGACCTTCGTGGCCGGCATCGCCGTCTCGCTGATGGTGATCCCCATCCTCACGTCGGTGATGCGCGAGTCATTCTCGCAGGCACCCCTCGGTGAGCGGGAGGGGGCCTACGCCCTCGGCTCGACGCGCTGGGGGATGATCCGATCGGTCGTGATCCCGTTCGGGAAGAGCGGGATCATCGGCGGGACGATGCTCGGCCTGGGACGGGCGCTCGGGGAGACCATCGTGGTCATCCTGATCATCTCCCCCGTGTTCACGGCCAACCTCCACATCCTGCAGTCCGGGGGCAACTCGGTCTCCTTCCTCATCGCCAACCTGTACGGCGAGTCGTCGTCGTTTGGCATCTCTGCCCTCATGGCCGCCGGCCTCGCCCTGTTCGCCCTCACCCTGGTCGTGAACTTCTCAGCGTCGGCCGTCGTGGCCCGGTCGCGCTCCGGCGCGGAGAGCGAGGTCTGAGATGACCATGCTCGACGACGTCGCCACGACGACCGGAACCTCGGCCGCGCTGCCGAGGAGCCCCCTCCCTCCCCGACCGACCCAACAGCGGCGGAAGCTCGGTGGCCTCCGGCGGGACATGGTGTACAACCTGGTGGGCGCGGCGGCAGCCGCGGCCTGTGTGTCGGCGCTGCTCTACCTGTTGACCGGGATGTCGGGGGGCCTCGGCCTGGCCCTCATTGCCTATGTCGTGTTCCTCGTCGTCTACGGGGTGCTGGTCTCGATCGCCGACGACGGCCCTGCGGTGCGCGACGCGGTGATGACGGTACTGATGGCCTCGACCGCGGTCCTGGCCTTCGGGGCGCTGGGGATCGTCATCGTGTTCACGCTGATCCGCGGCTGGTCGGCCCTGGTCCACGCCAACTTCTACACGCAGGACATGTCGAAGGCGGGTCCTTTGGCGTCGCTCAAGGTCGGCGGGATGGCCCACGCCCTGGTCGGCACCTTGTGGATGGTCGGGATCGCCGTGATCCTCACCGTGCCCATCGGCCTGGTGGCGGCGGTCTACCTGGACGTGACCCGCAGCGGACCGGCCCGGTTCTTCCGGACCGTGGTCGAGGCGATGACCGCGCTGCCGAGCATCCTCGCCGGCCTCTTCATCTACGCCGCCTGGATTCTCAGCTTCGGGTTCCAGCGGTCGGGGTTCGCGGCGTCGCTCGCTCTCAGCGTCATGATGCTGCCCTACATCATCAGGGCGGCGGACCTGGCGCTCCGGCTGGTGCCGGGCAACCTGCGCGAGGCGGCGGCAGCGCTGGGTGCGCCCCGCTGGAAGGCCGAGGTGCAGGTGGTGATCCCGACCGCCCGCTCCGGGTTGGCCACCGCCGTCATCCTGGGGGTCGCCAGGGCCATCGGCGAGGCGTCCCCCGTGCTCCTCACCGCCGGGTACACGACCTACATCAACAGCAACCCCTTCAACGGACCGATGGTGTCCCTGCCCCTCCTCACGCTGAAGCTCGTCCAGAGCGGCGTGCCCGCCTACACCAGCCGGGCCTTCGGCGCAGCCTCGTTCCTGTTGGTGGTGGTCATCGTCCTCTTCCTGGTGGCCCGCAAGATCGGTGGATGGGGACCCGGGCACCTGTCCCCCCGAGGGCTGCGCCGGGTGCAGGAGGCGTCGGCCCGTGACGTCGCCCGGTTCGACGACCGCCGTCGCCAGGCCGGTCCGGCCAACGCAGACACCGCCCAGATCCCCACCGTGGAGCCCTCCCGATGACGAAGAAGACGGAGAAGACGCGCACCTCGACCACGAGCAGGGCGAGCCGGCTGGCCGTGTGCCTGGTGGCCCTGGTGATCGGCACCCTGTCGCTGGTGACCGTCGGGGCCGGCCCCGCCGGCGCAGACAGCTACGTGCAGATCCAGGGCGAGGGCTCCTCGTGGTCGGCCAACGCCATCGACGAGTGGATCGCCGACGAGCAGCAAATCGGCATGCGGGTGGACTACACGCAAAACGGCTCCACCGCCGGGCGCATCGACTTCATCAACGGGAAGACCGACTTCGCCGCCAGCGACATCCCGTTCCAGACCGACCCGACCGACGGGTCGGCCCCCGAGCACCCCCAGCCGGGCAGCTACGCCTACATGCCGATCACGGCCGGCGGCACCGTCTTCATGTACAACCTGACCATCGACGGGCAACGGGTGACCAACCTCCGCCTGTCCGGCGAGAACTTCGCCAAGATCTTCACCGGCGCCATCACCAACTGGGACGACCCGGCACTAGCCGTCGACAACCCGGGGCTGAAGCTCCCGGACGAGTCGATCGTTCCCGTGGTGCGCTCGGACGGGGCGGGCTCGAGCTACGAGCTCTCGGAGTGGATGATCAGCCAGTACCCGTCCATCTGGAACGCCTACTGCGCCAGGTCGGGCCGGGCCCCGGACTGCGGACCCACGTCCTTCTACCCGACGGTCACCGGCATGATCGCCCAGTCCGGCGACCTCGGGGTGGCCGGCTATGTCTCGCAGAGCTACGCCAGCGGCGCTATCGGCTACGTGGAGTACTCCTATGCCATCGACGACCACTTCCCGGTGGCCCAGATGCTGAACGCCGACGGCTACTACACCGAGCCCACCGCGCAGAACGTGGCCGTTTCGCTGCTGGCCGCCCAGGTGGACACCACCGACGTCAGCAACCCGGCGCTGTACCTCACCCAGAAGCTCGGGAACGTCTACACCGACCCGGACCCCCGTACTTACCCGCTCTCGTCGTACAGCTACCTGATCCTCCCCACCACGGTCGGGGGGAGCTTCACCGCGGCCAAGGGCCACACCTTGGCCAAATTCTCCTACGACGCCATGTGCCAGGGGCAGCAGCAGTCGGCGCTCCTCGGGTACTCGCCGATGCCGATCAACCTGGTGGAGGCCAGCTTCGCCCAGATCGCCAAGATCCCCGGCGCCGACGTCGAGAGCATCAACATCCAGAGCTGCAACAACCCCACCTTCACACCCTCCGGTGCCAACCTGCTGGCCCAGACCGCGCCCTATCCGCCGGCGTGCGACAGGCAGGGGCCGGTCCAGTGCACCTACGGCACCGGCGGGGCGGCGACCGTGTCCACGCCGGTGAGCGCCGGGTCGCCGGCCGCCGCCGCGGCTGCATCGGGCGCAGCCGGCACGTCGGGGAGCGCCGGCGCCGGGGCGTCGACGCCGGCCGCCGGCTCCGGCTCCCCCGGGAACACCTCATCGACCACCATTGCGCCCTGCGACCCGACGGCCGGAGACTGCTCGTCATCGGTGGTCATCGGACTGGCGGGCGCGGAACCCTCGGCCGAGCCGGTGACACTGGCCGTCGCCTCGGGGTGGTCGGTCAACCAGTCGTTGCTGGTGCTCATCGGCCTGGTGCTGTTGGCCATCATCCTCATCCCCGGGCTACTGGTCCGGCGGACCGCCAGGCGGAAGTCGTGAGCGGCGGGCACCAGCGGCGCCGCCCACGCCCCGACGGCGGGTGCCTCCGCCGCGTCCGTATCGCGGCCTGGGTGGGCATCGCCGCCTCCCTGTCCGTGCTGGCCTTCGTCCCGGGCATCCAGCCGGGCGCGTCGGCGGCGACATCCTACGCCGGGGCGGCGGGCACCGACACCGCGCAGCCCGCCACCGACTCGCAGGTGACCGTGTCGGGCCGCGGCGCCGACTCGGGACTGCAGGTCACGGTCAACCAGACCCAAGATCTCGGCAACCAGGCGATCTCCGTCACCTGGAAAGGCGGGACCCCCACCTTCTCCAACCCGAGCACGGACCAGTTCACGACGACATACAACGGTGCCTACCTCCAGATCTTCGAGTGCTGGGGAGACCCGCAGACGGCGAACCCTCCCGACGCCGGTCCGGGACCGTTGCCCACCCAGTGCGAGTTCGGCGGCGAGAGCAGCAGCCCGACGTCTTCGTACCCGATCCCCGAGGTCGGCCAGGAGTACTCGCGGGTGCTGGCCGAGCCGAGCTGGAGCACCTACGCCGGGCTGCAGAACAGCCAGATCCCCGGCACGTCGCTCGACACCTGGACGGACGGCGGACGGAACGGCACCGGGTACGTGGTCGAGCCGTTCCAGTCGGTCGACGGCACCGTGGTCGACCAGCAGGCCGACTACGGCTACCTCGCCAACCCCTACAGCCCCGAGCCGTTCTGGAAGAACCCGTACTACAGCTTCGCCACCACCAACGAGGTCGACTTCGCCCGGACCTATCCCGATGGCACCGGCCGACAGCTCTTCCAGGTCGACACCGGCCTCGAGGCCTCGGGGCTCGGCTGCGGCCAGGACATCCAGCCGGTGCCAGGGGGCGGCACCAAGACGCCGCAGTGCTGGCTGGTGGTCGTGCCGAGGAGCACACCGGCCCAGGAGAACCCGTCCGGACTCACCGGCGTGCAGAGCGTGGTGACGTCCCCACTCACGCCCGAGGCCTGGGCCAACCGGATCGCCATCCCCCTCGGGTTCAACCCGGTCGGCTCGAGCTGCTCAGGCGGCGCCGGCGCCGAACAGGTCCTGGGCAGCGAGCTGGCCTCCTCGGCCTTCGCCAGCTGGGAGCCGGGACTGTGCGACGTCGGGAGCCCGACGCCGTACCAGTACGTCCAGGACAACGATGATCTGGCGCGCCAGAACCTCACCAACCCGACCTACGGATCGGCCGGGATGTCGGTCTTCTCCAAACCGGTGCCAGCAAGTGACACCACCCCGACCGACCCGATCGTCTACGCCCCCCTGACCCTGTCGGGTGTCGTCGTGGTCTTCAACATCGACCGGTCACCGGCGCTCGGCTCGAACGGGCAGCTCCTGCCCGATGAAGTGGCCCTGGCCGGCTCGCGCGTCCAGAACATCTACCTCACCCCGCGCCTGGTGGCCAAGCTGCTCACCGAGTCGTACCAGGCGCAATTGGAGAACGTCACCAGCGACACCTCACCGGCGTACGGCTGGGTGCAGAAGAACCCGACGAGCCTCTTCACCGACCCGGACTTCCTCCAGTACAACCCCGAGTTCACCGAGCTCACCACCCAGCAGAAGATCGACGCCGGCACCCTGATCGTCGAGGAGAGCAGTTCCGACGCCGCGTCGGCGGTGTGGAACTGGATCCTGTCGGACAAGTCGGCCCGCCTCTGGCTCAGCGGCGCTCCCGACCCGTGGGGGATGGTGGTCAACCCGTACTACAGCTCGAACACCGATCTGAACCCGTCGGGGGTCTCCTTCACCAGCCCGACGCCGGAGACGTTCGCGAAGAGCGATCCCTACTGCTTCTCGTCTCCCAGCGCCGAGGTGTACGGACCGCCGCCCGCCCCCGCCCGCCCGCTCTGCGTCCAGGACTGGTCCCCCTACACCCTCAACATGCAGGCGGCCGCCCTCGACGCCGCCACGGCCAACGACGGGGCGAAGACGACCCTCGACCCCACCCAGACGCCGAACACGGCGTGGACGTCCAACGGTCCGCAGGAGTCGGGGACCGACTTCGTAATGTCGATCACCGACTCGGCGTCCGCCGCCCGGTACGGGCTGCAGACGGCCAGCCTCAGCCGGGCCGGGGACGACGGGTCGAGCCCGGCCTTTGTCGCCCCCACCTCGGCGTCCATCCTGGCCGGCGAGCAGGCCATGACGGAGAGCGCGACCGCCGGTGTGCTGCAGGCCAACCCGTCACCGTCGGCCCACGACGCCTACCCCCTGTCCCTGCTGACCTACGCGGCCACCACCCCGGAGACCCTGGACGCCACGGGCCGGCAGGCTTACGCCGACCTCATCCGGTACGCGGGCGGTGTCGGTCAGGTCAGCGGCGACCTGCCCGGTCAGCTGCCGGCCGGGTACGTCCCCCTGCCAGCGGAGCTCGAGGCCGAGGACACGGCGGCGGCGGCCTCCGTCCTCAACCCGCCCGCCGAGCCGTCCGCGACCAACCCGACCACGACGAGCCCGGCGGTGCCGACGTTCGCATCGGGACCCTCGCTGGTCGACGAGGCCGTGCCCTTCAGGCCCGGCACCACCGTGGCCACCACCCCGGCGACGACCCCGACCGAGCCAGCCAAGCCGCTCGGTCGGAGCGCGCTGGCCACCATCCGCACCCACGGGATCCCCATCGGCGTGCTGCGGTGGATGCTCCCCATCATCCTCCTCGTGGGGCTGGCCGCGGGCATCGCCTCGCTGCTGATCGGCCGCACCGGCCGGCCCGGCGCGGCTGCGCACGGACCGCCCGACGGCGAACAGACCCCGGTCGGGCCGTGAGGACCGCCGGGGAAGACCCGTCACTCGACCGCCCGACCACCACACCGCCATCCGACAGGACAGGGAGACAGACCATGCAGCAGGCACACCGCTCGACGAGGACACGGACAGCGCGGACGCCACGAGGCCTGCGGGCCGCGGCAGCCCTGCTCATCGCCTCGGGTGCCGTCTGCCTGGCCGCGGCCACCGCGGCCTCGGCGGTGACGGTCAACGCCACGGCCACCATCGCCAGCCCCGGAAGCCTGGCCGCCCTGGCCTCGGGTGGCTCGACGACCCAGTTCACGGTCACCCTGCCCGCCAATGCCGCGTGTTCGGGCGACACCGCCAACCACGGGTATCACGTCTACAGCTACCTGGTCCGGAAGGGGACCAATCTGGCGTCCCTCAAGTTCATCAACGATCCGCCGACCGGCGACTACGGATTCGTGGACACCACGGGCACGTACTACGGACCTGCGAACACGGCCATCGGCACGGGGCAGATCGTCCAGATCCCGAACGACTTCGAGTGGGCGCCCCTCGTCGCAACCGACGGCGTGCCCCTCACCACGCTGCTCGGCGGGGCCTCCGACGGCGTCTGGGAGGCGGGCCTCCTGTGCGCCAACACGACCGGGGCGGTCACCGACAACTGGAACACCCAGATCACCTTCACGGCCAGCAGCACCGACCCAAACGGGTTCGTGTGGGCGGACGTCCCCGGGGCCGGCACCACCACGACGACCACCACCACGGCGGGCGCATCGACTACCACCACCACGACCGCCGCGTCGGCCACCACCACCGACGCCTCGTCAGACTCCTCCACGACCACCACGACGACGCCGGCTGCCGTCGCCGGTAGCGCCGGCGGTGGGGGCGCGGCGGGCACCGACGGGTCGTCGGGATCCGGTGACACGGGGACGGGGAGCTCCGAGGCCACCGGTGGCAACCTGGCCTTCACTGGGTTCCCCGTCTGGAAGGGGATCGGGGCCGGCCTGCTGGCCATCGGTGTCGGGCTCATGCTGCTCGGGTGGGGCTACGAGTCCCGGAAGCGCACGGACCGGGCGGTGTCCCGCTCCCCGTGGTGACCGCCACCGAGACCGCCTACGACCGGGAGCTGCTCCTGGTCCCCGTGCCCGACGGCACGGTCATCGAGGACTGGCGCGCCCCGGACACGGTCCCGCCCGAGGTCGAGGAGGCTCCCCCCGAGCCGCCGGGCGGGGACCAGCTTCCCCCGACCGGCGGCCACGAGGACGGCGAGGGGCGACCGCCCATCCACGTCCTGGCGCCGCTGCCCACCGATTCGACGGCGTATCTGGTGCGTTCGGCGCTCATCGTCCTGGCTCTCCTGGCCTTCGGCCTGATCCTGCAGCTCACCTGGATCAGCGGGTTAGAGCACCGGTCCGCCCAGGTCTCCCTGTTCAACCGGTTCCGGACCGAACTGGCGTTGGGAACGGCGCCGACCGGTCCGAAGGTGGGCCGGGACAGCGCGCTGGCCCTCGGGAGCCCGATGGCGGTGCTCTCCATCCCCTCCATCGGAGTGAAGCAGGTGGTGACCGAGGGGACCACCAGCTCGGTGCTGGCGGACGGGCCGGGCCACCTCCGCGACACGGTGTTCCCGGGTGGCGCCGGCACCAGTGTCATCCTCGGCCGGGCCGCGGCCTACGGCGGTCCGTTCGGACAGATCAGCGACCTGGCCAAAGGGGCCCGCATCACCGTCACCACCGGCGTCGGCACCTCGGTGTTCCGCGTGGTGGACGTCCGCACGGCCGGCGCGGTGGACCACCCGGTGGCTGCCGGCAAGGCTCGGCTGACTCTCGGGACGGCCGGCGGTGCACCGTTCGTCCCGTCGGGCGTGGTGTGGGTCGATGCCGACAAGGTCGGCACCCCCCTCGCCGCCGACTACCCCCTGGTCAGCACGGTGCCGCCGAGCGAGCAGCCGCTGGGCACCGACACCAGCACGCTGTGGGCACTCTTCTTCTGGCTGGAGATCCTCGGGGTGCTGGTGGCCGGCGCGGTGTGGATCTCGCGCCGGCGGGGCCACGCCCAGGCGTGGATCGTGTTCACCGCCCCGTTGCTTCTCACCTGGATCTTCACCGCCAATCAGATCGCCCGACTCCTCCCCAACCTGTTGTGACCTGCCCGCACCCGACCGCCCACCGTCCCTGAAAGAAGCCACGCCATGCTCCTCGAGACCCCGATCGATCCACGAACGCTCGCCGGCGACTTCGGCCACCACGCCGACCAGGCGGCCACGCTCGAGGCCCGCGACATCTCGGCGTGGTTCAGTGACCATCACGTCCTCGACCGAGTCTCCCTGACCATGGCGGCCCGGCAGGTGACGGCGCTCATCGGACCGTCGGGGTGCGGCAAGTCCACCTTCCTCCGCATCCTCAACCGGATGCACGAGCTCGTGGCGTCGGCGTCCCTCGCCGGGGATGTGCTGTTGGACGGAGTCGACATCTACGACCCCGACCGGAAGCTGACCCAGGCCCGGCGCAACATCGGCATGGTCTTCCAGAAGCCGAATCCGTTTCCGGCCATGTCGATCTACGACAACGTCCTGGCCGGACTCAGGCTCACCGGCACCCGCAAGGACCAGAGCGCGAAGGACGAGATCGTGGAGCGGTGCCTGGTCAAGGCCGGTCTCTGGAACGAAGTGTCGTCGCGGCTGCGCCAGCCTGGCGGCGCCCTCTCGGGTGGCCAGCAGCAGCGGCTGTGCATCGCCCGGGCCTTGGCCATCCGACCCCGTGTGCTCCTCATGGACGAGCCGTGCTCGGCCCTCGACCCCACCTCGACCCGGCGGATCGAGACGACCATCGAGGAGCTGCGCTCCGAGGTCACTATCGTGATCGTGACCCACAACATGCAGCAAGCCCAGCGGGTGTCCGACTACACGGCGTTCTTCCTGGCCGAGCAGGGGGCGCCCGGGTACATCATCGAGCACGGCCCCACCGATGCCATGTTCGAGGAGCCCCAGGACCCCCGGACCCTGGACTACGTGCACGGCCGCTTCGGCTGAGGCCGCCGCCATCCCCGGCGACGGCCGTCCCACCCCTATCGACCTAGTGACTTGCTAGGTATACTGGGGGGGCGGGACCGCCGCCTCCCGAACCGGAGAACCTCCTCATGACCACCCCCAGCGATCGCACCTCCGCTGCCGCCTACACCCGTGACTCGGTGGAGGCCTACCTGCGGGCCGCCGGCGCGGAACGGCTCCGGATCGAGCTGGCCATTGCCGAGGCACGGGCCCGGACCGAGCGTGCGCACCGCAAGCTGCAGCGCCTCGACGCCCTGGTGGGGGAGGTCCCGACCACCGGAGGCGACGACCCTGCTGCACTCATCGACCAGCTCCGAACGGCGATGAACGACGGATCGCGCTGGCTGCAGGCCGACCCGGCGGCGGTGGCCCGTGAGTGAGCTCGGGGCGGTCGTCGACGCACTCGGCACCGACCCGCCCGACGTGATCCCGGGCGATGTGGTCCGGGAATTGGTGGCACGCAAGGAACACGAGGTCGACGCGCTCCTCCGCGAGCTCGAGGACGCACGGCGCGAAGCGGACGAGGCCGAGCTGCGACTCAGCGAGCACCCGGCGATGACCGGCGCCGAGCCGTCGAGAACCACCGCCCTCCCGGTCGCCGGACCGGTCGCCGGACCGACAGCGGAGCCGCCGGCGGCGGCGGTCCCGGACGACGGCGTGCGCGGCAACGGCGCCACCGGTGGGAGCCCGGCGTCGCGCCCGGGCACCTTGGCGACGATCCAGACGAATGCGGCGACCGGTGCGGTGGTGGCCCCGGGCGAGGTGCCGTCCGCGGCCCCGACCCCGGCGCCGATGTCGCGGCCCCGGACCACGGTGGACACGCGCGCACGCAACCCGGTGCCACCGGCCGGTGTGTCACCGGCGGTCGCGCCGGCGCTGCCGCCGCGGACCCCGCGGCACCGTCGGACCTCGGCCCCGGACGACCGCGGAGGGCGGGTCGAGTGGTTCCGGGCCCACCTGATGTTCAAGGCAGGGATCGCCTTCACCGTCGTGGCCCTGCTGCTGCTCAAGTTCGGCTGAGGCCGCGGGCCGCCACCGGCGGCGACGTCGTCCCGGGACGGTCCGGACATTTCGGCGGTCACCCCAGGCAGCCGGAACGCTGCAGGAAGCTGTCGAACAGGAGGTCGACCTGTGCCTGCGGGCCCCCGCCCTCGGCGTCGAAGCCGGCCCGGAGCTCCTCGGCCACCGAGGGTGCCAGCGTGCCCGCACCGGCGGCCTCCTCGACCCAGCGGCGGACGATCGCCCAGCTGACCTCCGGATGGAACTGCACGCCGGTGTGGATGCCACTCACGAACGCCTGAGGGCACACCTCGGTGCTGGCCACCAGCTCGGCACCTGGAGGGACGGCGAATTGGTCCTCGTGCCACTCCAGCCACGGTCCGGGTGGGACCCGCGCCGCGTCGCCGGTGGCGAGGGTGCGCCAGCCGATCTCCGGCCGGGCGGCTCGGCTGACCTCGGCCCCCAGCACCTGGGCCAGCAACTGGCCCCCGAAGCAGACCCCGAGCACCGGCACCTGCGCCGCCACCGCGTCCGCCACCAGCTGTCGTTCGGGCTCGATCCAACGGACCGACGGATCGAGAACCGATGCGGCGGACCCCATCACCACCAGGAGGTCGAACGACCCGGGTTCCGGCAGCCCACCCACGCCGTGGTCGGCCCGGTAGGAGCGGAAAGCCAACCCGAGGGCGCGGGCGCGCACACCGAGCAGCCCCGGCAGGTCGGAGTCGCTGTGCTGGAGCACGGCCAGCTGAACGGCCAGCTGCACGGCGGTCAGGCTCCCGCCGGTGTTCCGCGCCGGAGACCCATGCGGGTCACGGTACCGTCCCGGGCTCGACCAGGGTGTTCGGAGACTTCCGTCGAAGGGACAGCTGGTGCGACGAAACACTGCCAGCGGCCCCCGGAATGCGGGATACTGCTGCGGCGACGCTCGGGGAAGTGCCGGGGGCCGTCGATGCATGTGCGGAGTACCGCGCGGGCACTGGGAGGGCGGGGGAAGGCCAGGACTCAAAGCCATGACCACGGACCAACTGCGCACACGGCGTGAGCGCAAGAAGGCGGCCACCCGGGAGCGGATCATCGAGGAGGCCGCCACGCTGTTCCGGCAGTTCGGATACCAGGCCACCTCGGTCGAGGACATCACCGATGCCGCCGACGTGGCCGCCCGGACCTTCTACTCCTACTTCGACGCCAAGGCCGATGTGGCGCTGGCGCAGTTCCAGCAGTGGGTCGACGCCTACCTCGAGGCGTTCGAGAGCCGGCCCCCGGGCGAGACGCCAGAGGAGATGTACGCCGGCGCCCTGGAGACACTCCGGCGACAGGGCTTCGTGACCTCCGAACGGCTCCGGGACGAGTCAGGCGCCCCCTTCCCGCCGCTCGCCGTCGGGGTGCTGCTGGCCGAGACCGCCCCCGAGGTCGCCGGCCGCGTCTACCAGCTGCTGGTCGAGACCCAGGCCCGGATGACCGAGCTCTTCCGTCAGCGCCTCGACTATCCGGCCGGGGCCATCGAGCCGAGGGTGATCGCGGCGGCGGTGACGGCGTCGTGGTTCGTGTCGGTCCACGGGTTCGCCGAGGCCTGCGCCGCCGACCCCGACCCGCCGTCGACGGACGAGCTCGGGATCCGGGCGTTCCAGATGTACGCCGGCGGGATGGCCGCCCTGTGGGAGGGGCGTACGAGGTAGGGCTCCCGGTGCGGGAGCGATCGGGCGCGTCACCGCCACCGTCGGTACGGTGGCGGGATGAGCGCGGACGACGGGGTCCTGGTGTTCCCCGACGACTTCCTCTGGGGCGCGGCCGGTGCCGCCCACCAGATCGAGGGGGGGAACACCAACAACGACTGGTGGGCTTTCGAGCACACCCCGGGCTCGCAGTGCGCGGCATCGAGCGGGGACGCCTGCGACTCGTACCACCGGTGGCAGGAGGATCTCGACCTGGTGGCCGGGATGGGCCTCGGCGCCTACCGCTTCTCGCTCGAGTGGAGCCGGATCGAGCCGGCTGACGGCGAGTTCTCGCGGGCGGCGCTGGACCACTACCGGCGGATGTGCGCCGGGTGCCGAGAGCGCGGCATCGTCCCGGTAGTGACCCTCCACCACTTCACCAGCCCGTCGTGGTTGGCCGCGCGCGGCGCCTTCGAAGCCGCCGACGCTCCGGAGCGGTTCGCACGCTATGTCGGCCGGGCCGCCGCGCACCTCGGGGACCTGATCGGCTGGGCCTGCACCATCAACGAGCCCAACGTGGTCGGAGCCATGGGTTACACGGTCGGCGACTACCCGCCGGGGGTGAAGGACGACCTGGCCCGTCATCTCGCCGTCAACGAGTCGATGGTGCGAGCCCACCGCCTGGCCGTCGAGGAGCTGCGGTCGGGCCCCGGGAGCTACCCGATCGGACTCACCCTGTCGATGGCGGAGATCGTGGCCGAGGAGGGCGGCGAGCTCACCCGGGACATGGCCGAGGAGATCCTGGAGGACACCTTCCTGCGCGCCACCGAGGGCGACGACTTCGTCGGCGTCCAGGCCTACACGCGGATGCACTTCGGCCCCGAGGGGCCGGTGGCCGACGATCCGGCCGTGCCCCAGACGCAGCTGGGGACGGAGAACTGGCCTCAGGCGGTGGCCCACTGCATGCGCCGAGCCGCCGGGTTCACCGGGCTGCCGGTGCTGATCACCGAGAGCGGCATCGCCACCGACGACGACGCCGAGCGGATCGTCTACCTCGACCGGGTGCTCCGGGGCGTCCACGCGTGCCTCGACGACGGGATCGACGTGCGCGGGTACTTCGTCTGGAGCCTGCTCGACAACTTCGAATGGAACATGGGGTACGGTCCGAAGCTCGGTCTGCACGCGGTGGACCCGACCACGTTCGAGCGCGGGGCCAAACCGAGCGCCGCGTGGTACGGGGACGTCGCTCGTGAACACCGGCTCGCGCCCAGGGACCGCTGACCACCCGCCCGTCTAGGGCGGAGGGGGCCGGGTGCGCCTGGCCCGACCCCCCTAGCCGAGGACGGCCGCCGCCGCGGTCACGGCCGCGGCGAAGGCCTCCCGTTCGGACGGTGCGGGGGTGCGCTCGACATCCCGCTCGCACAGTTTGTCAGTGATCCGCTCGGCATCTGCCAAGCGGGGGGCGAGCTCCGGGCAGTCGGGGTACGGCTCCCGCCAGCCGAAGTACGTGGCTTGTCCGGCGCCGTCGTTGGTGAGGACGGCCTCCAGTGGC
>JBKQRT010000109.1:0-2867 GCA_052143895.1 Acidimicrobiales bacterium | reverse complement strand
CGGTCCTGTCGGTGCTGGACGTCGGTTCCATGGCCAAGAAGGAACAGGACACCTACCGGCCGCTCTTCGCCGGGCCCCGGTACTCGTTCACCGGGCTCGACATCGCCGAGGGGCCGAACGTGGATCTCGTGCCGCAGGACGTCTTCAGCTGGAAGGAGATCCCCAGCCAGAGCTACGACGTGGTGATCTCGGGCCAGGCCCTCGAGCACAACCCCTACTTCTGGATCACCCTCGCCGAGGTGGCGCGGGTGCTGGTCCAAGGGGGACTGGCGGCGATCGTCGCCCCGGGTGGCGGGGCGGTGCACCGGTACCCGTTCGACTGCTGGCGCTTCTACCCAGACGCGTGGCCGGCCGCCTGCGCGTTCGTAGGCCTCGAACTGATCGAGCACGCCATGGAGGACCGTCCACCCGACCAACGCATGACGGGATTCGCCTGGCGCGACAACTTCATGGTGGCCAGGGCGCCGACCTTTACGGACCGTGCCTCTGAGGAGGCCCACTACGCACGGCTGGCGGCGATCGTCGCCACCCGTACGGCGATGCCGGAGGTCGGACCGGAGGCACTTGTGGGGTCGGCTTGGTCGCTCTACGAGCAACGGCGCGCGGTCGCCTGCCCCGACGTGCGGCCGGCCCCAGCAGATCCGACGAAGGCGTGGATGCGAGCGATGGCCGCCGATGCCCGCACACGGGTCCGCTCCGTGGGTCGCAGGCTGAAGAAGGCGCCGGGGTCCACGTCGGAGCGGAGCCCAGGCTCTTCCGACTCGTGATCTGGGGCACATCCCAGCCGACCTACGCGACGTCCAGGACGGCCGCCGATGCCGATCGTCAGGGCTGATCTGACGCCGACGGTATCCGAGGGCCGAGATGCCTGAGATAGGGGCGCTTCCGAAGGCGCACGGCGCTTCACCGACGCAGGCGACGAGTCGGGCACCGCTCCGGGCGATCAGGCGTGGCATCCGAACGTCGAAGGACTCAGAGCGGTCGCCGTGGCCCTGGTGGTAGCCATTCACTACTGAGTACGCGGGTTCTTCGATGGATAAATCGAGGTCGACGTCTTCTTTGTGAGCTCCGGGTTCGTGATCAATTGGGCCATTCGGCACGAACAGCGCCGGTCATCTCCTTGGTCCCACACCCTCGTCGCTATGAGGTTGCCGCAATCACAACAGTCAGCAGCAGGAACGTCGCCGCGCTGGCACCCAAGCCAAGCTGCACGTTCCGCTTGGAAGGCAGCATCCAGTGTCTGAGTGGGTTCTCGACGAACCGGTAAGTCACCAGCGTGAGCACCACCGAGAGCACCAGTGCGGGCGCCTTCACTTTCCAGAAGCTCGCGCTGCCCGCTGCCTGGGAAGCGACAACGAGAATCGGCCAGTGCCAGAGGTAGAGGGATAGGAGCGCTTGCCGAGCCAGCGGAACGGCGCCGTGCCGATGACAGATTCGATGCCCCACCGTGGGACGACCGTCCCTCCGGCGACAATCAATCCGGTCCCGATCACCGGCACCGCCACACGCCACCCCGGGTACCCGTTGGTCAGGGGCCCGAAGGCGACGGTATTCAGCGGGGAATACACGACAGCGGAGAAGAGAACAGCGGCCATTCCCAACCATGTGAGCACTGCAGCTACACGCTTCGGCGTCCGCAATAACCAGGGAGTCCCGACGGCGATCAGCGCCCCGAGGGCGAGTTCCCATGCCCGCGTGAGGGGCGACACGAAGGCCCAACCCTGGTCCGTGCGGGACTGGATGATTGACAGTAAGTAGGAAGCGACGATGACAGCAGCCAGACCGATGGCCAGGCGCACCCGAAAGGACGGGCCTCTCTTCATCTTGGCCACCAGGAGGAAGAGGGTTGGGAACACTATGTAGAACTGCTCCTCCACGGCGAGCGACCAGAAGTTTCCCAGCACGGGAAATGGATTCCAGCTCGGGAAGAAATAGCGGAAGTTGAAGGCGAACGCCGCCGCCCAGCGCCCCTCGTGTGCCGCCTCGTTGCCGAACCTCATCCCGGAAACGATGTACGTTGCCAGCACCATGACCAGGATGACGAGGAGGGCGGCGGGCAGGATGCGTCGGCTGCGTCGAGCGTAGAAGTCGGCCAGGGAGGTTCTTCCAGTTCCCTTTTGCTCCCGCAACAGCAGACCACTGATTACAAATCCGGAGATGACGAAGAAGACGTCGACTCCGACGTACCCTCCCTGAAACCGAGGCACACCGTAGTGAACGCAGACGACGAGTGCCACGGCGATGGCGCGCAGACCCTCGACATCGGGCCTCCAGGTCCGGTCCCCAGGACTCGTCCCAGCCTCGTCACCAGTGCTGAGGAACCGCTGATCACCCGCAGAGATGCTGGTCTCCGGCATGTCCCCCCCGTCACGATGCCGGTCAACGATAGGCGCGCATGTCAGCGACGTCTACTGAGATGCTCTGTTGCCCGGTTGGGAGTCCATACGGCCAACGTCGAAGCAACGCGATCGTCCTGACGATTGTCACGTTCGAGATCTTCGAGAACTCTGTCCGGTACTGGATACTCCCGTCAGGGCAGACCGTCCAGCTGGGGCTGAGCCCGGGCACTATTCTCCTTCTTTCGTTGGTTCTCGCATTCAGCCCGGCCGTGGACCACTCACCCCAACCGGGGGCGCCGCGTAGCGGCGCGCCACCCGCCACCGTCGAGTTCAGGGGCGTTCAGGCCGGTCTGAAGACAAAGTTGTGGATGTACCGACGACCGTACAGGAGGAGATTCGTGGCATACCCGTGCCTCGCGACCCGGGTTGCCATCCTCTGTGTCGACGGGCGATCCAGCTCTCCGATCGTGCGCCAGCGGCCTTTGTGCAGGAACTCGCCACGGTAGGAGTGGTCACTGAAGAACTCGA
>JBKQRT010000108.1:0-4419 GCA_052143895.1 Acidimicrobiales bacterium | reverse complement strand
TCGGCAGTCAGTGCCGACCGGAGAAGGTCTCTGAACGCTGCCTCCTTGTTCAACTCGGACCTCTCCGCGTCGACGAGGTACCGGGCCAGTCGCACGTCGCCGCTCCCTGGGCCGTAGAGGGCCTCCAGGTTGCTGCGGACGACTTCCCTGCCCCAGGCGGAGATGGCCTCCGCATTGTGGAGGAAGGTGAAGAGCTGGTCGAAGGAGGCAGCCAGAGCCGCCTCCCCTCTGTCGGTTGACACGGTGACTCTGTTCATCAGCGAGTGCCGACCGATCGGGACGACGCACCGTCCGGCCAGGTCGTTGAGCTTCCTCACCCGTCGGCGGCACGCGTCGCAGAACCACACGCTCCACCGGGACCCACTCGGGAGCGCCTCGAGCCCACAGCACGTACAGAGCTGGAAGGCTGAGTTGAAGTCGAACCACGGCCATGTCGGCGCGCTACGACGCTCGTCGACGGCCACGCAGTCGCAGAGTTCACAGGCACCGTCGGTCAGGCCGGGAACCGGCCCTTTGATGTCACCGCACGCCCGGCAGACGAGCAGGTCTCCAAACCGGTCACGCTGGGTGTCCGACGACTCGGAGGCCCCTCCGCCTGGGCCGGGTCCGGGTGCATCCCCGGCAGATGGTCCTCGCGGACCAATCCCTCCGTGCAGCTCACGCTCAGGCATGGTGTCTCCTCATCGCTTTGGCATTGGCACCGTGCTCTTTCAGCCGGTTGCCGGACCATCATCGGGCCAAGTCCCTCAGGTCACTCTTGATGAATGTCCCCACCGTACATGAGGGTTGTGTCACCCGACGGCGAGGTCGAGCCCGGAACCGGTCAGCTCGCTTCGAGCCCGATCCCGTCGATGCCCGCGCTCCGACCGTCAACCCGGACGTCCACCGAAGCGGTCCGGGCCACGATCCGACGGATCCGGGCCCGCCCGTCGAGGATCCGGAGCTTGATCTGACCCAACGTCGGCTGGCTGGCCCCGCTCGCGCCAGCAAGCATCTGACCCTACGTGGGGCGGAAGGGTGCCCCACCGAACCATTGATCGGGGTCTCCACCAGTCAGGCGGATCAGTTGCCGCTCCCGATGTTGAAGATGACCTTCGATCCCTGCGGGACTTGAGTACCCGCAGCAGGTGATGTGCTCAGCACCACGGAAGTCTTCGGGCCTGTGGGATCGACCTGGATTCCTCCAGGCTGTAGGCCTGATGCCTGAACGGCGCTGACTGCCTGGTCCATTGGCTCGCCCACAACATTCGGCACTGCAACGGTGCTCGCACCGGCGACCTGGGTTGTCGAAGTGGTCCGGGGAGCGTTCTTCGTGGTCGAAGTCGAGCTCGACGAAGCGCTACACGAAGCAAGCGACACGGCCGCTACGAAGCTGGCAAGGACATACACAGGTGTCGCAATGAGACGCAGCCGCCCGGTGGTCATATCTCATCATCGGATGGACTGGTGAAGGACTGAAGGAGGTGCGCCACCATCCGGTGTTGTGTGATACCCCAAGATCAGCGCAGCTCGGCCCGCGGTCGCACTGCAATGGTGACACGTGCCGTCGCGCAAAGGTGGCCCTGATCGTCGCGCATCTCGATGTCCCACACCCAACTCGTCCGACCCCTGTGTATCGCGACGGCAGAGCCGTGGACGGAACCTTCGGTGATCGGCCGCAGGAAGCTGGTGTTGTTCGACATTCCAAGAGCGGCACCCCCTGTGGCGAAGACGCCGCGGGCCGTCCCAGTCGAGGCGAGCGTCTCGGCGATTGCCGCATAGACGCCGCCATGAATCATGCCTAAAGGCTGGCAAACCTTCGGGCGGACCGGCAGGTGCCCGGAGCACCGGTCGATCTCGTCGCCCTCGTGGACGACGAAACCGATCGTCGCGTCGAACGCTGACTCCAGCGGGACGCGCAGCTTGTATGGAGGAGGAACGGACATGACGCCGAGGTTACCGCTGGCCCAATCAGGGCCGAACCGCCACGGTGATTTCTGCCCTCCTCCCGGTTTGGGGGCAGTTCGATCACTCACTTCCGAACATCACCTCATAGATCTCGTCGCAGGACAGATAGGCCCCATCAGAGCCGATCACGTCAATGCGGTTTGCACCGAAAATGTCCTCGATGTCGGCCCATCTGTTCTCGATTTGAGCCAACTGAACATCCCAGGCTGCGGTACTCACCGTTCCTCGCCTAATGAAGCTGGCGTGTGCAGCTCCACGATCGCCGTCGAACCACCAGGGGGTCATTCCGGCGTCGACCAGACCTTGAACCTTGGCGAAGCAATGGTCATTCGGAGGAAATCCCCAGTTCATAAGGAAGTCAGGCCGTCCAGCCCGGAGTTCGTCGATGAACGCGTGAGGTGACTTACGTTCGAGCCATTCGAGATGATTCTGGTGTTGTTCAAGATCCTCGTGTCTGAAGCGCTTCTCCTTTGAGATCCACTTGCCAAACGTTGACTTGCCTGTGGCAGGGATTCCGGCAAGCAGCACTAAGCTTGCAATTAAACCTGGAGGACCGGCTCAAGCAGCCTTTTTGACCGCCGGATAGCGGGTTCTTGGCGGTCTTCGGGTGCCCTTGGGTCGTCCGGGACCCGGGGCAGAGGATTTCGGTGGATGAGCGGGTGTGCCGAGGGTTGCACGCAGTCGACGAAACCCCCTGCGGACTCGCGTTGGGGTCAGTGTCTTCGGGTCACCTCTCCGTTCCCAAGGCAGCCGCAGGTCGGAGACGAGACCGCGAGCGAGACGCATCTGGTTGTAGGCGGCGATCACGAGCCAGGTCCAACGGTCGGCCTGTTCGGGCTTCTGCAGCGATGGTGTCGTCCAGCCCAACGTCCCTTTCACGAACCGGAAGGTGTGCTCGATGTCGAACCTGCGGAGGTAGGCCCGCCAGCACACATCGAGATCGGGTTCGCCGTCTCCTGACCACCACAGCCACAGTGTCTTCTTGACGCGTCCGGTCGGTTTGGGCAGGTGCTCGGCCTCGACCCGGATCACGCTGCCTTTGATGATCGGCGGTTCGTCACAGTCCCGCCACCGCCCCCGGCCGTGCAGCTTCGGATGCAGGTTGTGCCAGGCACTCACCTTCACGTTCCCGTAGCGGCGGACGCGGGCGGCCAGTTCGGCATCCGGAGTAGGCCAGGTCGACTGGTCCGACAGCACAACGCGCCGCCCGTGGCGTCGGGGTCGCCCCATGGTCCCGTCACGACGCGGCTCAGGGTCGGGGTGGAAGACCCGGGTCGAGGCGATGCGCACCAGCACCTCTGCCCGGGTGTCTGTGAGCCCCTCGCCGAGGGCGATGCCGTCGTACCCGGCGTCGAAGACGAACAGGGGGACCTCGCCGTCACTCGGCAGGAGGCCGACCAGTCGCTTCACCTGGTCGATGGTGGCATCCACTCCGTCGATGGACGGGCTGATGCGCAGGGCATCCAGTGGGGCGGTCCAGCTGTCAGGGGCCCAGTTCAGCTGGGAGATCCACTGATAGGACCACCCCGCGACGATGGGCTGTCCGGCCGAGTGCTTGGATGCCGAGTCGTGGAAGCCCCGCTCGGGACTGCACTCGGCATCGCAACGGTCCCAGGTCGACGCGTCGACGGCGAACACCAAGGGCCAATCCTTCGGACGGTGCTCGACCAGCAGCTCCCGGAGTCGGACGTCGTCCACCTCACCGTCGGCCAGGGACTTGTAGAGACTGCCGTGGCTGCGCCGGAACTCCGGCTCCAGGCTGAGCGAGGGCACCGATCCCACCGGCGCCGGCGAGCACAGCGCTGCGTCACAGAGCTCGAAGAGGGCATCTCCCCACGGGGACAGGCACTGGTGGAATGACCGGCGAAAGCCAATCAGCTCGGTGGCAACTTCATCAGTGCATCCCATCCAGACAGTATGCTTACTGTCTGCTTCCCGATGAGGGATGCTTGTTGTCGACACAAGGAGCACAATGGCAAGGACGACCGTCGAGAAGCGGCTGGCGGAGTACGACCGGCGACACCGGGAGCTGGCTGCCCAGATCGCAGAGATCGGGATCGTCGCCGCGGGGAGTGTGACCCGCCGCTATACCCACTGCACATCAGTGGGCTGCCAGTGCAACGCAGACCCACCTACTCCGCACGGGCCCTACTGGCAATGGACCGCAAAAGTGAACGGCAAGACCGTGACCAAACGGTTGACCGCCAACGAAGCCCAGCTCTACCAGGAGTGGATCGGGAACGACCGCCGCATTCGTGCTCTGCTCGATCAGATGCGCAGCGTTGACGCCAAGGCCGCCGAACTCCTGTTGAAGGAAGCCATCGGTGGATAGGGCGAACGTTTAATTACAAGATTAGGCGATGGCCAGTGACCCCCACCGTTTCGACCACTTGACCAGTTTGACGGTGATGATCAGGGCGACGGCCAGGGCGAACTGGGCGAGGCGGTGGGCGGTGAACCTGTCGGTGTTCC
>JBKQRT010000107.1:0-3155 GCA_052143895.1 Acidimicrobiales bacterium | reverse complement strand
GTGCCGTGCGACACCGGTGTGCCCTCCGAGGACCACGGCGTGCAAGGGAATGCCGGCGTTGTCCTTGTAGGCGAAGTGTGTTGTCAGCCCGAAGAAATACCATTGGGAAGGAAACACGCCGCATCAGCAGGCGATCAACCGGGATCTCGCCCCCAGAACGCATCACCGCTAAAAGGCGACGCGCCCGGGGCGAGAGCCTCAATGGTCGGACAAACTCACCGGAGCGAAGTGCCCGGGGTCATTGTAGTCCTGGCGAGTAGCGGGAGGGAACCTCCCCCTCCCGCTCTCTCAGAACCGTACGTGACGGTCTCCCGTCATACGGCTCCCACCGTCCGGCGTGTCGGTGAGGTGAGGAGATGCCAATGGGCGAAGAGCTTCGGCTGTCGCAGCCGTGCCGCATCCAGCCAGCGCCACGCCCGGTCGGGACGTCCCCACAGTCGTTTGAACTTCTGCATGGCCCATCGGACGAGATGATCGTCGATGCGCGCAGCGACGGCGTACAACTCGGAGCGGTAGAAGGCCCCGTAGTTGATCCAGCCCCGGACCTGGGGGTTGATCCCCTGGGCGAAGCCGTACAGGTCCGTGCCGCTGCGACGGCTGAGGTGACAGGCTCTGATCTGGCGGCCCTTCGCCTTTCTCGCCGTGGCGCTCATGGCCGGAAGGAAGCTCATGAAGAATCCATACCGGCCTTTGGCCAGGCGGGCCCGAAAGGTGTAGCCGAGGAAGTCGAACCTCGTGTGCTCGGAGCTTCCCCGGCGGCCTTCCTGACCCACTCGTTCCGGTTCGGGCCTGGGCCAGGTTGCTCCCGAATGCCGTGCCCACCCGACCTGGGTGTGACGCGTCACAACAAGACTGGCGTCACGAAGGTCGTGGTTCGTCAATTTGAGGTTTGGGCAGAGAGTGGTTTCGCAACTACCATCCGTGGTGACGGCGCGGATTGAGCGAACCCGGCCGTCAAAGGGGAAGGCGGGTGCGGAGATACAAGGCCGCCCTTGCCGTCTCGGATGACCGGACTCGCACCGGCTGGCTGTCCTCAGCTTGTCGCTTGGTTACGTCATCACAACCTGAACCTCCTTTGTTGTCATGGCGACCAAGCTGCTGGACGCACCCCCCTCGCTGCCGGGTCGGCGGCCATCCAGCGAGGAGCCGACCGACCGATAATCCGATCTGGAGAGCGATATCGGACAAGGCGCGGATGCCGAGTACCCGATCGGAGGCCGGCATGTTCGAGTGGTTAGAGGTCGTCGTCAGGCGCTCCGACATCGGGTGATACCGGGCACCAGGGTTGGTCGTACTGGCCCTGCCCGGGGCGTATCGCACCCGGCGTTGTAGCACGTCAGTCAAAGCCTCAGAGGACTTTTTCCTCTGGCATCGGAGGGCGCCGAGGGTGTCACATTGAGTTGTGTGCTATGCGGGTTCCGAGTCGGGAGTGGCAGAAATAAACGATGCCGCCTGTGCCGGTGCAGATGGGCCGCATGTCCTGGTCACTGGAGCGTCCGGGTATATCGGTGGTCGTCTGGTGCGCAGGTTGCGCAGCCGCGGTGTTCGTGTCCGTTGCGTCGCCCGCGAGGTCGAACACCTAGAAGGCCGCTGGCCCGGCGTGGAGATCGTCCAAGGCGACCTGGCTGATCCAAACGAGGCGCGTCGCGCCTTGGATGGCATCGATGTCGCCTATTACCTGGTGCACTCGATGGCGAGCGGCGAGGGTTATCCCGGGCGCGACCGCCAGATCGCCGAGACCTTCGCATCGGCAGCCCGTGAAGCGGGCGTTAACAGGATCGTCTATCTCGGTGGACTGGGAAGCCCGACACAGATCCTTAGCGATCACCTGACCTCGCGCCAGGAGGTCGGCCGTGTCTTGGCTACCAGTGGGCTGCGAGTGATCGAATTCCGCGCAGCAGTCGTCGTCGGTTCGGGGTCCGTCGGCTTCGAGATGATCCGATACTTGACCGAGCGTCTGCCGGTCATGATCACACCTCGGTGGTTGGACAGAAGCTGCCAACCAATCGGAGTAAGAAACGTCCTTGAGTACCTGATCGAGGCGCTCGACCACCCTGGTGCCGAAGGTGTCTATGAGATCGGTGGTTCGGAGGTGCTGAGCTATCGAGACATGATGGCCGAATATGCGCGCATTCGTTCACTGCATCGCGTGATCCTGCCTTTTCCCGTCCCGCACCCGGAATGGAGCAGCCGGTTCATCGACATCGTCACTCCGATCCCATACGCGATCGTCCAGCCGCTAGTTGCAAGCATGCAAACCGAGGTCGTCGTGCGAGATCCCCGCGCCCTCAACGAATTCGGCGTGCGGCCGATGAGCTTTCGCGCCGCGCTGGAACTCGCACTTACCCGTGTGACAAACGAGGAGGTCGAGACGACGTGGGCCTCCAGCTTGGCGAGTTTCAGTGGCCACCGAGCCCACCATCGCAAGCTCGCAGTACACGAGGGGATGCTCTTGGAACGCCACTGGGCCCACTGTTCGGCATCGCCCGAGATAGTGTACGCTGTCGTGTGCGCGCTCGGCGGTGAGGACGGATGGCCTGCCGGCAACGCTCTGTGGCAAATGCGCGGACTCATTGACCGGGTGTTCGGCGGGGTGGGTATGCGGCGGGGTCGCCGTCACCCGCGCGACCTCCGTGTCGGCGAGCCGCTGGATTTCTGGCGGGTCGAGGCGCTCGAGGCGCCGCATCTCGTGCGCTTGCGAGCCGAGATGAAACTCCCAGGAACTGCATGGTTGCAGTTCGAGGTCCGTCCCAACAGCGATGGCTCTCGGATTGAGCAGACTGCGTTCTTCGACCCACACGGTCTGCTCGGGTACCTTTACTGGTACACCTTCTTACCTTTTCACCGCTTTATCTTCCCTGGACTGATCCGAGCCGTATGTCTGAGGGCTGAAACTAAGAGCCCGGAACTCTCGGCTGCTTGATCTTGGCCAAGTGGATTTCCGAAGCACCCGCTAGCTCGTACAGTCACCGTCGAGGGCACTGTTGCATTGAGCGCGAACTTGCCTGGAACCGTTGGGGTTCGTGCCTCGGCCGTGCGTGAACGAGGCTGTTGGGGTGAAGCGTCGCCGTCTCATCCGATCCATCCAGCCCCCCGTTTCGGGATTCGCAGGGTTCCGGTTCCCGCCCGAGGTCATCCTGATCGCCGTGCGCTGG